>JBBSNM010000049.1:0-20531 GCA_038232655.1 Propionibacteriales bacterium | reverse complement strand
GCGCCGCTGTGCTTCACCTGCGGCACCAAGATGCGCCCGGCCGGGTCGTGCTTCGTGTGTGAGGGGTGCGGCAGCACCAGCGGCTGCAGCTGAGGGTGAGCCTGGGTTGGGGTGGGGCGATGGTCCCGCCCCACCCTGCGGCGGGTGTCCCGTCGACCGCCGACGCCCGCGAGACCACTCGGTTCCTCAGGCACCCTTTGCGCGGCCCGGGAGGTGCCGCACGCACCGAGTGGTGCGCTCTGGCGTGGCAACTTGTTCGCGTTATGCCTCGAGGCGCTCCGGCAACCCGAACAGCGGGAAGATCCGCTCGGTGGCCAGGAAGAACGTGAGCTCGCCGATCCGGCCGTCGCGCAGCTCGAGCACCTGAAGCGCCCATGGCTCCAGCCCGCCGCTGGGGCTGGGCTTGTACTGTCCGAACGCGGGCGAGCCGTTGGCTGCCACCGTGGGGACGACACGCGAGTCGCGGCACCCGATGCCCGGACCCAGCCACCAGGTGAAGATGTCCTCCCGGCCGGACAGCCACAGGTCGTACGGCGGCATCGACTGGGTCGCGTCCTCGTGGATGAGTGCCGTCAACGCGTCGATGTCGTAGGCCTCGAACGCCCGCACGTAGCCGTCCAGCAGCGCGCGCTCGGCCTTGCCCAGCGCGCTGGCCGCGGTCGAGGCCGTCGGCTCGGTCGCACCCAGCGTCGCCCGTGCCCGCTGCAGTGCGCTGTTCACCGACGCGACGGTGGTCTTCAGCAGGTCGGCGACCTCGCTGGCTTGCCACTGCAGCACCTCACGCAGGATCAGCGTCGCGCGCTGTCGGGGCGGCAGGTGCTGCAATGCGGCGACGAAGGCCAGCCGGACCGAGTCCCGAGCAACCGCGACGGCTGCCGGGTCAGTGCCGGCGGGGACGACCAGGGCATCCGGTGTCGGCTCGAGCCACGTTGTCTCTGGCCGCTCCTGCAGGTTCTCAGCGACCGGTGCGCCGGCCGGTCCGAGGTCCATCGGTCGCGCCCGCCGCTCGCTGCCGCGCAGCATGTCGAGGCAGACGTTGGTGGCGATCCGGTAGAGCCAGGACCGCAGCGAGGCGCGACCTTCGAACCGGTCGAAGGACCGCCACGCCCGGATCAGCGTCTCCTGGACCGCGTCCTCGGCGTCGAACGGTGACGCGAGCATGCGGTAGCAGTACGCACGCAGCTCCAGCCGGTGCTGCTCGAGCCGCTGCTCCAGCAGGTCCTGGTCGACGGTGGGGGCGCTCACCCGCGACATGCTAGGACCGGTCGTACGGGCCAGACGACGCCCCCTGCACCGGCGGGCAGCGCAGCACCGATGAGTTCGCCACCGTCGCACCGTCTACATCGCTACCGGCCCATATCGGGCGACATGGGCTGATCTACCAAGGAGCCGAGGATGCCACGACGAGACACCGCGCCGACGGGAGCGCCCTGCTGGATCGACCTGACGACCTGCGACACGCAGGTGAGCATCGAGTTCTACCGACGGCTGTTCGGCTGGACCGCCGATGACCCGGCGGAGGAGTTCGGTGGCTACGTCAACTTCCGCCACCACGACGTCCGGGTTGCCGGCTGCATGGCGAGACAGCCCGACTCGGGGGCGCCGGACCAGTGGTCGGTCTACCTGGCGACTGACGACGCGACCAAGACCCTCGAAGCGGTGACCGCGACCGGTGGTCAGGTCGTCGTCCCCGCCATGGCCGTTGGTGACCTCGGCACGATGGCCGTGGTCACGGATGCCGGTGGCGCCGCGGTCGGCCTGTGGCAGCCCGGCCTGCACCGTGGCTTCGGTGTCTTGGCTGAGCCCGTCGCCCCTGCCTGGTTCGAGCTGCATACCCGCGACTACGACCCGACCGTCGGCTTCTACCGCGACGCCTTCGGCTGGGACACCCACGTCCTCAGCGACACCCCCGAGTTCCGCTACACGACGCTGACGCACGGCGAGGAGTGGCTGGCCGGCGTCATGGACGCCGCCGGCGTGCTGGCGCCGGAGGTCCCCGCGCTTCTCGGCCGTGGGAGTCAGCTCGACCCGGGTGGGCAGGGCGTGCGGCGTGCTGGTGAGCGGAATGGCGACGATGGTTTGAGCGTGCCGGTTCCACCCGTCGGCGGACATCACCAGTGCCGGTCGCAGCCACCCTTGCTCGTGACCGACGGGCTCACCCAGGTCGATCAGCCACAGGTCGCCACGCCGCGCGTTAGTCACCGGCCAGGCCGTCGCGCACCGTGGAGTCCCACCCCTCGTCGTCGAGCGGCTGCTCGGCGAGCGCCCGTCGGGTCTCCTGCCAGAACGTGGCCCGCTCGTAGGCGTCCAGCGCCCGATCGACGACCTCGCCGGTGGTGGAGCCGGTGCTGGTATCGCCCAGCCGCTGACACGACACGGCGGACCGGCCGTCCGTCATCGGCGGAAAGTGGCCGACTCGCGGAGCCGGAGTCCGGTCCTGTCGGAGGCTGCCGGTAGAAACGTGTCATGGCCGACGACCACGACGCCGCCACCGCTCTCGAACCGCTCAACGACCACGAGACGGCCACCAGCCGCGCCCCGTGGCCCGGTGCGCCGTCCCAACCGGCCCTCGAGCGAGACCAGCGGCTGCGACTGGAGGCGTTGCGGTACGCCGTCAACGAGGAGGCGGCGAGCTATCTGGCGATCATGCGCAGCTTCACCGGCGGCATCTCCGGGCTGCTGTCCGACCAGTCCGCCGCCGAGGTGGCCGAGCGGCTGGCCGAGCAGGGTTTCGAGCTCGACGTCGAGACCGTCGACGCCCGCCTGTCCTACCTGGTCGAGCACCACAACCTGGCCCGCAGCCCCCGCGAGACCGAGGCGCGCAGCCTGCGCGAGTACCTCACGAACCGGGCCCGCTACCAGCTGACCCAGCGTGGCGAGCTGGTCCACCGCATGGTCGAGCAGCTGCTGCAGCACGCCGAGAGCGCCACCGAGGTGTCCAGCGAGATGCTGGGCGGCATCCTGGCGGGGCTGCAGCGGCTGCAGGCGTACGGTGCCGCGAGGCTGGCCGGTGCCGACCCCGACGAGGTGGCCCGCGAGATCGGCACGGTGTTCGCGCAGTTCGAGCGCCTCGTCGACTCGACCCGTGAGTTCTACACCTACCTGGCGCAGGTGCTGGTGCGCTACGACCTGGGGCGGTCGGAGTTCCAGGTGTTCAAGACCGCGCTGCTGGACTACCTGCAGCGTTTCGTCGACGACATCGCCCGGCACATGCCGCAGATCGCCGACGCCCTCGCCGCGGTCGAGCCAGCGGTCCCGGCGCTGGTGGCGCGGGCCAACGCCGGCGAGCGGCTGGTCTCGGTCGACGGCCAGACCGCTCGCCGTGCGCGCGGTCTGGCGACCGACGACTGGCTCAGCCTGCACGCCTGGTTCGTCGGCGACGCGGGTCGCGACTCCGACGCGGCCGGGGTGCGACGCCTGGCCACCGAGGCGATGCGGGCGCTGCTGGTCAACCTGCGGCGCATTGCCGGCGGCGGCGATCGGGAGCAGAGCCGCTACGCCGACCTGGTCCGCCTCGCCGGCTGGTTCGACGCCACCGACGACGACACCGCCCACGCCCTGTGGGCGGCCGCGTTCGGGCTCTACTCCTGCCGCCACCTGGGGTTCGCGCTCGACGACGACGCCGATCCCGTCGCACCGACCGAGTCATGGTGGCGAGCGCCACCCGCCGACGTACCGGTGACGCTGCGACGCTCCGGTGAGCGCAAGGTCGTCGGGCGCTCGGGCCGTACCGCTGACTTCGCCGCCGCCAAGCGGGCCAGGTTGGCCGACCGGGAGGCGCTCGAGCGCCGCCGGCGTGCCGCGCTGGCCGAGATCGCGGGGCAGGCCGGCGAGCCGCGGCACCTGCGGCTGTCCGACGAGGCACGCGGCGCGCTGCTCGACGTGTACGCCCGGGCCCTCGCCGACCGCGGCGCCCCGATGGGCGTGGGGGAGTCGGCCGTCGCGGATGCGACCGCCACGGTCACCGACCAGCCCGCCTTCTGGCTGTCGGTACGGCGCACCCCCGGCCGCGACACCCAGGTGTCGAGCCCCGCCGGGCGGCTCTGCCTGGTCGACATGACCCTCGCGATCGACGCGACCCATACCGGTGGTGTCCAGCCCGTGCACGCATCGGGCCCAGTCGCGGAGGCGTCGAGATGACCACCACCAGTCGGCCGCGGGTCGAACGCCCCACCGCTGCTCCCGACCTGCACGCATCGGCCGAGCGTCGTCAGGCCGCCCGCGCCCTGCTCCGCGAGCCACTCCTGCATGCCGACCCGGCCCCCGCCACCGACCGCCGGGCCGGGCCACTGCGGCGCGCCGCCGCGGCCCGTGCCGACGACCTGCGCCTGGTCCGGCGGCATCGGCGCGAGCTGGCGCAGCTGTTCGCCGAGGGTCTTGGTTACCGCCTGGTGGTCACGCCCGACGCGGCCCGGCTGTTCAAGGCCGGCCTCGGCCGCGATCCCACCCGGCCGCTGTTGCGACGCTCCGGGCGCGCGTTTACTCCGCGCGGCTACGCCCTGCTGTGCCTGACAGTCGCCACCCTCACCCGAGCCAAGAGCCAGCTGCTCGTCGACGAGCTGGTCGCGCAGGTGCGCTCCACGGCGGTCGACGCCGGCATCGACCTCGACCTCGACGGGGTCGCCGACCGGCGAGCGCTGCACGCGGTGTTCCTCGCCCTCACCGACCGGGGCGTGCTGTTCGAGCGTGACGGCGACCTTGAGCACTGGGCCGACCAACGCACCCTCGCCCTGCTCGACGTCCGGCGCGACCGGCTGGCGCTGCTGTTGGCCGCACCCCTGGGCTCGGTCGAGGCACCCGAGGCGCTGCTCGACGTTGCCGCGCTGCCGTCGGCCGCCGGCGGCGCCCGGGTGGCCGTGCGCCGCCGGCTGGTCGAGGCACCGGTGCTCTCGGTCGACGACCTGAGCGACGACCAGGCGGAGTGGTGGCGGCGCAACCGGCAACGAGAGGCCGACTGGTTCCGCGCCCGCCTCGGGTTGGTCCTCGAGCTGCGCGCCGAGGGTGCGCTTGCGCTCGACCCCGCCGACGAGCTCAGCGACCTCGACTTTCCCGGCGCCGGCTCGACCAGGCACTTCGCGCTGCTGTGGCTCGACTGGCTCGTACGCCGGGTGAAGGACGCCGCCGGCGACGCGCCCACCGCCGAGCGCACCTGGTGGCCGATCGACGCCGGCGAGGTGCTCGCCGCCGCCACCGACGTGTTCTCGCGGTGGAGCGTCGCCATGCGTCGCGAGTACCGCGAGAACCCCGCGCGGGTGCGAGCCGACGCGCAGGGCCTGCTTGTCACGGTGGGCCTGGTCCGGGTCACAGCCGGGGGTGGGTGGCGGCTGCACGCCGCCGCGGCCCGGTTCGGTGCCGCGCCCGTGCTCACCACGCCAGCGGCGGGCGGTCAGCCCGCCCTGTTCGGCGACGTGGTGCAGGAGGAACCATGAGCCCGCTGCGCAGCACCGACGCCGTCGCGCCCGAGGTCGCGCGCTACCGGTTGCACCGGGCCGGGGTGCTCAACGTGTGGCAGTACGACTCCCAGGTCTTCGAGTTCGCCGGCGGCCGGTTGCTGCTGCGCGGCGCCAACGGGGCCGGCAAGTCCAAGACCCTGGAGATGCTGTTGCCGTTCGTCCTCGACGGCGACAAGCTGCGCATCACCGCCTCCGGCCAGCACCACACCAGCCTGCTGTGGTTGATGACCGACGGCCACGACGGTAACCGCACCGGGTACGTGTGGGTCGAGTTCGCCCGAGAGGGCCCCGACGGCGATGACGACGTGCTCACCTGCGGCATCGGCATCCGAGCCTCGTCGACCGCGCGGGCCGCGTCGACGTGGTTCTTCTGTTGCCCGCGCCGCGTCGGTGACGACCTGATGCTCGAGGACGACGCCGGGCCGCTGTCGAAGGAGCGGTGCCGGGCCGCCGTCGCCACCGACGGGCACTTCTTCGAGTCCGCCCGTCCGTACAAGCAGCACGTCGGGCAGGTGCTGTTCGGCCTTGCCCCCGACCAGTACGACGAGCTGCTGCGCCTGCTCTACTGGTTGCGCCAGCCGCAGGTCGGCGAGGACATCGCGCCCGCCCGGCTGGCCGAGCAACTCTCCCAGGCGCTGCCGCAGCTCGACGACGGCACCGTCCGCTCGGTCGGCGACGCCTTCGACGAGTTGGCGGCGTTCGGCGACCAGATCGACCGGCGCGCTCGTGCGGCCGATGCGGTGACCGCGTTCGCCCAGGTGTACGCCGCGTACGCCCGCGGCGTCGTGCGCGCCCGCGCCGGCGAGCTGGCGGGCTCCCAGCGCGAGCTGGGCCGGCGCCAGCGTGCCCTCGACGACGCCCGCGACGCCGTCGAGCGACACCGCGCCGCGATCGCCGAGACCGAGCAGCGGCTGCGCGCGGCCGACGGCGAGCGGCGCGAGCACCAGGACCGCCAGCGGGCGCTGGAGACCGGCCCCGAGGCGCGCACTCATCAGCGACTGCTCGACCTCGACCGCCGCGCCGAGCAGGCGACGACGGCCGCGACCCGGGCCACAGACAACGCCGACCAGGCCGCCCGCCGGGCGACCGCCCTGGCCGGCGGCGTACGCGACGACGCCGGTGGGCTCATCGCCTCGGTGAGCGACTTCGACCGCGAGAGCCGCGAGGTCGTCCGCAGCGCGGTCGAGCTGGACGTGCACCCGAGCGTCTCGCTGCCCGCCGCCGACACCGCGACCACCCTCGACGACGACCAGCGGGCCGCCGCCGCCGGCTCCCAGCTCGACGAGCAGGTGACCGCGCTGGTCGCGCTGCGCGCTCCGCTGGGGGAGCGGCTGGCCGCCGTCGAGGTGGTCGAGGATGCTCGGCGTGCGCACGATGCGGCCGAGTCCCGCCGGCAGGTCTGCACGAGGGCGGCCGAGGAGGCCGCGGAGCGTGCCGAGGCCGACCGGCTCCGGCGCGACGAGGCCGCCCAGGCGGCCACGGCGGCCGAGGAGGACTTCGGCACAGCGGTTCGGGCCTGGCATACCGACAGCCGGGGCGTGCCGCTCGAGCTGCCGGAGCTGACCGCCTCGGCAGTCCCGACGCTGGGCGCCCTGGCCAGGACGGCAGCCGAGCCCGAGCTGGCGCGGCTGCGCAGCGCCGAGGCCGGCGCCGCAGCCGAGCGGGTCGCCGCCCAGCAGCTGCTGGCGAGACTGGCCGAGCGGCGCCGGGTGATCGAGGCCGAGCGAGACCCCGCGCCGCCGGCCCCGTCGTTGCCGCGTACGCCGCGGGACGTTACAGCCGGTGCGGCCCTGTGGCGGCTGCTCGACTTCCACGAGGCGGTGCCGCCGCGGCAGCGCGCCGGCCTGGAGGCAGCGCTGCAGGCGTCGGGGCTGCTCGACGCCTGGGTGCGCCGTGACGGCACCGCCCTCGCCGCCGACCGCGACGACGTGGTCCTCGCCGCCGGCCCCAGTGTCTCCGACGGGGCCGGTCTCGGTCGCCTGCTGCGGCCCGACCCGCCTGCGGGCTGCCCGGTCACGCCGCAGGTGGTCGAGCAGGTCCTCGCCCGGGTGGCGAGTGAACCGGTCGCGGGGTCAGCGGCAGCGGTCGGCGTCGACGGCTCCTGGCGGCTCGGGCCGCTGGTCGGTCGGGCCAGCAAGCAGGCGGCGCAGTACGTCGGGGCCACCGCCCGCGCGAGCGAACGCAGCCGCCGCCTTGCCGAGGTCGACGTCGAAGCCCGCGCCGCCGAGGGGCAGCGCGATCGTGCCCACGCGGCCGAGACCGCGGCGCGGGAGCGCCGCACCGGGGTCGAAGGCTGGCTGGCGGCGGTGCCGGAGCACACCGCCCTGCTCACCGCCTGGGCGTTGCTCGACGAGCGCGGCGCCACCCTGGACAGGTCCCAGGCGGCGGCCCAGCAGGCCGAGCAGGCGGCTAGGGATGCTCGCGTGGAGGCGGCCGAGCTGCACCGCCGCCTCGACGAGCTGGCGACACAGCACGGCCTCCCGGTCACCGCCCAAGCGCTCGCCACCCGGCGCGAACAGCTACGGGAGGTTTCGGCCCGCGCGACCCGCCACGCCGACGCCGCGGGCCAGCTGCAGGACCGGCTACACCGGTGGGTGCGCGACTGGCGCGGGTGGCAGACCTCCGTCGAGCTCGCCGAGGGGCTGAGCGCCCAGGCGCGGCAGGGGCGGTCTGCCGCCGACCGGCTGGCCGCCGAGCGCGACGAGCTGCGCGCGGCCGCCGGGGCCGACGTCCGCCAGCTGCAGGAGCGGCTGACCCAGGTACGGGCGCAGGTCGCTGGCCTGGAGGATGCCGAACGCCGGCTGCGTGCACAGCTCGACCGCAGCCGAGAGCTGCTCGGCAGCGGCAGGAGCGAGCACACCACCGCCCAGCAGCGGCACCGCGAGCAGCACCTCGTCGTGGTGGCCGCTGCCCAAGCGCTCGGCGAGCTGCGCGACGCGCCCGGCCTGCTGGTCGCCGCCGACGTCGACGGGCCGGCCGCCGCTGACCCGGCGGGCAGCGAGGCCACAGCCGACGACTCCGGGCCTGTCCCCGCCGACGCGGCCGACAGCACAGACGTGGTCTACGAGCTGGCCCGCGGTGTCACCGCCGACGCCACCGTGCCCGCCGCGGTGCTGCGGGCGGCCCGTCGCCTCGCCGCCTTGCCCGAGCCAGGCAGGCCAGCCGACGCGACAGCGGTGCACGCCGCCTGGCGAGACGTCGCGACCAGCGACGCCGCCGATCACGAGCCGCGCGTCGTGTCCGCACCGGGCACCGCCGGGGTCGACCTGCTGGCCGCACTGGGTCGCGACGACGGCGGGGAGTACCCGATCTCGGTGCTCGCCGACCGGTTGACCGCCGCCGTACGACGCGACCGCGAGCTGCTCACCGACCGCGAGCGCCGGCTCTTCGAGGAGCACCTGATCGGTGACCTCGGTGAGGTGCTGCGCCGCCGCCGGCTCGACGCCGAGGACCTGGTCGCCAGCATGAACAGGCTGCTCGGCGGGGTCACCACCTCCCAGGGCATCGCCGTGCGGCTCACGTGGACCCTCCGCGACGACGTCGCCGAGGACGCCCAGCGTGCCGTCGACCTGCTCGGGCAGCCGGTGGGGGCGCTGCTGCCCGACGAGCGGGCCGAGCTGCGCGACTCGCTGCACCGGCTGATCGAGGCGTCGCGGACGGAGGCGCCCGAGGAGCCGTACACCGAGCACCTCGCCCGCGCGCTGGACTACCGCCGCTGGTACGCCTTCCGCATCCGCTACACCCGACCGGAGCTGGTCGGGCGCTGGCAGGACCTGCACCGCCGTTCGCCGCTGTCGCAGGGCGAACAGAAGGTGGTGTGCTACCTGCCGCTGTTCGCGGCCGCGGCGGCGCACTTCACCTCGCTGGCCGGCGCGGCCCCGCACGCACCGCGCTTCGTCCTGCTCGACGACGCGTTCCCCAAGATCGACGTGCGCACCCACCCGCTGCTGTTCGGCCTGCTGGTCTCCCTCGACCTCGACTTCGTCGTCACCAGCGAGCGGTTGTGGGGCGACCACGACACCATCCCTTCGCTGTCGATCTACGAAGCCCTGCGCGACCCGGCCGAGCGCGGGATCGCCCAGTACCGCTACACGTGGGACGGCGCCCGGCTGCAGGCGGTCGGCGCGTGAGCGAGGATCTGCCCGACTGGTTACGCGACCCGGCGCTGCGCCCGCTGTGGCAGGCCGCCCGCGACCGGCTCGAGCGCAACGGGGTGGAGCCGCGGGGCGTGGTGCGGGTAGCCGGTCTGGACCGGACTGCCAGGCACGCGGTCAGCGGGCTGATCGGCCGCCCGGTCGTCGACGACCACGCCCGGGTCGACATGTCCGCCCTCGACACCGTGCTGCGCGAGCGGTCCCGAGCGGGCGGGCTGGTCGCGGTGATGGAGTGCCTCGGCGGGCCGGTCCGCAACCGGTCCGCGGAGCGCTCGACGCTGGCCAATGAACGCGAGCAGCCCTACACCGCCGCCCGGCAGTGGCTGCGGACGCATCCGCAGGTGGGTGCGCTGGCCTGGGTCGAGGACTGGCTCGCCGGCGTGCGCCGCTCGGGGCTGATGTCGCGGGTGTCGTCGCAGACCGACCCGGCGAGTGTGCTCGTGCAAGCACTGGAGCTGGCCACCGCGCTGACCGCCGGCGGCGAGCGGCCGGCCACCTCGCGTACGCAGCTCGCCGCGCAGGCGACCGGTGACGCGCACGCCCTGGACGACGGCCGGACGCTGGCGGCGCTGGTGCTGCGTGCGCTGGCGGCCGCGGCCGGTGGGCCGGCACCGGCGTCGGCGAGCGAGCGGCGGCTGCTGTGGGAAACCTTCGGCGTCAGCCCCGACTCGGTGTCCTCGACCTGCCTCACGCTCGGGCTGCGACCCGCAGGTACCGACGAGCTCGCCCGCCGGCTCGGCTTGGCGGCCGAGGGTGCAGCCCCGGTCCACCTCACCGGCTGGGACCTGGCGCGGTCCGGCCTGGACCTGCCGGTCGGGACGTGGGTGCTGGTCTGTGAGAACCCGCGGGTCCTGGAGGCGGTGGCCGAGACCCGGGGCGGCGACGTCGCGGTGGTGTGCACGTCCGGCAACCCCGGGCTGGTGACCCTCGACGTGCTCGGTCGGCTCGGCTCGGCCGGAGCGCGGCTCGCCTACCACGGCGACTTCGACTGGCCGGGCGTCGGCATCGCCAACCGGCTGGTCGCCGAGGTGGGGTGCCGACCCTGGCTGATGTCGGCGGGTGACTACCTGCGCGGGGTGCGCGACGGTGGCCCTGCCCTGCAGGGTGCGCCGGCAACACCCGCGTGGGACGGCGCGCTGGGCCAGGCGATGCGCAGCCGAGGTGTCGCCGTCCACGAGGAGGCGGTGCTCGAGCCGCTGCTCACGGTGCTGCCGAGCTGACGCGCAGCACCGTCAGGTCCGCCGGCACAGCGGCGGTGCCCCGTCGGGGCCGATCAGCGCAGCGGAGCGGTCAGCGCGCTGGGCCGTACCGCGACGGGGAACGGCTTCGTCGCCCGCCAGGTCTGCTCCCCCGCAACGTGTGCAGCTTCGACGTATGCTCCCTCGACCAGCTCGAGCGCCAGCACGGAAGGCACGCCGGGGTCGACCAGCCAGTACGACGGGCAGCCGGCCGCCTCGAGCCGGGCGCGCTTGAGCGTCGCGTCGATGCGACGGGTGCTGGGGGAGACCACCTCGATCGCGAGCAGGGGAGCGGCCGGCAGGTCGCGCTCGGTGAAGTCCTGCTTGCGTGCGACCAGCAGGTCGGGCTCGAGCACCGTGTCGTCGCTGAGCGCGACGTCGAACGGCGACAGCACCACGTAAAGGCCTGCGGGGCAGGCTTGGCGCAGCAGCAGGTGCAGCTCGCCGACGACCAGTTGGTGGGAGACCCGCGGTGCCGGGGTCACGACCAGCGCCCCGTCGATGAGCTCGTGCCGGCGACCATCGTCGGGCAGCGCGTCCAACTCTGCCCGGGTGAAGGGCGCCCCTCTCTGCTGCACGGTGGTCACGGCTCCCATGGTGCCTGCCTCGGGCCATGTCGACCAGCCTGCCAGCGGTTGTGGCTGGTCGAGGGGTTGTCCACAGCCCCGTGTGCGCCGGGCGTCGCGCCGCTCGGTAGCGTGCGGAGCGATGAGTCAGAAGCGGGTCGGAGAAGTCGCGCAGGCGCCAGCAGCGCAAGCGCGTGCACGCCCGGCGACCCCGCCCGCAGCAGCCGTACGAGGCGGCGGCCCAGGAGCCCGGTGAGCTCGACCTGATGGCGCAGCTCGACCAGGCGCTCGCCGAGCCGCACCCGCTGGCGCTGTTGCAGGGGGTGGGCGGCATCGTCGCCGCGCTCGACCCGCGCCGGGCGAACCCCTTCGAGCCAGGCGACGAGCCCGTCACCAGCGTCCAGGAGATCATCGAGTCCTTCCTCGAGGTGGACCTGCCGGCGACGACCGCGGCGCTGCGGGTGCTCGCCGTGCTGGCGGCCGACGACCTGACCGCGGTGCGGATCCGGCGCGAGGTGGCCCGCCGGCAGCACCCCATGCCGTCGTGGGTGGGCGGGCTAGAGAGCACCGAGGTCTACCGCGCCGTGGAGATGACCCACGTGCTCGGCGACGGCGACGACATCATGGTGGGGGCCAGGCTGCCGGGCGGCGAGGAGCTGACCGCGCTGGTCTACGTCGACCACAACCTGGGCACGGTCGTCAAGGACGCGTTCGTCGTGGATCAGCCGGTGGGTGAGCTCGTCGCGTTGATGCGGCGGACGACCCCGACACCAGCCTGACCGACATCGACCTGGCCGAGGCCCGCGCCAAGATCGACGAGGCGGTCGAGGTCGGCGTGCGCATGTGGCCGCCGCTGGAGTCCGACACGTGGCCGCTGTGCCGCCCGCTGGTGGAGTGGCTGGCGGGCATCATGCCGGCCGGAGGCACCGGCTGGCAGCGCACCGAGTGGACCGACGCCGACCGCGAGCGGCTGGCCGCCGACTTTCTCGCCTCGCCGTACGCGGACGAGTTGGACGCCCCCGACCCGCGTTGGCTGCTGGAGATGCTGGTGTGGTTCGGCACCGACTTCGCCAACGGCGACCCGCTGCGGTGGAGCTCGGTGTCGGTGGAGCTGCTGCTGCTCGACTGGATCCCGCGCAAGCTGGTCGCCGACGCGGAGTACCTGTCGGCCGCACCGGACCTGCTGCGCGCCTACGTCGCCTGGGCACACGACCGGGCCGGGATCTCCGCCGACCTGACCCGGGACACGCTGGCCGCCATCGACCAGCACGAGCCGGACTACCAGCAGGCGATCCGCTCGCCGCGGCCGCAGGGCCCGCAGGCACTGCTGGCCGCCGCCGGGCTGCTCGACGACGAGCTCGACCCCGTTGGGGACGACCTGCCGTCGTACGAGGAGATCATGCTCGACTCGCTGCGCCGCGCGGTCGGTGGTCCGCAGGCGTTGGACACCCTCGACGACGACCCGCTGCCGGACGAGCCGTTCGACTGGACGCGGCTGCCCGACGACATCCACGACCGGGTCGACGAGGTGCTGGTGCTGGTCGACGGCTGCTGCGCGGAGCTGCTGGACACCGAGTGCCGCACGGCCTGCCGTCGTCTGCTCGCCGACGTCGGGGCGGGTGACCCGGCGGTGTTCCGACGTGCCGCGGCCGCCCACACCGCCGCGGCCGCGGTCTGCTGGATCATCGGCAAGGCCAACCGCCTGCTCGGCTGGGACGCCGGGTTGGAGGTGCAGGAGCTGACGGCGCACTTCGGTGTCAGCGGCAGCCCCGGTCAGCGGGCGTCGACGCTTCTCAAGGCAGCGGGGATCAACCCGCACCAGTACGGCGGGATGGACCTCGGCTCGCCGCGCTACCTGGTGTCGGAGCGCCGGGCGGCGATCATCGCCCAGCGGGACCGGTACCTCCTGACGCCGAGCTGACGTGCGCCCTCAAGACAGCGTCGCCGGGGACACCGACTGGATCCGGTCCAGCGCGAACTGCCGCTCGTCGGTGCGCAGGTGGCACCAGGCCATGATCTGCACGCCGCAGAGCTCGATGTCGCTGACCGTGCGCCGGGTGCGGCCACCGGTGGCCGCAACGTAGTCGATCGTGACGGCGCCGTCGGTGTCGACGGCGTGCGCCAGCAGGCGGACGTCGGGAATGCCGAGCCGGGGAGCGTGTCCGGCGATCAGCGCCTCGCTCTGCGAGCCGATCACGTCGTCCTCGGTGTCACCCGCGAGGATGCGGGCGGCGGCAGCGGCGGGGTCGACCGGCTCCGCCGCCGGCTGCACCGGTCGTGGCCGTGACCCGCCGGGTCCGCGTGCGGTCGAAGTCGGTGCCGGTTGCTGGGCCCCTTCGACCACCCGTACGCCTGCGTCGTCCTCGCGCACGGGCAGGTAGCCGGTCTTGCGCAGTGCCGCCGTCGTGGCGATGGCGTCGCGGCCGGCGAGCAGCACGGTCGGCGCGACGAGCCGCAGGCCCAGCGAGCGCAGGGAACGGTCTGCCGCCAGCTGCGCGCCGAGCGCCTCGTCGTCGGCGAGCAGCACGGTCTGCGCCTCGCGCACCCGCACCGAGCCGTGCCGCCGGGCGACGTCGTGCACGAGGTAACGCAGCGGTTGCGGCAGCCCGGCGGTCGCCACCGCCTGCAGATCGGCCAGCAGGCCGTCGGGCTGTGCACCCTCGTCCAGCGCCCGGCGCACGCTGGCGGGGGTGAACCGCCACATCGTCGCCGGGCCGCGGCTCTCCCGGTCGGCCGCGGCGTCGAGGGTGGCGCTGACGCGGGCCGAGGGTTGTCCGGCGACGAGGACGGTGAGGTCGCTGCCGAAGGTGGCCCGGTCGGTCGCCGCGGGCAGCGCGTCGGCCGCCAGCCGACCGACCGCGTCGACGTCGCCGGCGGCCAGGGCGCGGCCCAGCTCGGTCAGGCAGCCGTGCGCGAGCACGCCCAGCTGCTCGGCCTCGACGACGGCGGCGGGCTCTCCATCCGCGGTGACCAGGTGCGCCAACGGTCGGGCCCACCGCATCGCCCGAACGAGGTCTGCGGTGTCGGCTGCCGTGTCGGGAGGCAGCTCGGCGGCAGCGCCGATCAGGCCGTGTCGTGCGGTCAGGCAGGACGGGCAAGGTTCGGGCCGCTGCCCGACGGGCCTCGGCTTGTCGTCGTCGTTGCGGGACTGGGTGGGCGTCCCCGCCATCTGCCACCAGCTCCACAACAGCTCGACGAACCGGGTCGCCGGCTCGCCGGACCGCCAGTCGGCGAACCCGTCGGACACCCCGACCTGAGCGCCGAGCCCCAGGATCCCCACCTCGTAGGTCAGCTCAAGCACCAGCCGCAGCTGCGGCTCGGTGGCCCCGGTCTGCTTGGCGAGCCGGGTCAGCTCCCGGGCGCCGACCCCGCCGGTCTTCAGTCCCTTCACCGGCGTACGCGCGAGCAGGTCGAGCGCCGCGACATACCGGTCGGCGAAGGCGGACACCGCACCGGCCGACTCGCGCGCCACGGCCGTCGGGTCGACCGCGTGCGGGCGTGGCGTCGGCGCCACCGGGTGGAACGGCGCCCGGTAGTCCGGCCCGCGCAGCGCACGTGCCACCTCCGCCGGCAGCTCAGCCTGGCTGCCCCAGTAGATCTGTTGCAGCAGTCCGCGTTCGCCAGCCCACTGGGTGGCGCGCCGGCGCCGCTCCCACGCCGCCTGCCGGGCCTCTCGGTCGGTGGTGTCTCGGCCGGTGGCGGTGCCTTCTGCCGGCGCACCGAGCGCCATCTGGGTGAGCTCATCGGCGACGGCGCCTGGTGCGGCGGCGACGAGCGCCCGTACCCGATGGCCGTCCGCGAGCCCCGCCACCACCGCATCCACCGTGGCCTGCTTGGTCTTCTGCCGGGGCAGGCCCAACTTGACCAGGATCGCGTTCAGGGCCGGAGCGGAGACGCCACCCAGCAGCCTCCGAGCCAGCGTCCCGAGCCCCAGGGGGTTCGGGATCAGCTCGTGCAGCACCGGAGGGTAGGCCAGCGTGTCTGCGGTGCCGGGCCACACGATCGCCCGCTCACGCAGCCAGCCGAGCACCCGGTCGACCCGCTGGTCGTGCTCGGCTGGGTCGCCGGTGTGCTGGTCGTCGAGCAGGTCGACCAGGGCGTCGCGGCGCGGAACGCCCAGCACGAGCAGGGCCTCGAGCAGCTCGAACACCGGGGCATGTGCCTGCTGGAGAGCGTCCGCGACCGAGAATCCGCCGGCCAACCGCTGGGCCAGCTCGGCCGGCCCCCGCGGCTCGACACAGCGCAGCGCGTCCGGCCGGTGCTGGAGGGTGACGGCCAGGTCGTCGGCGTCGAGCGCGGAAAGCCAGGACTGCAACGACGTCACCGATCCAGTCAAGCAGTCCGCCGGGCAGCGCCAGGCCCCACCCAGGACGTCATAGGGAACGAGCGCTATGGGCCTCGTTCTCTATGACGTTAGGGGGGGTCGTGGCCCGCCGTACGGCCTCGACCGAAGTCGCGATGTCGTCGTCGTCGGTGGACCAGTTGCTGACCGAGGCGCGCAGCACCGCCCGGTCGCGCCACCGCGACCCCGACATCCAGGCGGTGCCGTCGGCGAACACCCGCGCCGTCACCTCCTGCGTACGCGCGTCGTCGCCGAACGTGCAGCAGACCTGGGTGAACACCACGTCGTTGAGGATGTCCGCGCCGTCGAGGTTGCCGATGCCGGTGGCCAGCGCCTGCGCGTTCGCGGCGAGCCGGTCGACCAGGGCGGCGACACCTGAGCGTCCGAGAGAGCGCAGCGCCGCCCACACCGGCACCCCGCGGGCCCGCCGCGACAGCTCGGGAACCCGGTCCATCGGGTCGCCTGTGGCACCGGCGCGGACGAGGTAACTGGCCTGGCTGCCCATCGCGCTGTGCAGCGAACGGGGGTGGGCGACGATCGCGATCCCGCAGTCGTACGGCACGTTGAGGGTCTTGTGCGCGTCGGTGGCCCATGAGTCCGCGGCCGCGACCCCGGCGGTCAGGTGCCGCAGCCGTGGCGCGGCGCCCGCCCACAGCCCGAACGCGCCGTCGACGTGCACCCATGCGCCGTGGGCGTGCGCGAGGGAGATCGCCTCCTCGAACGGGTCGAACGCTCCGGAGTGCAGGTTGCCCCCCTGCAGGCAGACGATGGTCGGGCCGGTGGCCTCGGCGAGCGTCGCCGCCAGGGCGTCGACCCGCAGCCGCCCCTGGCTGTCGGCGGCGACCGCCTCCGGCTCGCCGAGCCCGAGGTAGCGCAGGGCCAGGTCGACGGTGATGTGCCGCTCGGCGCCCACCAGCACCCGCACCCTCGGGCCGCCGGTCAGGCCGTGACGGTCCAGGTCCCAGCCCGCGTCGGTGAGCACCCGCTGGCGGCCGGCGGCGAGGCCGGTGAAGTTGGCCATGGTCCCGCCGGTGACGAACCCGACGTCGGCGGTGGACGGCAGGCCCAGCAGGTCGAGCACCCAGCGGCCGGCCACCTCCTCCACGACCGCCGTCCCCGGGGTGGCGAAGCGCATGCCAGTGTTCTGGTCCCAGGCGCTGGTCAGCCAGTCCGCGCCGAGCGCGGCGGGCAGCGTGCCGCCGATCACCCACCCGAAGAACCGTCCCGACGGCATCGCCATCAACCCCGGCTCGACGACGTCCGCGAGCTCGTCGACGACGGCGGCGGGGTCGCTCGGCTGCTCCGGCAGCGAGCCGTCGAGGTCGGCCAGCAGGCTGTCGGCGTCGCGGCGGGGCGGGATCGGACGCGTCGGCACCGAGGCCAGCCACTGCCGGGCCCGGTTCGCCGCCCGGTCCAGCGACGCTGCGTACAGCTCTGCTGAGGCACTCACGCCCTGCACTATGGCAGGGGGTGGTCACCGGCACAGGCAGGCGCCGGCCTGCGGGCGGCCTCCGTCGGGTTCGGCGGGTCCCGGATCAGGCCTGCTCGACGTACTCAGCGATCTCGCGGACGAACTCGTCGAGGCTGCTGAGGTCGTGCAATCGGGCCAGTACCACCGAGTCGTCAACCTCGACGTACTCGTGGGCGAGCACGTTGCGGAACCCGTCGGCGAGCCGCATCGACTCCGCCGTTGCCGCCGTCAGTGCGTAGTGCCTGCCGAGGAGGCGCACGGCTCCGGCGTTGTCCGCAGGGGGTCCCCAGCCCTGCGTGGCGCAGATGTGCTGAGCGCTGTCGATGATGGCTTCGATGGCGGTGACGAAGGCGTACTTGACCCGCGGACCTCATCGACCACGACGCACGGCCTGGCTGAACTCGCGGTGCGCACGGGTGATGCGCGGCAGCTTGTCGAAGTAGATCTTGCGGGTCGTGGCCTCCCACCGCACCCGGGCCACCTCGTCGTCGGAGAACAGCAGCCGGCCACGGTGCGCCACCCGCCCCGCCAGCTCGAGCGGGGCCTGGTCGAGCACCAGCAGGTCCACGCCGGGCGGCACGTCCACCTCGTACGACTGCGGTGCCTGCGGGCCGAACCTGGCAGCGACGTCGGTGTCGGAGTCGTGCCGGCCCGTGCCCGTCGCCCGGCTGCCGTGCAGGTACGCGAACCGCGCCCCCGCACGACGCAGTGCCTCGACGGCGGCGTCGATCGGTGCGGACGGCTCGCTCACGCGAACAGTGTGGCACCGTGGCGGGGCCCGCGGTTGCTGCCGCGCGTCGCCGCCGCAGCCGCTTGCGGCGCACGGTGGCGCGAACAGACGGCACGGCCGTACCGTCGCCCGTGCATGGAAGGAGCGCGCAAACGGACTCTGATGGCGGCCCCATCGCTCGCGTGGACACGCTGCCTGCCCCCGTCGGCCCACTGATCGGCCGCGACGCCGAGGCGCGGTCGCTGTGCGAGGCGGTCAGCGCCGGCCACACCCGGCTGCTGACCGTCACCGGCCCTCCCGGGGTCGGGAAGACGAGGCTGGCGCTGGCGGTGGCGGGCGAGGTTGCCGACCAGCTGACCGACGGAGCGGTCTTCGTCGACCTTGCTCCGGTGCGCGAGCCGGCACTGGTGCTCGCCGCGGTGGCCAGCGCCCTCGGCGTCGCCGGCACCCCTACTGACGCCACCGGCCCCACCGGCCCCACCGGCCCCACCGGCCCGCCCCTAGGCTCGGCACTGGCCAGGCGGCAGCTCCTTTTGGTGCTGGACAACTGCGAGCACGTGGTGGCCATGGCTCCCGACCTGGGACGCCTGCTCGCCGCCGCCCCCCGGGTGCGAGTCCTCGCCACCAGCCGGGAGCGCCTGCACCTGGCCGCGGAGCGGGAGTACCCGCTGCCGCCGCTGGCGATGCCGCACCCCGACGACACCGCCGACCTTGACCAGCTGGCCGACACCCCGGCGATGGCGCTGCTGGTCGACCGCGCCCGGGCGGTGCGTCCGGACTTCGCGCTGACCCGCGACAACGCCGCCGCCATGGTCGCCTTGTGCGTGCGTCTCGACGGCCTGCCGCTCGCGCTGGAGCTGGCTGCGGCCCGGCTGCGGGTGTTCCCGGCCGCCGAGCTGGCCTTCCGCCTTGAGCACAGGCTGGCGATGCTCGCCGGAGACTTCCGCGACGTGCCGGCGCGACACCGCACGTTGCGTACGGCGATCGCGTGGAGCCACGATCTGCTCGGCCCGGCTGAGCGGACGCTGTTTCGCCGGCTGTCGGTGTTCGTCGGCGGGTGGACCCTGCCCGCTGCCGAACGGGTGAGCGAGCTGGGCGAGGACACGCTGGCGCTGACCGCCTCGCTGGTCGACAAGAGCCTGATCCGCCGGTCCGACCGCGGGGACACCGCCGAGTTTGCCCTGTTGGCGAGCCTGCGCGAGTACGCCGCCGAGCAGCTGGACCGGCACCACGAAGCCGGCCGGACCAAGTCACGGCACGCGTCGTACTTCGCCGACCTGGCCGTGCAGGCCGAGACGAGCCCAGAGGAGGAGTTCTGGTGGGCGTGGATGGGCGAGCAGGCGCCGAACCTGCGGGCGGCCCACGAGCACGCCCTGGCCACCGGCGCGGTCGCGGACGCGGTCCGGCTAGCCGGGGCGCTCGGCTGGTACACCTACACCCGCGGGCTCCTCGGCGAGGGCAAGGCGCTGGTCCAACAGACGCTGGCCGCCGCGGAGCCGGTGCTGGCCGACGGGGAACTGGCCGGTGTTCTGCTCCCGGCCGGGATCCTCGCATGGGCCGGAGGCGACGCCGCCGCAGCTGAGCGGCTGCTGGGCCGGGCGCTCGCGACCAGTGAGCAGACCGCCGACCACCGGCGCGCGGCCATCGCGCGCGCGTTCTTGGGCCACGCCTGCCGGGACGCCGGCCGTTTCGAGCAGGCCGCGGACCACTACCGCCGGGCCGGCGAGCTGCATGCCAGCGTCGGTTACCGACGAGGTGTCGCCTGGGCGCTGTACGACCGGGGGCTGCTGGCCCGTCAACGCGGCGACCTGCCGGCGGCTCGGCGGCTGCTGCGCGACGGGCTGGCGCGGTTCCGGGAGGTCGACTACCCGTGGGCGGGATCCAGGGGGTGAGGGGCGCCACGGTGCCTGGAGTGACCTGACGCAGCTCCATCCACCCGACCGCAGGAACGCTGGATGTCCGGCCAGGTATGTGGCTGCTTCGTGAGGTGCACCGTCTCAAGAGCGCCGGAAAACTCCTGGAAGTTGAGGTGCACAGCCCTGCCCGGAGGGCCCGAAATGTCGGTGGTCGCCTCTAGGTTCAGGGTATGAGCAGCCCTGTCGACACCGCGATCGCGCATCCCGCGCTGGCGGGGTGCGCGCGGTTGGATGCGGTGTTGGACGAGTTGGTCGGGACGGCGTCCGATATCGGCGACGCGGTCGGAGACGGGGTCGACCCCGGCAGCGACGGCGGCGCCCGCAGTGTGGTCGGCGCCCCCGGCGAGCTGGGCGCCGGCGCCGGGGTGGCGCTGTGGTCGGCCGGCGATGCCGAGTTGTGCGAGGTGTTGCGGGCGGCGAACCGGGTGGCGGCTCGGGCGGCGGGGTTGCGGGCCCGGGTGGTGGCGGAGTGCGCCCGCCGGGAGCTGCCGGAGAGTTCGGCCGCGACCGGCGGCACGGCGTGGTTGTCGGGTCAGCTGCGGGCACACCCGGCCCGCGCCAAGACGATGTGGCGCACGGCGTGCCAACTGGCCACCCACGCCCCGGCCACCGGGGCGGCGTTGTGCGCCGGCAGCATCGACACCGACCAGGCCGGGGTGAT
>JBBSNM010000048.1:0-20617 GCA_038232655.1 Propionibacteriales bacterium | reverse complement strand
GTATAGGTAGTGGCTCGGGCGGCTCGACGTAGCGGGCTGGCATATGGGTCGACCTCCGTGACGGACGGCTCGACCCGTACAGAGCGCATGATGGCGTGTGTCGTCTTAGACACGCCACATCGTCTAGTTGAGCCAATGTCGTCTTCCCAGCTTGGGTACCGCCGGCGACGATCACGTTGAGGCCGCTGGCGACCGCAGCCTCCAGGAAGCGGGCCGCCTGTGCGGTGAGGGAACCGAGCGCGACAAGCTCCTCCAGATGCGACGCGCGCACCACGAACTTGCGCACGTTGACCGCCCAGTGACGGCGGGTGATGTCCGGGATCGCCACATGCAACCGGCTGCCGTCCGGAAGGGTGGCGTCGACGAACGGGCTGCTCAGATCCACGCGGCGCCCGGAGGACTTCAGCATCCGCTCCACCAGGTCGCGCACCTGCAGAGCGGTGAGGATCGTCGTGGTCAACTGGCTGCGACCGTGGACCGCGACGAAGACCCGCCCCGGCTCGTCGATCCAGATCAACGACCGACTAGGGCACAGGTCGACGCTCGCCCACAGAAGCTGCCATCGTCCGCACGGACTGAAGGCAGGCCACGCTTGCGCAATGTGTCAACGGCGGCTGAAAACTGACCCCCTTCCGCCCACGACGTCCCATCGCGACACCCTCTCCACTGCGGTGGTGTTGCGACGAGCACTCGAACCCAAGCGCCGTCAGGGGGTCAGTTTTCACGCGCCGCCGACACAATGCCTCGTTCCGTCCTACAAGGGTTCTACGCACAGACGCTAGGATTCGACATCGTGCGTGAACAAGACGAGGCGGTCTGGTTCAGGTGCGGAGCCGAAAGCCGCCCTTTCATCTCCGCCAGCACGACGGGGACGGCTGATGAGCAGACCCAGTCTTCGTGGCGCGTCGATGACATCGCCTCGGAGATCGCAGAGCTGCGTTCCCGCGGAGTCGAGTTCATGGAGTACGACATGCCGGGCTTGACAACCCGGGACGGGATGGCCGAAGTCAGCCACGTATGGGTGGCGTGGTTCACGGATCGGCAAGAACAGCCTGTCAGTCATCCACTACAAGTGACCGTCTGAAGCACCTTGCCGTCACCCGCGTCGTGGTCCGGTGAGCCGGTGGCCGTAGGCTTGGTCGGAGCCGGGCCCTGGGCCAGAGCGATGCATGCACCGATGCTGGCTCGGGGTCCGCAGACCCGGTTGGCCGCGGTATGGGCCCGCAAGCCGGATGCGGCACGTGATCTGGCGCGCGCCTTCGGCAGTGTCGCGGTGGGCAGCCACGACGAGCTGCTCGACGTCTGCGAGGCGGTGGCCTACGCGGTCCCTCCGGACGTCCAGGCCGACCTCGCACCGGTGGCCGCCCGGGCCGGGCGGGCGGTCATGCTCGAGAAGCCGCTCGGGCTGGACCTTCGCCAGGCGCGCGGCCTAGCCGAGACCGTCAGCGCGACCGGCGTGCCCAACATCCTGGTCCTGACCAAGCGGTTCCATCCCAGCACCGGCGCGTTCCTCGACCGGGCAGCACGCCTGCGGGCCGACGGACCGATCACGGGCGTGCTCGCGGCCTACCTGCACGGGTTCACTTTGCGAGGCGGGGCATCGACGACGCCGTGGCGCCTCGACCATGGAGCGCTGCTCGACCTGGGACCGCACCTGGTGGACCTGGTGGATGCGGCGGCCGGACCGATCCGCAGCGTACGGGCCACGGGTGACCCGAGGACGTACCTCACGGTGAGTACCGAGCACGACGACGGAGTCGGCCAGCTGGCGCTCTCCTGCGCGGTCGCGATCGACTCAGCGCTGACCCGGGTCGAGGTGTTCTCCGACCAGGGCAGCGCTCGTTGGGACACCGCCGGGATCGACCACGACGCGTGCTGGCCGGTGTTGTGCGCCGAGTTCGCCGGCGCGGTTCGCCATGGCACCGCGGTCCGCGCGGATGTCGAGCGGGGCCTGTCGCTGCAGCTGGTGCTGGACGCGGTCAGCCGGTCACTGACGGAGGACCGTCGGGTCGTCCTCGACGAGTGAACTCACCGCGTTCCCGGTCGAGCGGTTCGGCTGGCTGGCGTCGGCCAGGGCGCGGCGGTACTCGCGGGGGCTGCACCCGGCGACTGACCGGAAGCGCCGGTTGAAGTTGGACAGGTTGCCGTAGCCGCACCGGGTCGCGACCTCGGAGATCGCGTGGTCGGTGTCACGCAGCAGCTGGCACGCGGCTGCGACCCGCAGCTCGGTGACGTACGCGGTCATCGTGCGGCCCATGGCGCGCCGGAAGAAACGGCTCAGCGCCACCGGAGTGAGGTGCGCGACTTGGGCCACCGAGTCGAGCCGGATGTCGGTCACGACGTTGGCTTGCAGGTAGGCACACACTGCCTCCATCCGCTGCCGGGCCGCCGGCGTCCACTGGTGACGGGCGCCGGGATCGGTGAGCGTGCGGACCGGGCCGTCAGCAAGGACGGAGAGCAGGTCGAGCAATGCGACCGTACGAGCGGCGGGCGCCAGGGCCGCCAGCCCCGCGAGCCGGCCGGCCACCTCGGGCGTGGCCTCGACCAGCGCGGCGGACGCGTCCAGCAGGTCCGCCACCCCGGCGAACTCCGGTGCCGCGAACAGCTCGGCCCCCAGGAAGTCGCGGCGGAACTGGACGAGGATCGCCTCCTGACCGGCGGTGCCCGGCGTCGAGACGAAGGCGTGCGGGACATGCGGACCGATCAGCGCCAGGTCACCCGGTCGGTAGCTCTCGATCCGCTCCCCGACGATCCGGGTGCCCGACCCGCGCGTGATCAGGGTGAGCTCGACCTCGGGGTGGAAGTGCCAGAAGAAGTCGAAGCTCGTCTCCCGCAGGACCCGGTGCTGCCAGGACGCGGCGGGCGGCACCGCCACCGGCTCGTACGACGCGCGCACCCGTCGACCGTACTCAACGCACTGCCGGGAGACCCAGGTGACGTCCGGTGAGGCAACGAAGTACCGGAACCGGTCAGCCGCCAGCCGTCGTTCCTTAGGTGCACCTGGACCAGCGCAGCTCGCCGTGGACCTCGGTGCCGTCCGGGCTCAGCCCGAGGTGCCTGGCGACGGCGGCCGAGGGCGCGTTGGCGGGCGCGACGAGAGGGGAGACCTCGGTGACGCCGGTCGCACCGAGGTGATCGAGCAGCGCGCGGGCCGCCTCGGTGGCGTAGGCGCGGCCCTGCCAGGGCGTGCCGACGACGTACGCGACGTCCGCGCTCGAGCCGACGACCGTCGCCTGCAGCCAGCCGACCACGGCGCCGCCGGCCCGCTCCACGACCACCCAGTTGAGCCAGGCTTGGCCGCCGTCCGGTGATCGACGGTCCGCCCACTGCCCCAGCCGGGAGCGCCACTGCTCGGCGGTGCTCGGCTCGCCGCCGATGTGCTCGTTCAGCGCGCGGTCGGCGAGCGCGGTGGCCAGCGCCTCGGCGTGCGCCGGCTCGGTCGGCAACAGCTCCAGCCGCACGGTGCGAAGCGGAGGGTTCACGCCTCCGACCGTACTCAACGCACCGCTGGGGCGACCAAAGAGACGTCGGGCGAGGCAACGGAGTACCGGAACCGGTCAACGCAGGCGTGGCGCCGGATCGGCCGACCGCCCGAGGATGGACGGCATGACACTCACCACTGGGCACGACAGCGCACAGATCGACATCGGGTCCCGGTATCCGGTGGACCCCGACACGGTCCGCCGGTTCGACGAGGAGGGCTTCGTCCGGCTGCCGGCCGTCCTGAGCCGGGACGCCATCGAGCACTGGGAGCCGGAGGTCACCGCGAAGGTGATCGAGCTCAACACGATGCACCTGCCGATGGCCGAGCGCTCCACCTACCAGAAGGCGTTCCTGCAGGTGGGCAACCTGTGGCGGCACAGCGAGGTCGTACGCCGGCTCGTGTTCTCGACCCGGCTGGCCCGCCTCGCGGCCGAGCTGATGGGCGTCGAGGGCGTCCGGCTCTACCACGACCAAGCGCTCTACAAGGAGACCGGCGGCGGCATCACGCCCTGGCACGCCGACCAGTACTACTGGCCGCTGTCCAGCGACCGGTGCTGCACGGCATGGATCCCCCTGCAGGAGACGCCGGTCGAGATGGGCGCGCTGTCCTTCGCCGTGGGGAGCCATCGCTTCGAGGTCGGACGAGACCTGGAGATCAGCGATCAGTCGGAGCAGGAGATTCAGGTCGCGCTGGCCGCCCAAGGCTTCGACGTGTCCCAGGAGCCTTACGACGTGGGAGACGTGAGCTTTCACCAGGGCTGGACGTTTCACCGGGCGGGGCCGAACGGGAGCCAGACGCCCCGCCGGGTGATGACCGTCATCTACCTGGATGCAGGCCTGACCGTGGCCGAACCGGTCAACCCGAACCAGGTGGACTCGATCACGCGGTACATGCCGGGCATCGCGCCCGGACAGGTCCCCGACACCGCCACCACCCCGGTGCTCTACCGCGCCGCACCCTGACCAAAGACATGATCGTCTGCGACGTTGCCCGCAGACTCTCCGATGACGGGTACGGCGTGTCGGTCGTCAACGTCGCAGATCATGTGGCAGCCCTGACCGACCTCGGCTCTGCTACGTTCACGCGGACGTCCGAGCAGTTGCCGTCTGAGAGGTTGGTCATGCCGCGGGTGGTGCGGTTCGCCGGCCCCCGGCTGGTCGAACTGGTCGAGGAGCCCGCGCGCTCCCTCGGACCCGGCGAGGTCCGGGTGGCGACCGCCTACTCCGGGATCTCGGCCGGCACCGAGTTGACGGCGTACCGGGGGACCAACCCCTACCTCACGCACCGCTGGGACGCCGACGACCGCCTCTTCGTCCCCGGCGCCTCGACCGTCAGCTACCCGGTCGACGGGTGGGGCTACTCCGAGGTCGGTCGGGTGGTCGAGGTCGCCGCCGACGTGAGCGGGCCTGCGGTCGGGGACCTGGTGTGGGGGATCTGGGGGCACCGCGAGGAGGCCGTGGTCGTGGCCGAGGCGGTACGTACGCACGTGCTCGCGCCCGGGTCGGCGCCGATGACGGGGGTGTTCGCCCGGGTGGGCGCCATCGCGCTGAACGCGGTGCTGGCCAGCGACGTACGCCTCGGCGAGACGCTGGTCGTCTTCGGCCAGGGCGTGATCGGTCTCCTCGTGACCCGCCTCGGCGTGCTCAGCGGCGCCGTGGTCGTCGCGGTCGACGGCGTGCCCGCACGGCGAGCGGCGGCGCTATCAGCCGGAGCAGGGCAGGTGCTCTCGCCGGAGGTGGACGTCGCGGCGACGGTGCGCGCACTGACCGGGCACCGCGGCGCCGACGTGGCGGTGGAGATCTCCGGCTCCTACCGCGCGTTGCACGAGGCCGTCCGGACGGTGAGCGTCGACGGCCGGGTGGTGGCTGCCGGCTTCTACCAGGGCGAGGGCGCCGGGCTGCGGCTCGGGGAGGAGTTCCACCTCAACCGGGTGCAGGTCGTCGCGTCCCAGATCGGCGGTGTCCCGACCGGTACGGCCTCGCGCTGGACGGTCGGGCGCCTCCAGGAGACGTTCATGCGCCTGGTCCACGACGGGCGGCTCGACCCGGTCCCGCTGGTCACCCACGTCGTCCCGGCGGCGCAGGTTGCGGATGCCTACGAGCTGCTCGACCGCGCGCCCGGCGACGCCCTGCAGGTCGTCCTGGACTTCACCGCCGGCGACTCACCACCCGCGGCCGAGGCATGAGACCCGGCCTGCGGCTGGCCTGCCAGGAGCAGCTGCTCCCCGGCGACACCCTCCAGCAGAAGTGGGAGACGGCGCAGCAGCTGGGCTTCCAGGCGATCGAGCTGCGCGGCCGCGGCGACGGCCACTTCGCCGCCCGACTGCCGGAGCTGCGCCGCGCAGTTGCCGACGGGGTCCCGATACCAACCGTCTGCGTCGACATGACCTACTTCGTCGGCGACTTCGACGCCGAGCGGCGCCGCGACGCGCAGGCCCAGCTCCGGTCCCAGCTCAGCACCGTCGCGGCCATCGGCGGCCGGCTGGTGATGACCCCGGCGTCGTACGGCATGTTCAGCCGGCGCCTGCCGCCCTTCGACCCGCCGCGCAGCGAGGAGGAGGACCAGGCCGTCCTGGTCGAGGCGTTCGCCGGGCTCGCCGGGCACGCCGAGGCGGAGGGGGTGGTCATCGGGCTCGAGCCGCTCAACCGCTACGAGGACCACATGGTCAACACCCTCGCGCAGGCGGTCGCGCTGTGCACCGAGGTGGGGTCACCGGGCCTGGGCGTGGTGGCCGACAGCTACCACATGAACATCGAGGAGGCCGATCCCCCCGCCTCGCTGCGGGCGGCTCGCGAGCACCTGGTGCACGTCCAGGTCAGCGACTCCAACCGGCTCGAGCCGGGTGCCGGTCACCTCGACTGGGCGGGCTGGCTCGCCGCGCTGGACGAGATCGGCTTCGGTCACGAGCTGACCTACGAGTGCCGGCTGTCCGGGCCGCCCGAGGAGGCGCTCGCCGCCTCGACCGCCTACCTGCGCGCCCGCTGACGCCACTCGCTGGGCGTCATGCCGGCGAACTCGCGGAACCGGCTGGCGAAGTAGTACTGGCTGCTGAAGCCGCTCGCTCGCGCGACCGCGCCGACCGGCATGGAGCTGGACTCGAGCAGTGCCTGCGCGCGCTCCATCCGGCGCTGCTCCACGAAGCGCGCCGGTGAGGTCCCGAGCTGTTCGGTGAAGAGGTGAGTGAGCCGCGAGGCGGACAGGTGCACGGCGTCGGCGATCGCGGTGACGTCCAGCGGCTCGTCCAGGTGGCTTGTCACGAACAGGACCGCCTCGCGCACGCGGTCGTCGAGCAGCTGCTCGCCCGGGCTCGCGGCGTCGAGCCAGAGCAGCGCGCGCTCCAGCGCGTTCATCGCCAGGTCGGTCGCGCGGGGCAGCGCACTGCTGGCCTGGCTGTCCATCTCGAGCAGGGCCTCGTCGACCCGCGTTCGGAGCAGCTGCGATGGTGCCGGGACCCGCCCGACGCCGCCGCCCACCGTCGGCCAGGCGAGCGAGTCCGCCCAGTGCTCGCGGGGCCGGAAGTGCGCCCAGACGATCTCCCACGGCTCGGTCCCCGGGCGGGTGCCGAAGTCGTGCGTGACCCCCGGCGCCCAGAGGACGGTGTCGCCCGCTGCGACCACCTGCTCGTCGTCGCCGCTGCCAGCCCGCAGGACGCCGCGGCCGGCCCGGGTGTGCACCAGCAGGGCGGTCGGCGTGCCGCGCGGGCGCCAGCACCAGCTCGCCTCGCGGCGCTCGTGCCCGGTCAGGAGGATGCGCACCGCGGGCGACGGCGTTTCATGGCTTCTCACCACAGCAGGATCTCGCATCTACATGGCCGGTGCACCGATCGACCGCACCCGAGCACGGGTGCACGGTTGTCCCGACCAACAACACCGGGAGGACTCAAATGCGCAGCATGTTCTCGGATCAGGAGATCGCCGCCTACCGCCGTGACGGGTTCGTGGCCGTGCCGGACTTCCTCTCCGCCGAGGAGCTCGCGCACTGGCGGCAGGTCGTGGACGCCGCGGTGTCCGACGCGCACGCGCAGGTCGGCACCCCGCGCGCCGACGTCTTCACCCAGCGGATGCAGCTGCGCCGGACCAACCCCGGAGCCAAGGGGATGGTCGAGGACCATCGGCTCGGCCGGCTGGTCGCCCAGCTCGAGGGGGTCGACGCGGTCCGCATCTACCTCGACCAGGCGCTCGTCAAGGAGCCCTACGGGTCCCCCACGCAGTACCACCTCGACCTGCCGTGGTGGCCGTTCGACTCCCCGCACTCGTGCACCGTCTGGGTCGCCCTCGACGCCTCGACCCTGGAGAACGGCTGCCTCTACTTCGTGCCTGGCAGCCACCGCCTCGCCCTCACCGCCGCCGGCGACCTCGGACCCGACCTCGGCGCCGTGTTCGCCGCACACCCCGAGGCGGCCACCCCTCCGACGCCGTGCCCGCTGCCCGCCGGCGGGGCCTCGATCCACAACGCGCGCACCGTCCACGGCGCGGGCGCAAACATGACACCGGGGCGCCGCCGTGCGATGACGGTCGCGTTCATGCCCGACGGGGTGCTCTTCAACGGCACCCGCGACGTGCGGGTCCTCGGCGAGGACTACGCCGGCTCGCTGACCGAAGGCGACCTGCTGGCCAACGACGAGCTCAACCCGGTCGTCTACGCGCACGCCCCCTGACCGACAGCGTGCATCGCGGCGCCCACCAGCGCCGCGTCGTCGAGGTGCTGCGCGGCCACGATCCCGAACCGCTCCGACCAGCCCGGCGCGGCTGCGTCCATCCCCGCGCGCAGCGGCCCGGCGACCACGTCCCAGGACCGGACGATCGACCCGCCGACCACGACCGCGCTGGCACCGAAGTCCACCGCCAGCGGCGCGAGGACGCCGCCCAGCAGGGTGAGCGACCCGGCCAGTGCCGCGGTGGCTGCGGGGTCGCCTGCCCGCGCCGACGACGCGATGTCGTGTACGTCGGGCGGCCCCGGCTGCGCGCCGGCCGCGTCGGAGTGCTGCCCGTACGCCGCCCGGATCGCGCTCCGGGAGACGTGCTCCTCGAGCGGGCGGCCGCGCACCTGCGCCAGGTCGAGCCGTCCCGACGGCGGCACCCCGGGCCCGGCGACCTGCGGCACACCGTCGACGAGGAACGCCGACCCCACACCGGTGCCGAGGGTCACCGCGACCGCGCGCGGGTGGCCGAGCGCGGCGCCGGCCGCCCACTCGCCGATCCCGAAGGCGTGCGCGTCGTTGACGAAGCCGAAGCAGCCAGTCGGGGCGCCGAGCGCCCGCCCGAGGTGGCGACCGAGGTCGACCCCGTGCAACGCCGCGAACTTGCCGACGCCCCGGAAGTCGCCCACCCCGCGGTCGTAGTCGAACGGCCCGGGGATCGCCACCCCCCAGCGGGCCCCGCCGGCCGGGCCGATCGCGGTCGCCGTCTCGACGATGGTGGCGAGCACCTCGTCGGTCGACCCGCCGGCGTCCAGCCGGAGGCGCGTGCTTGACCCAGGCTCGACGCCCCACCGGCCGGTCCGCACCCAGGCGGCGGTAACGTGCGTACCGCCGATCTCGAGGACGGGGACCCGCTCCGGCTTCATCGCACCACCGCCTTCACCGCGCGCGCCCGCTCGTCGCCGAGACCGTGCAGGCGGTAGCCCCCGACCGCGGCGGGGACGACGAGCGTCTCGGCGTAGGCCAGCCCGTGCCCGGCCCCGGCGACCGGCTCGACCCGCATGCCGTCGCCCTCCACCACGGTGAGGATGTGGAACCGTCCGGCCGTGTCGTCGTCGAACACTCCACCCGGGTCGAGGTCGATCCGGCGCACCTCGAAGAACATCTCCGGCAGGGAGCCGAGGAGCTCCTCGCGCGCCGTCTCGCCGGCGTGCACGGTCTGCGGCGGCGGCACGAGGTCGCGGCGCACCGCGGCACCGGTGCGCGCCGGGTCGAGGTTGCGGAACGCGTGACCGACGTGGACCGGCCGCTGGCCGCCGGCGGCATCGCGGCGCAACCAGTCGTAGAACCGCAGGGAGTAGAGATACGGCGTCGCGCTGACCTCGAGGACGACGTTGCCCACTCCGCTGCCATGCGGGGTGCCGGCCGGGATCAGGAAGAGCTGGTGCGGCTCCGCGGGGTGGACCTGGACGAAGCGCTCGATGTCCAGCGGCACCCCCTGCGCCTCCGCCTCCGCCGCCCACCGGCGGAAGCCCGCCACGTCGGCGTCCTCGCGCAGCCCGAGGAACACCCGGCTCTGCGGGCCGGCCACCATGACGTAGTACGTCTCGTGCTGGGTGTAGGGCCAGCCGAACACCTCCGCCATGTAGTCCGCCTGCGGGTGGCAGTGCACCGACAGGTGCCCGCCGTCGACGGTGTCGAGATAGTCGAAGCGGACCGGGAAGGACGTGCCGAACATGTCGTGTACGTCGGGTCCGAGCACCTCGGTCGGGTGGGCCGCCACGACGAGCTGGAACGGCACCTCCACCGCGTCGCCCACCGACCCCACCAGCACCCCGGACTCCGGCGCGATCAGCTCGTAGCCGAGCGCGGTGTTCGGTGCGTCCGGGTTGACGCCGAGCCGCCGCTGCGCCCAGTGCCCGCCCCACGGGGTGGTGTTGAACGTCGGCCGGGTCCGGAACGGCCGCCCGGCCAGGTCGCGCATCGTCGCCCGCAGCGTTGCGCCGTCCAGGGACGTCGGCCGGTCCGGGTCCTGGAGGTCTACCCACCGGTGCACCTGCGCCGCGACGGCATCGCGATGGCGGTCGGTCAGCGGCCAGTCGACGTAGAACAGCCGTCGCGTCGTCGGCGGACCGTCGGTGGAGCGCTGGCCGAGGTTGTGCCCGCGGCCGGCCGAGACCTCGGCCTCGGCGAAGCGCTTGGGCAGGTCGAGCCACCAGAGCCGGTCGGGCGAGAGCAGTGCAGCACCCGGCCCGTAGGCGACCAGCACACCGCTCGCCGGCGGTCGCGCCGGCGGCAGCTCGGCGAAGAGCTCCCGCAGCTCCCTGCCCGCCAGCCGCTCGAAGTCCGGGTCGTCGGCCAGCGCGGGCGAGGTGGTCGCCGCCACGACGTCCGGCCACGGCACGAGGCTGTCCCGGAGGTCGAGCCGCTCGAAGGCCAACCCCCGTCGATGCAGCGCCGCGCACACCTCGTCGACCGCCCGCTCCCAGGGCAGCAGCGCCGGCCCGTCCAGCGCCAGCACGTACGGGCCGTCGGGCAGGTCGGCGACCGCGCCGTCCCATCCCGCGCACACCTCGCCGCCGACCGGCGCATAGCGTGGGTCGGGTTCGTAGCGGCGGGTCGCCATGGGTCCAGCATCTCTCCCGTCATGCGACCGCACCGTACCGCCACCCGACGGGGAGCAGCCCACGATGGTCGACGACGGGGCGGGCGGGGCCGACGTACGGGCGCAGGCTCGCACGGTCCTGGAGCGGCACTGGGAAGACAAGCGCGGCTACTGCGTGCCCAACGCCGCCACCTACCCGCACCTGTGGCTGTGGGACTCCTGCTTCCACGCCGTCATCTGGGCGCACCTGGACGACGACCGGGCCACCCGGGAGCTCGACGCCGCGCTGGCGGGGCAGCTGCCCGGCGGCCTGGTCCCGCACATGCGCTACGGCGCGGTGCCGCCGGACACCTGGCTCGGTCCGCGCGCGACGACCTCGTCGCTGGCCCAGCCCCCGATGTACGGCCACGCGGTCAAGGTGCTGCTGTCGCGCGGTCTTGCGGTGTCCGCGGAGACGGTCGCGCGCGCGAGACGCGGCCTCGACTGGCTGTGGTCGCGGCGCCGCACCGAGCGCGACCTGGTCTACGTCGTGCACCCGTGGGAGGCGGGCAACGACCACTCCCCGCGGTGGGACCGCTGGGGTGCACCGGGCAGATCGCGCACCGACTACGACCGGGCGACCCGGTCGGCCTGGAACAAGGCGGGCATGAGTGCGGTCGAGTTCGACGAGGACGGCGCCGCCACCTGGTCCTCGACGTTCGTCGTCTGCCCGGCCGGTTTCAACGCCTACGTCGCCTTCAACCTCGCCGAGCTGGCCGAGGCCCTCGATGACCGCGTGCTGGCTGACCGGGCTGGGCGGCTCGCGGCCGCGATGGACGAGCACCTCTGGGACGAGGGGCAGCAGCTGTGGGCCGACCTTCCCGTCGTCGGTGGCGGCGACGGGCTGGTGACCACGCCGATCAGCGACGGGGCGATGGGAGCGCTGGTCACCGCCGACACCGCACGCGCCCACGGCGCGCTGGCCCAGCTCGATCGGCCGGACCGCTTCGGTGCGCCGTTCGGGCCGACCAACGTCGCCCGCACCAACCCGGCGTACGACCCGCGGGCCTACTGGCGCGGTGTTGCCTGGCCGCCGCTGAGCTACCTGCTCTGGCTGGCCCAGCGACGGTGGGGAGCCGACGAGGAAGCCGGCGCACTCGCCCGACGCACCCGGGACGCCGCAGTCCGAAGCGGCTGGGCGGAGTTCTGGGACCCGGAGTCGGGCGAAGGGCTCGGCGCGATCCCGCAGTCCTGGACCGGCCTAGTCCTGGCGATGCCCGCCGACCGCTGACCCGCGCACGGCCTGCACCGTCCGGACCACGGCGTCGGCCACCTGCGCGTGCCCGGCGTCGTCGGGGTGCACCCTGTCCGGCGCCAGCATCGTCACCGGGCTCCAGCCGTGCACCGTGACAAGGGTGACGTCCGGGTGCCGGTCGGCCACCGCGCGCAGCCGCTCGTTGTAGGCGTCGATCACGTCGTCGGAGCCGCGGTGGTGCGGCGCGTGCAGCGAGTAGTCCAGCAGGTGCGGCTGCAACACGGCCAGGACCGGCGCACCGCGACCGGCTCGGCCGAGCGCCGTGACGATCGCGCTCAGCGCCGCGGCGTACCCCGCGAGCCCCGGCGGCGACGCGCCGTACAACCGGGCGTCGTTGAGCCCGGTCATCAGCAGGTAGACCTCCGAGGCGGGAGTGCGTTGCCGGGACACCAGCGCCGCGGTGTCCGTGCTGAGGCTGCCGCCGACACCCAGGTTGGTCGCGGTGGTGCCGAGTCGCCGGGCCACCACGTCCACCAGCCGGTACGCCGGGTCGCTCGCTCCGGCGCCGGCCACCCACGAGTGCCCGTACGCGGTCAGGCCGGGCATCGTCGGGTCACGTCGTGGCGCCGACCGCAGCCGTGGCGCGGTCGGTGCCGACGGGAGGCAGGCCGAGCAGCCGGCGGTTGACGGCCTCGGCGGAGAACACCTCCTCGATCACCAGGCGGGCGGCGCCCACGACACCGGCACGGTCGTCCAGGATGCTGGCGAGGAGCTGCAGGTCGCGGGTGGCGAACGGCTGGGCCCGTTGGTAGACCCGCTCTCGCACAGCACCCATGAAGTGCTCCTGGGCATGGACCAGGTCGCCCCCCACCACGAGGACCTCCGGGTTGAGCAGGCTGACCGCTGTTGCCAGGACGTCACCCAGGACCAGGCCGGCCTCACGGATCAGCTCGATCGCCTCGAGGTCCCCGTCCTGCGCTAGCTCCGCGACGCCGCGACTGGTCTCCACCGTGCGGCCGAGCTCGCGCAGCCGGCCGGCAAGCGCTCCCCCACTGGCCGAGGCCGCCAGGCAGCCCCGTGCGCCGCAGGCGCAGACCGGCCCGGACTCGCTGTCGGAGATCCGGACGTGCCCGATGTCCCCCGACCCACCGTTCGCACCGCGCACCAGCTTGCGGTCGACCACCATGCCCGCACCGATACCGGTGGCAACCTTGACGAACAACAGCGACGGGCAGTCCGGGTACGAGTCGTGGAACTCGCCCAGCGCCATGATGTTCGCGTCGTTCTCCACGAAGCCGACGACGCCGAACTCCTGCTCGAGCCGGTCGCGGACCGGGTAGTCGTGCCAACCGGGCATGATCGTGGGCCGGATCGGTCGCCCGGCGACGACGTCGACCGGGCCGGGGATGCCCACGCCGAGGCCGACCACGTCGGCGCGGTCGTAGCCGCTTGCGGCGACGAGATCGGCCCACTGACCCTCCAGCCAGCCCAGCACCGCCTCGGGCCCGTTGCTGATGCGTAGCTGCTCGGCGACCTCGCCCAGGGTCCGGCCGGCCAGGTCGCACAGCGCGGCGCGCGCGTGGGTGGCACCGAGGTCGGCGGCGAGCACGACTCCGTGTCTCTCGTCGAAGGCGAGCAGGTTCGACGGGCGCCCACGCGCCCCGCTCTCCACGCCCACCTCGTGGACGTAGCCGAGCTGGAGGAGCTGGTCGAGTCTGGCCGCGACCGTCGACCGTGACAGCCCGGTCGTGTCGAGCAGCTCGCGCCGGGTCCGGGCCCGACCGGTGCGGATGAGGTGCATCAGCTGCCCAGCAGCAAGCTGGGCCGCGGGGATGACGGTGACCCGCTCTGTCATGGGTGTCCCCATCGCGCTGTGATCGTACTGGCCGGGCGGCTCCTCGGCGCCGGTCAGCCCTTCTCGGCTCCCGCCGTCAGGCCCTCGGTCAGCAGCCGTTCGCTGGCGAAGAAGATGATGATGATCGGCAGGGTCACGAACACCGAGCCGGCCATCAGGACGGTCGTGGGGATCTCGATGCTGCCGGCGAGCTGGGACAGCCCGAGCGACACCGTCCATCGGGACCGCTCCTCGACCAGGAACAGCAGTGCGAAGAGAAACTCGTTCCAGGCGATCATGAACACGAACAGCGCGTTGGCCATGATCGCCGGCAGGGCGAGCGGCAGGCTGATCCGGCGCATGATCCCGATCCGGCTGCAGCCGTCGATCGCCGCCGCCTCCTCGAGGCTGACCGGGATGGTGTCGAAGTAGTTGCGAAGCATGTAGATCGACACGGCGACGATCTGCGACACGTACACGATCAACAAGCCGACGAGGGAACCCCGGAGCCCGATCCTGGTGAAGAAGACGAACAGCGGCACGGCCAACAGGATGCTGGGAAAGAGATAGACCGCGAGGAACAGCCCGCTGATCTGCCGCCGGCCGAAGAACTGCAGCCGGCTCACGGCGTACGCCCCCGGGATGGCTACCAGCAGGGTGAGCGCAACCGTGCTGAAGGCGACCACCCCGCTGTTGCGCATGAACTGGAGGAAGCCCTGCCCGCCCTCGTCGGCACCTGCCAGGACGCTGTCGTAGCTGTCGAGGATGACCTCGGACGGCCCGACCCAGAGCGCTCCCGGGTCCTGCACGACCTCGTTTAGCGGCCGCAGCGAGAGCAGGACCATGTAGTAGAACGGGAAGAGCGTGATCACGAGCAGGAAGGCGATCACCACCCGGCGCAGCACGCGGAAGACCTGAGTCTCGACCGCGTCGCGACTCCAGGTGCGCGCGACTGGTCGGGTCGGGGTCGACGGAGCCTGCCGGTCGACGTCGGTCGCGGCCGTCATCACGCCTGCTCCTCCTGCCGCGCAAACCGCTTCAGGTAGAGCACGACCATCCCGGCCAGGATCACCGCAAGGACGAGCGCCTGGGCCGATGCGGCACCGATGTCACCGCGCGCGACGAGCGCGTTGAAGACCCGGACGCTGATCACGTCGGTTCCGGCCCCGCCGCCGGTGAGCAGGTAGATGTCGTCGAAGCTGTTGAACGTCCAGATGAACCGCAGCACCGACAGGACCGCGATCGTCGGCAGCAGTTGGGGCAGCACGATGTAGCGAAAGCGCTGCGTCGGCGTCGCCCCGTCGACCCTCGCGGCCTCCTCGAGTGTCTCGGGTGCGGCCGCCAGGCGCGCGGTGAGGAACAGGAACGCGAAGGGGAACGAGCGCCAGGCCTCGAACGCGATGACCGTGAGCAGTGCCGTGGGGAGGGACACGCTGATCCCGAACAGGGACACCTGGTCGCTGCGCTGGCTGAGGAACGCGATCGGATTGTCCCAGCCGAGAAGGCGTTCTCCCCAGTAGTTCACGACGCCGAACTGCGGACTGAGCATCGTGGTCCAGACATACGTGACGGCGACCACCGGTGCGACGTACGGCAGCAGCATCGCCGCCCGGACGAACGTGCGGCCGCGGAAGGCCGAGCGCAGGGCGAGCGCCGCGACCAGTCCCAGCCCGATCGCCGACGCGGTGCCGAGCACGGAGTAGATCAGGGTCGTCCGCAGGGATACCCAGAAGCCCCCGGAGGTCAGGATGCCCTCGAAGTTGTCGAACGAGTAGCTGCCGAACACTCCCGCGGTGCTGATGTTCAGCAGCCGGATGTTCTGGAAGGCGAGCGACACCGTCCAGAGAATGGGCAGGACGACCATCACTACGACGATCACGAGGGTCGGCGAGATCAGGGTCAGGCCGGCGCGAGCCTCGGCTCGCGCCCGTCGACCGCTGCCCCGTCGGGTCGGCCGGCCCGCTGGCTGGTCAGGCAGCGGCGGTGGCGGCGCACCGCTGACATCGGTCAGCTGCTGGCTCACTGCAGCCCGTCCTGGATGCCGCGCAATGCTTCGGCAGCCTGGTTGGCGGCCCCCTCCGGGTCGGTGCCTCCTCCGGTCAGCTCGCCGATCGCCTTTGGCACCGGCAGCTCGCCGAGCGAGGCACCGATCAGGTTACCCTGTCCCTGGGTGATCCCCCAACGGGAGAAGTTGTCCGCGCCGCTCTGGATGATGTCGATGACCTCCTGCGGGTAGAAATCGGACAGCGGTGCCTTGGAGTCGACCCCGACGTCGAGACCCTGCCAAGCCTCGACGTACTCGGTGGGGTTGTCCGCGGTGCCCGACCGCACGGGGAACTTGCCCTCTGGTGCGATGGCGATCCAGTCGACGTAGCCGTCCGAGAGCATGTACTCGACGAACTGCTGCGACGGCTCGACCGACGCGGTCGAGGTGATCGCCCACGACGAGACCTCGCCGAACTGCGCCGGCTCGTCACCGTTGGGGCCTTGCAGCAATGCCACGACGCCGGTGTTCGCGGCGAGGAACCCCGGGTCGTCCTTGCACTTTGGGCAGCTCGGGAGGGCGTCGTTGCGCAGGCCCGCCAGCTCGTCGAGCAGGAAGGTGGACCAGATCGCCATCGCGGCCTCCCCGGCGAAGTAGGCGGCGCGGACCGTGTCGACGTCCTGGGTGCCGGCGACCGAGTAGTTGCCGATCAGGTCCTGGTAGAAGCCGAACGCCTCCACGCACTGGTCACTGTCGATCGTCACCTCGCCGCCCTCGTCCACGAGCTCGCAGCCGTTGGCCAGGGCAAGGTGTTCGAAGGTCTGCGCGGTGAAGGCGTCACCCGGTGTCGTCGCCCCGACGAACCCGGCGACGTCGTCGCCGTCCAGCGCCTCGGCAGCCGCAAGGATGTCCTCGTAGGTCTCGGGCGGCTGCAGACCGGCAGCCTCGAAGAGATCGGTCCGGTAGTAGAGCAGCTGCGACCAGGCGTCGGTCGGCACCGAGAGCTGTTCGTCACCGTCGCGTGTCAGCTCCAGGGAGCGCTCGGAGAACGTGTCCTCACCCAGCGACTCGATCACCGCTGCGGTGGCCTCGGTGTTGACCAGGTCGTTGGCGGAGAGGGTCCGGACGGCCGCCAACGGCTGGGAGCCGACGACGTCGGGCAGGTCACCGGCGGCGGCGGCCGACGTCAGGGCCTGGTTGAACTGGTCCTCCTCGACGCCTACGAGCTTGACCTTGATCCCGGTGGACTCGGTGAACGCAGCGATGATCTCCTCCGTCGCGGCGACCCGGTCCGGGATCGTGTCACCCGTCCACACCACGATCGAGTTGGCGTCACCACCACCACCACCACCGCCGCCGCCACCGTCGTCGCCGCCGCAGGCCGCGACCACCAGGAGCGAAAGCAGCGCCGCAGCAACGGCAGAAGGTCGGGTGAGAGTGGGCATCGGGCGCTCCTCGTGACCGGGCGGAGCCGGCACCGCCGTGGCGTCAACCGGCTGGCCGCAGGATTGCCCATGCCGACAGCCGGTGTCTAGACTTTATGCCGAATTGTTAGGCGGAAGTTGCTTGCTCGACATGCTGAACTGTGCTGAGGTGACATCAGCCCTCCCTCCGCCGATGCGGCGCAGGTGTGCGGCCAGACCCGGAGAGGCGGCAGCCATCCCTCAGGTGAGCGCGCGGGACCGGGCCGAGAAGCGTCCTCGCCCACCGGCTGCCTGGCCCACCGAGGGCGTCTGGGATCCCCACGAGCTGACGGCGCGGGCGGCCTACGTGCTGCGCGGCAACAGCGTGGGTGGCATGACCCGGGCGGCGCCCGACCTCTACCCGCACCAGTGGAGCTGGGACGCCGCGTTCGTCGCGGTGGGCCTGGCCCATGTCGACGTCCCGAGGGCCTGCCTCGAGATGGACACGCTGCTCGCCGGCCAGTGGCGCACCGGCATGGTCCCGCACATCGTCTTCGACCCCACCGAGACCGGCTACTTCCCCGGACCGGACCGGTGGGGATGCGCAGAGGTGTCGACGGACGCACCGATCGCGCCCCGTACCAGCGGCATCTGCCAGCCGCCGGTGCACGCCCTGGCGGTCGAGCGGATGCTCGAGGTGGCCGGTCACCGCGGGGGCGCCGACCAGGCCCGGCTCAACGCCTGGCTGCCGGTGATCTACCCGCGGCTCCTGGCCTGGCACCGCTACCTCGTGCGGGCGCGCGATCCCGGGGGCACCGGACGGCTCGCGATATACCACGGGTGGGAGAGCGGCATGGACAACTCGCCGCGCTGGGACGACGCCTACTCTCGCGTCACGGTAGGGCCCGAGCTGCCGCCGTACACCCGCCGGGACACGACCGTACTGACCGACGCTTCACAGCGCCCGAGCCGGCAGGAGTACGACCGCTACCTGTGGATCGTGGAGGAGCTCAAACGCGCTCAGTACGACGACGGCAAGATCCGGCTGTCCGCCAGCTTCCACACCACCGATGTGTTCATGTCGGCGATCTTCGCGGTGGCCAACGAGGCGTTGGCCGGGCTAGCCGAGCGGCTGGGCACCGACGAGGTGGACGAGCTTCTCACCTACGCCGAGCGCTTCCGAGGTGGCGTCGCTGCCAGCGTCGACCCGACGTCAGGCTTCGCGGTCGACACCGACCTCCGCAGCGGCGCATCGATGCCCAGCGATACGATCGCCGGGTTCGCCCCGCTGCTCTGTGGAGGCCTCGATGCCAAGACCGAGGAGCGCCTGACCGAGCTCTTCCGGTCGGACGAGTGGACCGGCAATCCGGAGCTACAGCGCGCAATTCTGCCCACCACCAGCCCGACATCTCCGGCATTCCGGTCCCGGACCTACTGGCGTGGGCCGAGCTGGCCGGTCATGAACTGGTTCTTTGCCTGGATGCTGCACCGCCGCGGCGCGCCCATTCTCGCTGGGCCGTTGCGACGGGCCTCGATCGCGCAGCTAGGAGATGGCCAGCTCGCTGAGTACTACGAACCACTGACCGGTGAACCGCTCGGCAGCCGCGACCAGTCCTGGACCGCGGCGGCCGCTCTCGACCTGCTCATCCACCCGGACTGGCCGACCTAGCGAGCTCGCCTGTCCGGGGCAGGGCGCGCGAACGATTGTCGGTGAGCTGAGATGCCCATCCCTGCGATCGACGACGTCGTGGTCTCCAATGGGCACGGCCGGATCTACCCGGAAGGCTGGCAGAGCTGGAGCCCGACCACGACCTATGCCCTGGGCCAGACCCCGCATCGACCCGATCATTCTGGGCAGCAGACGATGCGCTTCCGGCCGGAGGCGCCGATGCCGTCCCACGGTTTCCAGGCCGAGGGCCTGCTCGTGCTCGACCCCGGCACCGGCGAGCCGATCCGGTCGTATAGCGGGCCGGATGCCTTGCGCACGGTTCCGAGCATTCGGGCCTATCTGGACGGGAGCCGGCTCGTTGTCACGGCGGACGCCCCCGTCCAGACCGCGCACGCGGCCGACAGCATCGACGCCGCACTCGCCGGATTCAGGCCTCGGGCCCCGCGGCGTTAGATCTTGGCGCCTCGTAGTGTCTGGTGGCTGGCCGACCTGTTCGCCCCACTTGACATAAGCAGGGCCTGGCGAGCCGAGGACGTCCGCGGCCTGGGCCGCTAGCTGACTAGGGATATCCGTTCTGCGCCGACGAGCGCTTGGTCAGGAGGACAGCACCTACACATGCTTAGGCCTGATACGCCGCGCCTTGAGCTCGTGTGGCCGAACAAGGCCAGTTCTTCCTCGTCCCCAGGGGCGGGGCCGGGAAGCCGGTCTGGGCGCCGAGGACGCACCCGGCCGCCTCTGAGGTTCGGCTCGCCGAGTTCACGGGCTCATGCGCGGCCGCAGTGGACTATTGGCAGAACTACGTGAAGGGCCGGTACCGCTTCGGAGGCCGGACAGGCACCCGTCGGCGCGTCCCAGAGCCGATGCTGGAGACTGCTCGCTACATGCGGATCCGCGAGACTGCCACAGGTCAATAACCTGACCAGTGCTGGTCTACACTTTGGACTATGACGATCGCAGCCACACCAGTGCCGCTGTCCGAGGCGAAGGCTCGGCTGTCGGAACTGGCCCGACGTGTGCGCCAGCAACACGAGCGGATCACCCTTACCCGCAACGGGGAGGCGGAGGCCGTCCTGCTGTCCGTGGACGACCTTGAGGGCCTGGAGATGAGCCTGGAAATCCTCGGCGACCACGAGTCGGTTGCGCGCATCTCCGAGAGCCTGGCAGCGCTGGGCCGGGGCGAGTCGGGAACCGACCTGGCTACCGTCCGCGCGGATCTGGCTCGGCGTCGAGCCACCGGCACGTGACTTCTCCACCCCCACGGTACGAGATCCGGTTCCAGCCCGCCGCCCGCCGGGCGGTCTCTCACCGGCTGCCCGAGGCGGTCGCCGCCGCGGTGCTGGAGTTCTGCGCCGCCGCACTCGCCGTCAACCCGCACCGAGTCGGCAAGCCGCTCTTCGGTCCGCTCGCCGGCTGCCACGGCGCCCGACGGGGCACCTACCGGATCGTCTACCGCGTCGCCGAAGACACGCGCACCGTGCACGTCCTGGACATCGACCACCGCGCCGACATCTACAACCGTCCGCAGTCGTGACGGCCCCGTCCGGTCCGGCAGCGTGACGGTGGCGGTCTTGCCGCCTCAACGGCTGGCGCGGCGACCTGTCCGCGTCACCCCACTATCCGCACCGCGGTCGTTGGCGAATCCGTGATCACCCCGTCGATGCGGTCACGGCAAGCGTTCCGGTACCTGCGCTTCGGGTGGGCGTCCCGATCGTCGGCGAAGGTCCAGGTGAACATCTGCAGGCCCAGCCGGTGCGCCCAGCTGGTG
>JBBSNM010000047.1:0-20643 GCA_038232655.1 Propionibacteriales bacterium | reverse complement strand
CGAGGCGTACCCCGGTGACGTGTTCTACCTGCACAGCCGGCTGCTGGAGCGCTGCGCGAAGCTGTCCGACGAGATGGGCGCCGGCTCGATGACCGGGCTGCCGATCGTCGAGACCAAGGCCAACGACGTCTCGGCGTACATCCCGACCAACGTCATCTCGATCACCGACGGCCAGATCTTCCTCCAGTCCGACCTGTTCAACTCCAACCAGCGGCCGGCGATCGACGTCGGCATCTCGGTGTCGCGGGTCGGCGGTGACGCGATGACCAAGGCGATGAAGAAGGTCACCGGCTCGCTCAAGATCGACCTCGCGCAGTTCCGCGCGATGGAGGCGTTCGCGATGTTCGCCTCCGACCTCGACGCCACCTCCCGCCGCCAGCTCGATCGCGGCTCCCGGCTGATGGAGCTGCTCAAGCAGCCGCAGTACAGCCCGTACTCGATGGAGCAGCAGACGATCTCGATGTGGGCCGGCACCAGCGGCAAGCTCGACGCGGTGCCCGCCGCCGACGTGAGCCGGTTCGAGGACGAGTTCCTCGACTATGTCAAGCGCGAGCACGGCGGCATCCTGGACACCATCCGCGAGACCGGAAAGTTCGAGGACGACACCGCCGACTCGCTGGAGAGCGCCTACGACTCCTTCGCCGACCAGTTCGAGACCTCCGAGGGCGGCTCGATCAAGGCCGGGCACGAGGAGCACGAGGCGCTGGACGACGAGGACGTGGAGCAGGAGCAGATCGTCAAGCAGAAGCGGGGCTGAGCGATGGCTGCGAGCCTGCGCGAGCTGCGCGGCAAGATCAAGTCCACCCAGGCGACCAAGAAGATCACCCGGGCGATGGAGCTGATCGCCGCCTCGCGCATCATCAAGGCCCAGCAGCAGGCGCAGGCCGCGCTGCCGTACGCCCGCGAGTTGACCCGTGCGGTCTCGGCGGTGGCGACGTTCTCCAACGTCGACCACCCGCTGACCACCGAGCACCCCGACCCAAAGCGCGCCGCCGTCGTGATCATCACCAGCGACCGTGGCCTGGCCGGCTCGTACTCGTCCGCGGTGCTCAAGGAGTCCGAGCGGCTGGTCGAGAAGCTGCACAGCGAGGGCAAGGAGGTCGACCTCTACGTCTCCGGGCGCAAGGGCATCGCCTACTTCACCTTCCGCCAGCGCGAGCTCGCCGACAGCTGGTCGGGCTATTCCGACAAGCCGACGTACGAGGCGGCGCGGGAAATCGCCGACGCCATCCTCGGCGCGTTCCTCGCCGGTGACGCCTCGCACGAGGAGTCGGAGGCCGAACCCGCCGAGGACGACGAACGCACGCCGGTCGACGAGGTGCATGTCGTGTTCACCCGGTTCCGCTCGATGCTCGTGCAGGAGCCGGACGTGATCCGGTTGCTGCCGCTCGAGGTCGTCGAGGGTGTCCTGGACGAGGACGACGAGACGCAGCAGCAGCCCGACATCCTCCCGCTGTACGAGTTCGAGCCCTCGGCAGCGGAGGTGCTCGACGCGCTGCTGCCGCGCTACGTCACCAGCCGGATCTTCGCCGCCCTGCTACAGGCGGCGGCCTCCGAGCTGGCGGCCCGGCAGCGGGCGATGAAGTCGGCCACCGACAACGCCGAGGACCTGATTGAGAAGTACACCCGTATCGCCAACCAGGCCCGCCAGGCCGGGATCACCCAGGAGATCAGTGAGATCGTCGGCGGTGCCAACGCGCTGGCCGACGCAACCGCAGGGAGCGAGTGAAGACCATGACTGCCACGCTGAACGACGACCAGACCGCCGAACACGAGCCCACCGGTGGCACGGGGCGCATCTCCCGCGTCATCGGGCCGGTCGTGGACGTCGAGTTCTCCGTCGACGAGATGCCCGAAATCTACAACGCGCTCACCCTCGACATGACCCTGGGCGAGGACACCCGGACGCTCACCTTCGAGGTCGAGCAGCACATCGGTGACGGCATGGTCCGCGCCGTGTCGATGCAGCCGACCGACGGCGTGGTGCGCGGTGTCAAGGTGACCGACACCGGCAAGCCCATCACCGTCCCCGTCGGTGACGTGACCAAGGGCCACGTCTTCAACACCATCGGAGACTGCCTGAACCTGGAGGAGGGGGAGACCCTCGACGTCGAGGAGCGCTGGTCGATCCACCGCAAGGCGCCGGCGTTCGACCAGCTCGAGTCCAAGACCGAGATGTTCCACACCGGCATCAAGGTGATCGACCTGCTGACCCCGTACGTGCTCGGCGGCAAGATCGGGCTGTTCGGCGGTGCCGGCGTCGGCAAGACCGTGCTGATCCAGGAGATGATCGCTCGCGTCGCCCGCGACCACGAGGGCGTGTCGGTGTTCGCCGGGGTCGGCGAGCGCACCCGTGAGGGCAACGACCTGATCACGGAGATGACCGAGTCGGAGGTCATCGGGCAGACCGCGCTGGTCTTCGGCCAGATGGACGAGCCGCCCGGTGCCCGGCTGCGGGTGGCACTGTCGGCGCTGACGATGGCGGAGTACTTCCGCGACGTGCAGAACCAGGACGTACTGCTGTTCATCGACAACATCTTCCGCTTCACCCAGGCCGGCCAGGAGGTGTCGACGCTGCTCGGGCGGATGCCTTCCGCGGTCGGCTACCAGCCGACGCTGGCCGACGAGATGGGCACCCTGCAGGAGCGGATCACCTCGACGCGCGGGCACTCGATCACCTCGATGCAGGCGATCTACGTGCCCGCCGACGACTACACTGACCCGGCGCCGGCGACCACGTTCGCGCACCTGGACGCCACCACCGAGCTGTCGCGGGAGATCGCCTCGCTGGGCATCTACCCGGCCGTCGACCCGCTGACGTCGACGTCGCGGATCCTCGACCCGCGCTACATCTCCCAGGAGCACTACGACACCGCCACCCGGGTGAAGGGGATCCTGCAGCGCAACAAGGAGCTGCAGGACATCATTGCGATCCTCGGCGTCGACGAGCTGTCCGAGGAGGACAAGGTCATCGTCTCGCGGGCGCGCCGGATCCAGCGGTTCCTGTCGCAGAACACCTACGTCGCCAAGCAGTTCACGGGCATCGAGGGGTCGACGGTGCCGCTGGAGGACACCATCGAGGCGTTCACGAAGATCTCCGACGGTGACTACGACCACGTCGCCGAGCAGGCCTTCTTCATGTGCGGCGGTCTGGACGACGTCGAGGCCAAGTGGTCCGAGCTGCAGAAGGAGGGCTGATGGCCGAGGCACTGCTGCACGTCGAGCTGGTCGCCGCCGACCGGGTCGTCTGGTCGGGTGAGGCGACAATGGTGATCGCCCGCACCAGCGAGGGCGACGTCGGCGTGCTGCCCGGCCACGAGTCCATGCTGGCCGTCCTCGTCGAGGGTGTGGTCGAGGTGCGCGCCGAGGGTGGCGAGATCTGGGTCGCGGCCGTGGACGCCGGCTTCTTGTCGGTCGCCGACGACCGGATCTCCATCCTGTCCGAGCAAGCCGAGATGTCGCACGAGATCGACCTCGAGCGGGCGCGCCACGACCTCGAACGCGCGCAGAGCGAGGGCGAGGACGACGACGAGGCCCTGGAGGCCGTCCGCCGCGCCGAGGCGCGGGTCCGTGCCGTCGAGAGAGCCGGCTGACGCCTCCGCTGGGGGTTGACGCCGTGGCGCTGGCGCGATGCCGTGGTGGCAGATCGTCCTCGACGTCATCGGTGTGCTGCTGCTGCTCGCAGCGGTCGTCTTCGGAGGTCTGATCGTCCGCCGCCGATGGCTGACCCGGGGTGAACCCACCTTCGACATGAGCGTGCGTACCGATGCCCGGCAGGGGAGCCGAGGATGGACGCTCGGTGTCGGGCGCTACCAGGGTGACCGGCTGGAGTGGTTTCGCGTCTTCTCGCTGTCGCTGCGTCCCAAGCGGGTGTTCGACCGGCGGGCCATGCAGCTTGGCGACCGGCGTACGCCGCAGGGCGCCGAGGCGTACGCGCTGTTCTCCGGGCACCTGGTGGTGGAGACCTGCACGTTCGACCAGGAGGTCGAGGTTGCGTTGAGCCCGGACTCGTTCACCGGCTTGCTCGTCTGGCTCGAGTCCGCGCCGCCTGACCCCAGCCTCGGTGGCTAAGCCGCCGGTCGCCTGCCGCCCGCCCGGCGCCCTGCCGCCGCCCTGCCGCCCGCCCCGCCCGATCTTCCGACCTGGTCAGCGGGTGGGGTGGCGTATTCGTCGCAAGATCGGGTCGCCTGCGGCTCAGCCGGGGCTGATCTTCCGACTTGGTGAGCGGGTGGGGTGGCGTATTCGTCGGAAGATCGAGTCGGGGTGGAGCCGCGGCCGGCCCGCTGCCGCTCAGCCGTCGCGCTCGCCGCCGGGCTTCCACAGCACGTCGCCCTCGTGCCGGTTGGCGTGCCGGGCCAGGATGAACAGCAGGTCGCTCGCCCGGTTGAGGTAGCGCGCGGTCACCGGGTTCATCGCCGCGCCGTGGGCTTCCATCGCCGCCCAGGTCGACCGCTCGGCTCGGCGCAGTGCGGTCGTGGCCACGTGCAGCAGCGCAGACCCGGCGGTCCCGCCGGGCAGGACGAAGGAGCGCAGCGGCTCGACGGTCTCGTTGTAGTGGTCGCACCAGGCCTCGAGCCGCTCGACCTCCTGCTCGCGGACCCGCAACGGCGGGAACTCGGGAGCCTCGACCACCGGCGTCGCAAGGTCGGCGCCGACGTCGAACAGATCGTTCTGGATGCGGCCCAGCACGGCTCGCACGTCCTCGTCGAGACCCCCGAGAACCACCGCGACGCCGAGGTGCGCGTTGGCCTCGTTGACGTCTCCGTACGCGGCCACCCGCAGATCGGTCTTGGGCACCTCGGACATGTCGCCGAGCCGGGTGCTGCCGCCATCGCCGGTGCGGGTGTAGATCCGGGTGAGGTTGACCATGTGCTGACCGTACGACGTGCGCACACCCGCGAGCGCGGCGGCCGGTCAGCGGTGTCGGTCACGGTCGGCCGAGACCAGCCGCAGCGCGGTGTCGACATCGTCGGGCCACACCAGCACCTGCCGTCGAGACCCCATCGACCGGGAGGTGGCCCGGATCCCGCGGTCGGTCAGCAGCCGGCGGATGCGCTCGGCCTCACCATGGCTGGCCGAGAGCACGCCGATGAGCAGACCCTGCGTGGGGTCGGCCACCCGAGCAGAACCCCGCCGCGAGCGGGTTTGCATGGACCAGCGCAGCACCAGCCCCAGCAGGCCAACGACCACGGCCGAGACCAGCGGGATGTAGACGTAGTCGATCCCCGACGAACCCACCAGCGGGACCCCTGCGAGCAGCACTCGACCAGTGTGCCCGCTGTACGGCCGGTTCGCCGGATCGACGGCCGGGTGGCTACGCTGCCGCCGCGTGCCCGATGACCGGGCGCCCTGCAGTAGACGAGGTGGGAGGCAGGGACCATGGCCGGCAAGCTGTGCGTGGTGGGTGCGGGGCTGATGGGCTCCGGCATCGCCCAGGTGGCGGCGGTTTCGGGGTGGGACGTCTGGCTGCGCGACGTGAGCGACGCCGCCACCAGTCGCGGGCGAGCCGGCATCGAGAGCTCGCTCGACCGGCTGGTGGCCAAGGACCGGGTCACGGCCGACGCGAGGGACGCCGCCCTCGGCCGGATCACCACCACGACCGACCTCGACGTGGCCGCCGACGCCGACCTGGTCGTCGAAGCCGTGTACGAGCGGATCGACGTCAAGCACGAGGTCTTTCGCGCTCTCGACCAGATCTGCGCCGACGAGGCGGTGTTGGCCACCAACACCTCGGCGATCCCGGTGACGTCGATCGCCGCCGTGACCAGCCGTCCCGAGCAGGTGGTGGGCACGCACTTCTTCTCGCCGGTGCCGATGATGGCGCTGTGCGAGCTCGTGCGGGGATTCAAGACCAGCGACGAGACGCTCGCCACCGCCCGCGCGTTCGCCGAGGGGGTGGGCAAGACCTGCATCGTCGTCGAGCGCGACGTGGCCGGCTTCGTCACCACCCGGCTGGTCAGCGCGCTGGTGATGGAGGCCGTCGCCCTCTACGAGTCGGGGGTGGCCACCGCCGAGGACATCGACCTTGCCTGCCGGCTCGGCTTCGGTCATCCGATGGGCCCGCTCGCGACCACCGACCTGACCGGCGTCGACATCCTCCACCACGCCACCATGAACATCCACGCGGAGACCGGGGACGGCAAGTTCTACCCCCCCGAGCTGCTGTCGCGCATGGTCGAAGCCGGCGACCTCGGACGCAAGAGCGGTCGGGGATTCTTCGACTACCCGGGCTGACCGCCTCGTCCGTTCGGGCAGAAGCCGCCGACGCTCACCACACCGAGGCCCGACCCGCTCCGAAAGCCAGGTATCACCCGGCGTGTCGGATGCACCTTGTCGGTGACGGGCGGCAACCTTTTGCGGGGGCGGCGCGTCTCTTGAGGAGAAGGAGACGGGGGAGCCTGTGGACGGCGAATCAATGATCGTGCGGCTGGAACGCCTCGACTGCGTGTCGGTGGCGTATGCCCGCCGGGTGTTGTTCGGCGCGATTGACCGCGCGGAGGGGGACGTGCAGCTCGACCTGGCCGACGTCGAGTGGGTCGACCGGCTGGGTCTTGCCCTACTCGCGGCCGCGCACGAGCGCGCACACCGGCGGGGGCATCACCTGGTGGTGCAGCGCGCCCATCCACGACTGCGCCGCACCCTGGCGGTCACCCGGCTCACCCGGGTGCTCCACCTGCAGCCCGCCTGAGCGCCGGCGGCTGCGGTCGTTGCGCAGCCCCCGCCCGCGCCGCGCCAACTCCGGCCGGGTGCGCGCCGAATCCGTGAGCGCTGCGTACAGTTCCGCTCGTGGCTGACGCCCCCCGGATCCGGCTTCCGGAGTCCCGCACGTCCCCGTGGCGGGCGCTGCAGATGCGGGTGTTGTTCGGGGTCGGCCTGCTCGGGCTGGTCGTGCTGGTCGTCTACCTCGATCGCGACGGCTATCGCGACGCCTACGGCGGTGACGGCGGCGAGCTCAGCGTGCTCGACTGCCTCTACTACGCGACGGTCACGATGACCACCACCGGATACGGCGACATCACGCCGGTCACGCCCAGTGCCCGCCTGTTCAACGCCGTCGTCATCACGCCGCTGCGCGTCGCCTTCCTGATCGTGCTGGTCGGCACCACCCTCGAGGTGCTTGCCAGCCAGGGTCGAGAGCAGTGGCGCGCCCGTCGCTGGAGGAGATTCATGCATGACCACGTGGTCGTTGTCGGGTACGGCACGAAGGGCCGCGCCGCCGTGCAGACGCTGCTGGCCAAGGGCACGGACGCCGATCGGGTGGTGGTCATCGACACCGCTTCGGAGGCGGTGGCCCAGGCCCAGGAGGACGGGATCGCCTGCGTCGTCGGCGACGGCACTCGTCGAGAGGTGCTGGCCCGCGCCGAGGTCGCGAGCGCGAAGCAGGTGCTCATCACCGCCAACCGAGACGACGCGGCCGTCTTGATGATGCTCACTACTCGGCAGCTGAACCCGGAGGCCTTCGTGACGGTCGCCGTCCGCGAGCAGGGCAACGTACCGCTGGTCTACCAGAGCGGTGCCAATGCCGTCGTCACGTCGTCGGAGTCGGTCGGACGGCTGCTCGGCCTGTCGGCGGTCAGCCCGGCGCTCGGGCAGGTATTGGAGGACCTGCTGACCTACGGCGAGGGGCTCGAGGTGACCGAGCGCGACGTCCAGCCGTCGGAGACCGGCAAGCCGCCACAGTCGTGCGCTGACCAGGTCATCGCGGTGGTCCGGCGCGGGCACGTGCACCGCTTCTTCGACCCGACGGTGTCCCAGCTCGAGCGCGGCGACAAGCTGGTCGTCGTCCGCTCCGCAGAAGAGCTGCCGTGGGCGGCCCGACCGGGCGCTGAAGAGGATGAAGGCCAGGACGAGGACGAGGACGAGTGAGCCGGCGGCGAGGCGGCATGCAGGTGACGGTGCGCAGCCGTGCGGCTGGTGTTGTGGTGCTGCTGTTCACGGCCGGTGCGGCTCTCCCCGGCGTCTCGGGCGCCACTTCGCACCGTCCCGGCTCGGACCATGCCCGATCTACCGACCCGGTGATCGTGGTCGCGGCCGGAGACATCGCCGACTGTGCCCCTCCGAACTGCCCGCCCGCCCGCACCGCCGGTCGGGTGCGCGCCATCGCTCCGGCGCGGGTACTGACACTCGGTGACAACCAGTATCAGCGTGGCACGCTGGCCGAGTTCAACGCCGAGTACGACAAGACCTGGGGCCGCTTCGCGCGCCGCACCCGGCCGTCGCCGGGCAACCACGAGTACCTCACCAAGGGTGCCGACGGATACTTCGACTACTTCGGCAAGCGGGCGCACCGCAAGCACGGCGGCTACTACAGCCAGCGCGCCGGCGGGTGGCAGGTGGTGACGCTGAACAGCAGCGACGGCGACTGTACGCAGGTTCGCTGCGGTCCCAAGTCGGCACAGGTTCGGTGGCTGCGCCGCACGCTCGCCGACAGCTCCCGCACCTGCACGCTGGCCTACTGGCACCACCCGCCATGGTCCAGTGGGATGCACGGCGGCAACCGAGCGGTGCGGGTGATCTGGCGGGTCTTGGCGCGCAACGGGGCCGACGTGGTGCTCAACGGGCACGACCACAACTACGAGCGGTTCGCGCCGCGCGGCGCCGACGGCTCGGCCGACGCCCGGGGCATCCGCCAGTTCGTCGTCGGCACCGGTGGCGGTGGGCTGCGAGCGGTGAGCAAGCCGTACACCAGGCTCAGCCGCAAACGGATCGACCACCGCTACGGCGTGCTGCGGCTGGCGCTGCGGCCGTCCTCGTACGGCTTCCGGTTTGTCACCGCCGCCGGCAAGGTGCTCGATGGCGGCGGCCCCTTCGGCTGCCACTGAGCCGACGCCCCCATCCACGCCAAGTTGCCACTGGCACACGGTGTTCGAACACCGTGTGCCAGTGACAACCTGGGGGTGGCCGAGACTGGTGGGCGTGCAGGTCGTCGTCGTGGGTGCCGGCGTGGTCGGACTGTCGTGTGCCGCGCTGCTGGCCGAGGCCGGCCACCGGGTCGAGGTGCGGGCGGCGCACGCACCCCTCGACACCACCTCCGCGGTGGCCGCCGCCCTGTGGTACCCCTACCGCGCGCACCCCAGGCAGCGGGTCACGGCCTGGGGAGCAAGCACTTACGCCGCGCTGAGCGAGCTGGCGGCCAGCACTCCGGACTCGGGAGTACGGCTGCGAGCCGGCACCGAGCTGCTGCGCGCACCCGCCGACCGACCGTGGTGGGCCGACGCGGTGCCGGACCTGCAGCGGCTGGACCGCCCACCGACCGGATACGTGGGCGGCTGGTGCTTCACCGCGCCCGTGATCGACATGAGCCGCTACCTGCCGTGGCTGCAGCTCCGGGTCGAGCGCGCCGGGGGGATTTTCACCCGGTGCCGGCTGCCTTCGCTCCCGGCCGATGCGGAGCTCGTCGTCAATGCCAGCGGCCTGGCGGCGCGTGAGCTCGTTGGCGACGACACCGTCGCCCCGGTGCGCGGGCAGGTGCTGGTGCTCGATCAGATCGGTCTCGACCGGTGGTGGCTGGACGAGTCCGGACCGACCTACGTCGTCCCGCGCGAGCGCGACATCGTCGTCGGCGGCAGCGACGAGGAGGGCAGTGCCGACCTGGCCGTCGACGACGAGCAGGCCACCGCGATCCTGCGGCGGGCCGCCGACCTGGTGCCCGACCTCTTCGCTGCCCGGGTGCTCGCGCACCGAGTCGGCCTACGCCCGGCGCGCCCGACGGTGCGGCTGGAGCGGCTGCAAGGCGCCGCCGGTCCACCGGTGGTGCACTGCTACGGCCACGGCGGCGCCGGGGTCACCCTGTCGTGGGGCTGCGCGGAGGAGGTGCGCGGGCTTGTCGGCCCTCCCTGATGGGCGGCTCAGAACAGCCGCAGCGTCGGGTCGTCGAGGCCGCGCAGCACGTCGTAGTCGACGGTCACGCACGCGATGCCGCGATGTGCGGCCAGGGTCCGTGCCTGCGGCTTGATCTCCTGTGCGGCCAGCACGCCGCGTACAGGCGCGAGCAGCGGGTCGCGGTCGAGCAGCTCGAGGTAGCGCGCCAGCTGCTCCACCCCGTCGATCTCGCCGCGCCGCTTGATCTCGACCGCGACGCTCACGCCTGCGGCGTCCTTGCACAGCAGGTCGACCGGACCGATCGCGGTCGGGTACTCGCGGCGGACGAGGGCCAGCCCGTCGCCCAGCGCGGTCGGGTGCTCGGCGAGCAGCTCTTGCAGGTGCCGCTCGACACCGTCCTTGACCAGCCCGGGATCGACGCCGAGCTCGTGGGTGGAGTCGTGCAGCACCTCGTCGAAGGCGATGCGCAGCGTGTCCTCGCCGCGGACGGCGCGTACGGTCCACTCCAGCCGCCCGTCGGCGGTCTCGGTCTCGTCGAGTCGGCACGGGGGGCTCATCCAGTTCAGCGGCTTGTACGCGCGGTCGTCGGCGTGGACCGATACGGACCCGTCGGCCTTGACCAGCAGCAGTCGGGTGGCCATCGGCAGGTGAGCGGTCAGCCGCCCGGCGTAGTCGACCTGGCAGCGGGCGATGACGAGACGCACCCCGTGAGCCTAGGGGGGTCACGACGGACCTGGCCTGGCACACTGCCCGCCATGGCACGGCGACACCGGCGACGACGCCCGGAGGGTCGCCCGCTCGGCAACCCCAGCGGCACCCGGGTCGAGCACCGTGGCGGAGCTGACTTCCACGTCCGGGCGGTGACCGGCTCGTCGGGGACGCGCGCCTACCGGTGTCCCGGCTGCCAGCAGGTGGTGCGGCCGGCGACGCCGCACGTCGTGGTGTGGCCGGTGGAACCGTCCCTGCTCTCGTTCTCCGCCGGCGAGAGCGGTCTGGCCGAGCGGCGACACTGGCATGCCGGGTGCTGGGCCGCCCAGCGCTAGCCGCGGCGCCACCGGGCAGGTGACTGTGAAAAGTTGTCGCACTACCCTGTGTAATTATTGACGGCATCGGTGGTCATATGGGCATTGTGCTTCCCTGTGGGGCACCGGTCCGGAGCGACCGCAGCCCGAACGGCTGCCGCACGCGCAGCACCGTCATATCCAACCCCTATCTCGAGGGAGTCCGCATGCACGTCGTCGCCCTTCCGATGATCGACCTCGCTCCCGATATCCACCGCCAGCGGCTGGTGGTCGAGGGCCTCTGCGACGCCCCGATCGACGCCATCGCCATCCGCTCCTACCTGAGCAGGCTGTCCGACAGCATCAACATGGTGACGCTGACGGAGCCGGTGACTCACCGCTCACCGCTGTACGGGTGGGCCGGGTGGATCCATTGGGAGACCTCGGGCGCGCACTTCTACGCCTGGGAGACCCCGCGGCTGTTCTTCAGCGTGGACGTCTATGCCTGCAAGCCGTTCGACCCCTCGGCCGTCGTCGAGCTGACGCGACAGTTCTTCGACACCGACCAGGTCGTTTCGAGGGAGTTCTGATGGGCTCCGCGCTCCGGCTGGTCTTCGACCCGCAGGACGACCTGCTGGCCGCCACCCGTGACTGCGAGGCCGAGGTCTTCTCGCAATGGTTCGGCAACACCCGGCAGCGGCTCATCGAGGAGTACGCCCCCTACGAGCCCAATTCGGCCTTCCTTGCGCTCGCGGACGACCACGACGAGGTGCTGGCCTGCGCCCGGTTCCTCGACAGTTCTCGCGGCCCGCTGAAGACCATCGATGACATGCAGCGCCCCCCGTGGGACGTCGATGCCGCGCGCAGCGCCGCTTCCGTTGACGTCAACCTGGCCCGCACCTGGGACATCGCCACCATGGGCGTGCGCCCGCGGGTGGCCAAGGAGCACGTGCGACTGGCCTTCGCGCTCTACCACGGCATCATCACCTCGGTCCGCGTCAACAACGCGACCGACATCGTGGCGATCCTGGACGAGCGGGTACGTCAGCTGCTCGACTCGGTGGGCATCATCATGCGCCCGCTGCCGGGCACCCGGCCCGCGTCGTACCTGGGCTCGCCGGCCAGCGCTCCGGTCTTCGCCCGGGTCAGCCGGTCGGTCTACCGTCAGCGCCGGCACTTTCCCGACGCGTACCGGTTGATCACCCTCGGGATCGGGCTGGGAGACATCCGGGTGCCGCCGCGAGCCGAGTTCCGGCTCCGGCGGCCGGTCGACCTGCCAACCGCGGCGAGGCAGCCCGCAGGTAGCCGACCCGCAAGTCGCCAACCCGAAGGTCGGCCGGAGCTAGTGGGCGCCGCGGGCTCGCGGTAGCGACACGGAGTCGATGCCCAACGACGCCGACCACTGACGCACCCACGGACCGATCGAGGTGGCGGGCATGGGCGGCGCGATGTGGTAGCCCTGCAGCACGTCGACGTCCATCGCGACCAGCGCGGCAGCGGTGGCTGCGTCCTCGACGCCCTCGGCCACCAGCCGCAGGCCCAGTGCATGCGCCATCTTGGTGGTCGTGTCCACGATGACCCGGCTGCTGGGGTCGCTGAGCATGGTGGCGACGAAGGAGTTGTCCAGCTTGAGCTCACGCACGGGCAGGTCACGCAGGTACGACAGCGACGAGAAGCCGGTGCCGTAGTCGTCGATGGCGGCCTGGACCGACCGGTCGCGCATCTCGTACAACCGCTCGCGGGCACGGTCGGGGTCCGAAAGGAAGGAGTCCTCAGTGACCTCGACCACCAGGGTGTCCGGGGGCAGGTCGGCGGCCGCAATCGCGTCGTACAGCGCGGACAGCAGCCGACCGCCGAGCAGCTCGGGCGGAGCGCAGTTGAGCGAAACCCGGAAGTCCAGCCCCTCATCCACCCAGCGGCGGGCATCGGCCACCACCAGTCGGATCACCTCCAGCGACAGCGCCGGCATCAGCCCGTAGCGGCGCGCCTCCGGCAGGAAGGTCGCGGGCGTCAGCAGCCCCTCGGTCGGGTGCTGCCAGCGCACCAGTGCCTCGACCGCGATCACCTCCTGGGTCGCGGCGTCGACCTGCGGCTGATACCACATCGCGAGCTGGCCGTCGCGGATGCCGCGACGCAGCTGCTCGCCGCGACGCAGCCTGGCGCGGGTGAAGCTGTCGTGGCATGCCTCGTACAGCTGGGTGCCGGCCCGGTTGGCCTTGGCCTCGTACATGGCGACGTCGGCGCGACGCAACAGGTCGGTGGCCGAGGTGGCGCCCGCGTCGCGGATGGCGATCCCGATGGACGCGGAGATGCTGAGGTCGAGGCCGTCGACCTCGATCGGTTCGGACAGCACCGCACGGACCGCCTGACCCCGCTCGGTGAGCTCGATCTGGTCGTCGCAGGTCGCGGTCAGCGCGAACTCGTCGCCGCCCAGCCGTGCGATGCTGAGCTGGTGGCCGAAGCGGGCGCGCAACCGGTCGGCCACCTGCACCAGCACCCGGTCGCCCACGGCATGGCCGAGGCTGTCATTGATCTCCTTGAAGGCGTCCAGGTCGAGCAGCAGCAGCGCCAGCGCGCCGCCATCGACGGGCGTCGCCTCCAGGTCTTGCAGCACCGCCCGGCGGTTGGGCAGGCCGGTGAGCTCGTCGGTGCGTGACAACCGCAGCGCCTCGGCGGCGCCGCGCGCCTCCCGCAGCGCTAGCACCAACCGCCAGCCGGCCGCGGCCAGCGTGAGCACGGCGGCCACCGTGATCGGCAGCCGGAAGGGGTCGTCTTCGGGGTCGAGCACCAGCGCGGTGACGGCCACCGCTGCGGCGACGACCAGCACCCGGCTGCGGTTGCGGTCGTCGCGCCGGTGGTGCACCTCCGCTGGTCGGAACAGCCCCGCCCCGACCGTGAGGGCGAAGCTGAGCCCGTAGGCGACGTGCAGCGCCGCACTGTCGGCGTACGTGCCGTCCGCGATCGTCAGCAAGAAGCTGCTGTCGGCAACCGCCAACAACATGAAGCCGGCCGCCAGGGTCGCGCTGCGGACACCCCAGGCTCGCTGTCCGAGCAGCATCTGCAACCCGACCACGATCACCAAGATGACGTCGATCAGGGGGTAGAGCAGGGCGAGCAGCAGCGGGGCCTGCACCACCACGTCCGCCCTTGCCAACGCGTCCGACAGCGGGATCGCCAGCAATGCGGCGAGGCACGCGGCGGCCCCGCAGACCACCGCGGCCTCCAGCCAGACCCCAAAGGTCGGCGACTCGCGGCGGGGGACCTCCATCAGCAAGAACGCGGCCAGGCCGACGTACGAGGCGAGGAAGAAGAACTCTCCTGGTGCCGGGAACTCGATCTCGTTGACACCCTGGGCGGTGAGCGTGGCCGACCCGACCGCCCACAGCAGTACACCAGCAGCCAGCAGCAGCAACGCGGTGCGCCGGTCGGGCATTCGGATGGCACTGACGACGATGCGCGTCAGCAGCGCGATGAAGTACGCCGCGACGATGGCGGTGAAGTAGATGTCGGCACCCCGCTCGCCGACCAGCTCTTGAGGGAGCAGTTCGTGCACCGTGCCAGCGACGAGTATGAACACGAACGCGTCCAAGACGTAGTCGCGCCGCATCGTCCGCAGCACGCCGCCCGCCCGCTGGCGTAGCGGTGACGGGCTAGCGGTCGGCATGAAGTAGCCACCTCCGTCGGGGGCGCGGCATGATCGGACAGTCCAGGATTGCATGCTCACCGTGCACGTGTGATGACAATCGGTCGTTCGGCGTCCGGTCGTGGTCGCGGTCGGTGGGTAGCTCGAACGGCTGATCGAGTTCCGGCGATGCGTCCCGTTAACCTGCACCCGTGACCGACACGTCGACCGGACGGCCCATCCGCGGCTCCTCCGTGCTGCCTGCTCGGCGGACACCGTTGTCGTTGCACACCGCGGACGGGCTGGAGCTGGTCGGTGAGCTTGCGCTGCCGGCCGAGCATGAGCCGGTGGCCACGGTGATCTGCCTGCATCCGCTGCCGACCCATGGCGGCATGATGGACAGCCACGTGTTGCGCAAGGCGTCCTACCGGCTGCCGGCGCTTGCCGGTCTGGCGGTGCTGCGCTTCAACACCCGAGGCACCAGCAGCGCACAGGGCACCAGCGAGGGCGCGTTCGACAACGGCGAGGCCGAGCGGCTCGACCTGGCCGCCGCCGTCGAGCACGCCGAGTTCGCGGAGCTGCCGGATGTCTGGCTGCTGGGCTGGTCCTTCGGCACCGACCTGGTGCTGCGGTACGGTCTCGAGCCGGTGGTGCAGGGTGCGGTCCTGCTGTCACCACCGCTGCGGGCAGCGACCGACGACGACCTGGACGCCTGGGCACGGTCCGGCAAGCCGCTCACGGCCCTGGTGCCCGAGCAGGACGACTACCTACGGCCGGAACAGGCGCGCACCCGGTTCGCCCGGGTGCAGCAGGCCGACGTGGTGGGGGTCGCGGGGGCCAAGCACCTGTGGGTCGGCGACACCGAGACCGTGCTGGACGAGGTCGTACGCCGGGTCGCCCCGCAGGTGTCCGTGCCGTTGCCACGGCGGTGGTCCGGGCCGATGACGACCGCCGACTCATCGATGTACGCCGAGATGGACAAACGTACGGTCGCCGCAGAAGTCGACCGCACGTAGCCTGTCCTCACTCACAGTCACCGGGGTCGATCGAGGGGAACACCCATGGGGTTGCGGCGCGGGCGTCGGTTGTGGTCGTTGGCTGCGGTGGTGTCGGCGGCCACCAGCCTGGTGGCGCTCTCGCTGCTGGGTGCCGGCGTGGTCAGCGCGCAGCCGGCTGGCCCGGGCGACGGGGCGAAGGCCCCGCGGCTGCGGCCGGACGCGCGGGCCCTGCCGGCGAAAGACCTGTCCATCGTGCGCAACGCCGCGGGTCGGCGCACGATCCGCTTCGAGTCCGGGCTGGCCAACACCGGCCGCGGGGTGATCGAGGTGCGGCCCAACGACAACGACGACTGCAGCCGCAAGGAGCGGCACGCCACCCAGATCCTGTACCGCGACCGCAACCGCAACGGGTGGTACAACCGAGGCGTCGACACCGGCTTTGCCAGACACGCGGCCGGCTGCATGGTCTTCCACCCCACGCACGACCACTGGCACTTCGAGGCCGCCGCTCGCTACGCCCTGTGGCACCCCGGGCGCGACAAGCCGCTGGTGGTGAAGGGGCGCAAGATGAGTTTCTGCCTGCGCGACAGCCGGCGGGTCCCGGACCGCTGGCAGACCCGCAACTACGCCGAGTTCTACGGCGCGTGCTCGCAGCGGACCCGGCAGGGAATCTCGATCGGCTGGGTCGACGTGTACCAAAGCTACCTGCCGGGTCAGTTTCTGACGCTGCCCCGCAACCTGGCCGACGGGCTGTACTGCCTGCGCACCACGGTGGACCCGCGCGACCTGTTGCTGGAGTCCGACGACGACAACAACGCCAGCGTCCGGTCGGTGCGCATCCGAGGAGACCGGGTGAGCGCCAAGCCCTTCAAGCGCTGCAAGCGTGTGCTGTAGTCCTCAGCCGCGGTCGCCTGCGGTGACCGGCTCGTCCTGGTTCGGCGTCTCCGACTCCGGCTGTGCCTGCCCGTTCTGCTCGCGGACGACCGGCTGCTGCTCCTCGTCCGGCTGGGTCTCGTCGGGACCAAAGCTGGCAACCAGGTCGCGCAGCGCAGCAAGCTGCGCCACGATGCCGTCGCGTCGGCGCTGCACCGTGTCCAGCTCGGCGCGCGCCGCGGCCGTGCGCCGGTCGAGGTCGCTGCGGGCCTGGTTGGCCATGTGCTCGGCCTGGTGTCGGGCAGCCGTCACCATCTGCTCGGCCTCGCGCTTGGCCCGGGCCAGCGCACGCTCGGCCTCGGCGGCCGCCTCGCTGCGCTGCTTGTTGGCCTGTGCGGTCGCCTCGGCCGCGCGCTGCTCGGCCGCCGCGGCCCGCTCCTCGGACTCGCGGACCAGCCGCTGCGTCTCGTCGACTGCCTGGTCGTGGTGGTCGGCGGCTTCGCGGGTCAGCCGCTCGCGCTCGACGGCGAGCACGCGACGGGCCTCGGACACCTCGCGCTCGGCAGCGGCGCGGGCCTTCTCGCTCTCGCGCTTGGCCGACGTACGCAGGCTGGTGGTCTCCTGCTCGGCGGCCAGCCGGATCTGGTCGGCCTCGCGCTTGGCGCTGGCCAGCAAGTCGGCGGCCTGTGCCGAAGCGGCCGCGCGCTCGTCCTCGGCCGCGGCGGACAGCCGGGCACGCTGGTCCTCGAGGTCACGCAGGTGCACCACCTTGACGTCGTCAACCTCCCTAGCCGCACCGGAGCGCATCGCCTCGGCCTGCTGCTGCGCGTCGCTCAGCAGTTCCTCTGCCTGTGCCCGGGCTCGCCCCAGCACCTCGTCGGCCTGGTCCTCTGCCATCGAGAGCAGCGACGCGGCCCGCCCACCCAGCCCGGCGTAGGTGGGCTCGCCCGCCTCGGCCATCTCGGTGCGCAGCTGCTTGACCTGCGCCTCCAGCTCGGCGGCCCGGCGCTGCGCGTTGCCAGCGGCCCGCTCGGCGGTCGCGACGGCGTCCTGCTGCGCCTTGAGCCTGGCCTCGACCGCGGCTCGGTCGTACCCGCCGCGGCGTACCACGGGCAGCTCCCCGCCGCCGGCGACGGCAGGGATCTGGGTGGTCTCGGCCGAGCTCTGGCCGGAGTCGAAGATGGACAGTCCCTGCTGGTCCGACATGGCGGTGGCCCCTCACTTGCTGACGGTTGCTGACAACGACGACGCCCGAGCCCTCGTCGCGAGGTCTCTTTGGATGAGTATGGTGCCAACTGCGCACCGAACGATCCATCTTCGCTGAGTGTCGCTGCTCTAACTGTGCGTTATCAGCCGTGCCCCTCGGCGTCAACGGGCTGGTCAGCAGGCTGCACCAGCTCGACGAGCACGCCGCCGGCGTCGCGTGGATGCACGAAGTTGACCAGGCTGCCCCCCGTGCCGGGCCGCGGCTGGTCGTAGAGCAGGCGCATCCCTCGCCCGCGCAGCACGGCCGCCGCGGCGGTCACGTCGAGCACCCGATAGGCGATCTGCTGCACGCCCGGCCCTCGACGATCGAGGAAGGTGGCGATCGTCGACTCCGGCGACAGCGGCGCGAGCAGCTGCACCCGGTCCCCGGAGTCGCCCACGGCGAGCATCGCCTCCCGGACTCCCTGGCCCTCGTTCACCTCCTGGTGCACGCAGGGCATCGCGAACACCCGCGCGTAGAAGTCGATGGCCTCGTCGAGGTCGGGAACCGCGACGCCGACGTGGTCGATGCCGAGCAACAGGTCTGCTGTCATGGTCTGGATGGTGCCAGCCATCGCCGACGGCGGCTGGGTAGGGTGCCGAGCATGAGCGCTGCATCCTCACCGTCCGTCCTCGTCGCCGGTGCCCGAACGCCGATCGGGCGGCTGCTGGGCGGCTTGCACGCCTTCTCGGCCGCCGATCTCGGCGGAGTCGCCATCACCGGCGCGCTGGACCGAGCCGGGGTACGCCCCGACCAGGTCGACTACGTCGTGATGGGCCAGGTGCTGCAGGCCGGCGCCGGCCAGGTGCCCGCACGCCAGGCCGCCCACCGGGCAGGTGTCCCCCTGACGGTGCCCGCGATGACACTGAACAAGGTCTGCCTGTCTGGCATCAACGCCATCGCGCTGGCCGACCAGCTCGTCCGCCTCGGTGAAGCCAACGTCGTCGTGGCCGGCGGGATGGAGTCGATGTCGAACGCCCCGCACCTGCTCCCGGGCTCGCGTACCGGCACCAAGTACGGCGACGCCACCCTGGTCGACCACATGGCCCACGACGGCCTGTGGGACAGCCTCACCGACCAGCCGATGGGCGCGCTCACCGAGTCCTGCAACGCGGGCGGTCTCGGTCTGACCCGTGAGGAGCAGGATGCGTTCAGTGCCCGATCCCACCAGCGGGCCGCGGCCGCGGCCAAGAACGGGCTGCTCGATGACGAGCTGGTGCCGGTCGAGGTGCCGCAGCGCCGCGGCGAGCCGGTGACCGTGCGCGTGGACGAGGGAGTGCGCGGCGACACCACGCAGGAGTCCCTCGCCCGGCTGCACCCGGCCTTCGCCGCCGACGGCACCATCACCGCCGGCTCGGCCTCGCAGATCTCCGACGGCGCCTGCGCAGTCGGGGTGATGAGTCGGGACCGCGCCGAGCAGCTGGGGCTGACCTGGCTGGCCGCGATCGGCGCGCACGGCATGGTCGCCGGCCCCGACTCCTCGTTGCAGTCGCAGCCGGCACGGGCAATCGCCGCTGCGTGCGCCAAGGAGGGTGTGGAGCCCACGGCGCTCGACCTGGTGGAGATCAACGAAGCGTTCGCGGCGGTCGGCATCGCCAGCACCCGAGAGCTCGCGCTGGACGAGGAGCGGGTGAACGTCAACGGTGGCGCCATCGCGCTGGGGCACCCCATCGGGATGAGCGGAGCCAGGATCGTCTTGCACCTCGCCCTCGAGCTGCGGCGGCGCGGCGGTGGCACGGGGGCCGCTGCGCTGTGCGGCGGGGGCGGGCAGGGTGACGCGCTCGTCCTGCGCGTGCCGCCGCCGACGTGACAGCCGCCGCTCGCGGCGACGTCGCCGGCTTGGTCGAGCGCGCCCGCACCGGTGATCACCGAGCGGTCGCCCGGCTGATCTCGCTGGTCGAGGACGCCTCGCCGCTGCTGCGGGCGGTCAGCGAGCGGCTCGTCGGGCATACCGGTCGGGCGCAGGTGCTCGGCATCACCGGCTCACCCGGCGTGGGCAAGTCGACCTCCACCGCCGCCCTGGTGGGCGCGCTGCGAGAAAGCGGAAAGCGAGTGGGTGTGCTCGCCGTCGACCCCTCGTCGCCGTTCTCCGGCGGTGCGTTGCTGGGCGACCGGGTGCGGATGCAGGACCATGCGACCGACCCCGACGTCTACATCCGGTCGATGGCCAGCCGCGGTCACCTCGGCGGTCTGGCCTGGGCGACACCGCAGGCGGTGCGGGTCCTGGACGCTGCCGGCTGCGACGTGGTCGTGGTCGAGACCGTCGGGGTCGGCCAGTCCGAGGTCGAGGTGGCGAGCTTGGCCGACACCACGCTGGTGCTGCTAGCGCCGGGCATGGGCGACGGCATCCAAGCCGCCAAGGCGGGCCTCCTGGAGGTCGGGGACGTGTACGTCGTCAACAAGGCCGACCGTGACGGGGCGACCCAGGTGGCCCGCGACCTGCGGGCGATGCTGGCGCTGGCCGAGCGCACCGAGGACGGCTGGGTCCCCCCCATCGTCAAGACGGTGGCCGCGAAGGGCGAGGGGCTCCCCGCCCTGGTGGAGGCGATCAGTTCGCACCGGGACTGGCAGCAGGCGGGTGTCGAGCAGCACCGTCGGCGGCTGCGCCGGGCCCGTGACGAGATCGAGGCGATCGCGCTTACGGCCCTGCGCGAGCGCTTCGGGGATCTGCACGGGCGCGCCGACCTCGACACGCTGGCCGCCGAGGTGCTCGCCGGTCGCACCGACCCGTACTCGGCTGCTGACGCGGTGCTCGAGACGCTGTAGCCCGGTGCAGCCGGTGCAGCCGGTGCAGCCGGTGGGCTGATGGGCAGCCGGTGGGGGCTGGTGGGCAGCCGGTGGGCTGGTGGGCAGCCGGTGGGCAGCCGGCCGGCGGCGCGCTCGCCCGGCCCGATCTTCCGACGTTGCGTCCAGTTCGCCCGCTCGGGGTGTCGGAAGATGCCGTCGGCGGGCGTTCGCCTGCCCCGATCTTCCGACGTTGCGTCCAGTTCGCCCGCTCGGGGTGTCGGAAGATGCCGTCGGCGGGCGTTCGCCTGCCCCGATCTTCCGACGTTGCGTCCAGTTCGCCCGCTCGGGGTGTCG
>JBBSNM010000046.1:0-21179 GCA_038232655.1 Propionibacteriales bacterium | reverse complement strand
GCCACAGGCGCTGAACAACAGCTCCGTGGCGCTGGCCGTGACCCCCGCCGGCACCGCGAGGTTGACCTTGGCAGGGGTGCCGTCATCGGCGTTGCAGCCCTTTTGCCCGTCGCTCGACGGCGCGCTGATCTTGTAGCTGACGGTGGTGGAGCCGCCGGCGGTGATGGTGTCGTTGCCACCCACCACGACGTCGTTCTGGACGTTGTCGGCGGCGGCGATGCCGCCTGTGCCGAGGACGAGAGCGGGCACAGCCGCTACAGCTGTCGCCATCTTGAGATACCGCATGGGCGGAACCCTTCACTGGTGAGCGGCACCCCCAGTTGAGCGCCTGAGGCGACCATAAGCACGCGTCAGTCGCACCGGTGACCGTTTGCCGTTCAGATCCCTGAACACCGGTCCGCTGCGCGTTCAAAGGCCTAAACGTACTGCTCACAGCGGGTGCTGACGGGTCGTCGGCGGACCGGGATCGGTCACGCGCGCAGCCGCAGCCCGCGCGGGGTCGCGTGGAAGCCGGCGCGCTCCAGGGCGCCGGCCAGCGCGGTGCCGTGCACCTGCTCGCCGTCGGCACGTTCGACGGTGACCTTTCCCAGCGAGCCGTCGCGCACCGCGAGTGCTAGCGCGTCCACGGCCGGCAACAGGGCGCCGTCGTCGTCGGTGAAGGTGAGCAACGTCCGTCCGCCCCGCTCGACGTAGAGCACCAGCCTGCCGTCGACCAGCACCACCAGCGCGACGGCCTTGCGGCCGGGGCGGTGCCCGCTGCCCGTGCCGGTCGCTGCCGAGGTCCGGTCGGGCCAGGGCAGGGCCGCGCCGTAGGGGTTGGCGGGGTCGGTGGCGGCGAGGGTGAGCGCGCGCCGATCACCGGTTGCCTCCGCGCCGGGCTGATCGGCCTCGGCCCGCAGCCGGTCGACCGCCCCCGCACCGGCGAACTGCGCGGCGCCGAGGGAGGCGACGAAGTAGCCACGGCGGCAGCGGCCGGACTCCTCGAACGCCGAGAGCACCTTGTAGACACCGGCGAAACCGCCGGGGACGCGTTCGCTGACCACCGCCCCGCGCGTCACCAGACCGTGCCGCTCGAGCAGCAGCTCGGTCGCCGCGTGGGTGCGCAGGGTGCGATCCTGATCGCGATCGGGCAACAGTGACCACCGGCCGGCCGCGGTGGGTGGGCCGGTGCGCGAGGGCAGTGCTGGGCGGCCCGGTCGACGAGCAGCGGCGTACCGCGAGCGTGGCGGGGCGCGTCGGGCGCGGTGTGCGCCGCGCCCGCCCTGCACCAGGGTGCGCAGCGGGGCCAGCGTGTCGTTGCCGACGTGGCCGGCCCAGACCAGCTCCCACAGGGCCGCATGCAGGGCGTCGTCGTCGCTGGACCCGACGGCCTGAGACAGCTGACGGAAGAAGTACGCCCCGCCGCCGGCGAGCGCGTCGACGACGCGAGCGGGCAGCTCGCCCAGCTCGGCCAGTGACGTCGGGTCGGGCAGGGTCAGCGACGCGGCGTCGGCCAGGTGAAGACCCACCCAGCCGTCGGCGCCGGGGAGACCGCCGGCACCGGCCCACAGCACCTCACCGGCGGCCGTGAGCTCGTCGAGCATGGCCGGCTGGTAGTCGACGACGCGCGCACGCAGCACCAGCGGCTCGAGCGCCGAAGCCGGCACGGCGCAGCCGGCCAGCTGCTCGACGACGGTGAGGACGCCGCCGGCGCCGCGCAGCCGTCCGCCGATGTGTTGCCAGGCGGGCAGGAACCGTCCCAGCGCCGCCGGCTCGACCGGCTCGACCTCCGCTCGCAGCGCGGCGAGCGAGCGCCGACGAAGCCGCCGCAGCACCTCGGCATCGCACCACTCGCTGCCCCGTCCGCCCGGCCGGAACTCGCCCTCGACCACCCGCCCGACGCCGGCCAGCCGGCGCAGCACGTCCAACACCACGGCCGGGCCGAGCCGCCAGCGACCGGCCACCTCATCCACCGTGAACGGCCCGTGGCAACGGGCGTAGCGCGACACCAGATCGCCGAGCGGGTCGGCAACCGGCTCGCTGAACGCCCCGGGCAGGCCCGGCGGCACCGGCACGCCAAGGCCGTCGCGTAGCCGGCCGACATCCTCGACCACCGCCCACCAGGGTTTTCCCCCGATGACCACCTCCACCGCACGCCGGGTCAAAGCGAGGCCGCTCAACCAGTCGCCGACCGGTGCGCCGTGCCTGGTGCGTTGGACCACCTCGGCTGCGGTGAGCGGCCCGACCAGCCGCAGCAGGTCGACAACCCCCTCGGTGTCGGTGGCCCGCCGGTGCTCGGCACGTCGCTGCAGCTCGGCCTCGAGGTCGGCGACGACCGCTTCGTCGAGCAGGTCGCGCAGCTCGGCTCGGCCCAACAGCTCGGCCAGCAGGGTGGAGTCGAGCGACAGCGCAGCCGCCCGTCGCTCGGCCAGCGGGCTGTCGCCCTCGTAGAGGAAGGCCGCGACATAGCCGAACATCAGCGAGCGCGCGAACGGCGACGGAGTCGTCGTGTCCACCTCGTCGACCCGGACCGAGCGAGCGGCGATGCCGCGCAGCAGATCCGCCAGCGCCGGCACGTCGTAGACGTCCTGCAGCACCTCGCGCACGGTCTCGAGCACGATCGGGAAGCTCGGATAGCGCCGGGCGACCTCCAGCAGCTGCGCCGAGCGCTGTCGCTGCTGCCACAGCGGGCTGCGCCGGCCGGGGTCGCGGCGAGGGAGCAGCAGCGCCCGCGCAGCGCACTCGCGGAACCGGGCGGCGAACAGCGCAGAACCGCCGACCTCCGCGGTGACCTGCTGGTCGATGTCGTCCGGCTCGAGCAGGAACAGCTCGGCGCCGGGGGGCTCCGCGTCGGTCTCCGGCACCCGGACCACGATGCCGTCGTCGCTGGCCATCGCCTGGCCGTCGACACCGAGCCGCTCGCGCAGCCGGGCGCCGACGGCCAGCGCCCACGGGGCATGCACCGGCAGGCCGTACGGGGAGTGCAGCACCACCCGCCAGTCACCGAGCTCGTCTCGGAAGCGCTCGACGAGCAGGGCGCGATCGTGTGGCACGTGCCCGGTCGCGTCGCGCTGTTCGCCGAGGAAGGCCACCAGGTTCCTCGCGGCCCAGGTGTCCAGGCCGGCCCGACGGCACCGGTCGGTCGCCGCCTCCGGGGTCGCCGTCGACACCTCGCGGACGAACGTGCCGAGCGCGGCGCCGAGCTCGGCCGGCCTGCCCTGGGCATCGCCCTTCCAGAACGGCAGCCGACCGGGCTGGCCGGGGGCCGGCGAGACCAGCACGCGGTCATGGGTGATGTCCTCGATGCGCCAGCTGGTGGCGCCGAGCGCGAACACGTCGCCGACCCTCGACTCGTACACCATCTCCTCGTCGAGCTCGCCGACCCGCCGGGCAGTTCCCTCGGCGCCGACCAGGAACACGCCGTACAGACCACGGTCGGGAATGGTGCCGCCGGAGGTCACCGCCAGCCGCTGGGCACCGGGGCGCCCGCTCAGGCGGCCAGCGACGCGGTCCCACACGATCCGCGGGCGCAGCTCGGCGAACTCCTCCGACGGGTAGCGGCCGGCCAGCAGGTCGAGGGTTGCCTCGAACGCCGAGCGCGGCAGGGTCGCGAACGACGCCGCTCGGCGCACCGTCGCGAACATCTCGTCGACCTCGAGCTCGTCGATCGACACCATCGCCACCACCTGCTGGGCCAGCACGTCCAGCGGGTTCTGCGGCACCCGCAGCGACTCGATCTGGCCGGTGCCCATCCGCTCGACGGTGACGGCGGCTTGGACGAGGTCTTGCCGGTGCTTGGGGAACACCACCCCGCGCGACACCTCTCCCACCTGGTGTCCGGCGCGCCCCACCCGCTGCAGGCCGCCACCCACCGACGGCGGCGCCTCGACCTGCACCACCAGATCGACCGCGCCCATGTCGATGCCGAGCTCGAGGCTGCTGGTCGCCACCACGCACGGCAGCCGGCCGGACTTGAGGTCGTCCTCTATCAGCGCCCGCTGCTCCTTGCTCACCGAGCCGTGGTGCGCCCGCGCGAGCAGCTGGCCCGCGCCCAGCGACTGCCCGCTTTGGGCCATCAGCTCGGCGGGCGCCCGAGCCGGCGGCGCGCTGGTCTCGTCGGGCTCGACGCCGGCCCGGTCGGCGGCGATCTCGTTCAGCCGGGCGGTCAGGCGCTCGGCGAGCCGCCGCGAGTTCGCGAACACGATCGTCGAGCGGTGCTCGCTCACCAGGTCGACGATACGCTCCTCGACATGCGGCCAGATCGAGGTCGACGGCCTCTGGTCGGCCCCGTCGGCGGTGCCACCGGCACCGGCACCGGGTCTGGTGGTGGTGCCGAGCTCGCCCATGTCCTCCACCGGCACCACGACGCTCAGGTCGAAGCGCTTGTCGCTGCGGGGCTGCACGACCGTGCACCGCGCCGCGCCGCCGAGGAAGCGGCCCACCTCGTCGGCCGGGCGCACCGTGGCCGACAGGCCGATTCGCTGCGCGGGGCGGTCGAGCAGCGTATCCAGCCGCTCGAGCGACAGCGCTAGGTGCGCACCGCGCTTGGCGCCGGCGACCGCGTGCACCTCGTCGACGATCACCGTGTGGACGCTCCGCAGCGACTCGCGCGCCCGCGACGTCAACACCAAGAACAACGACTCGGGCGTCGTGATCAGCACGTCCGGGGGGTGGGCTGCCAGCCGCCGGCGCTCGTCGGGTGGGGTGTCGCCGGTGCGGATGCCAACCCGTACCTCCGGGGCGGGCAGCCCGAGCCCGGCCGATGCATGCCGCATGCCGGCCAGCGGCGCGCGCAGGTTGCGCTCGACGTCGACCGCCAGCGCCTTGAGCGGAGAGACGTACAGCACCCGGCAGCGCCCCTGCGGATCGGTCTCGGGCGGCTGCGCACCGAGCCGGTCGAGCGCCCACAAGAAGGCCGCCAGCGTCTTGCCGGAACCGGTGGGTGCCACCACCAGGGTGTGCTCGCCGGCGGAGATGGCATCCCACGCGCCCACCTGTGCCGCGGTGGGCGCGGCGAACGCGCCCGTGAACCAGCTGCGGGTCAACGCCGAGAAGCGTCCGAGCACCTCGTGGTGGTCGGGTGCTGGCACTGGCTGCGAGGACCGGCGCTGGCTCACGAGACGATTCTCACCGACGGCACCGACAGCGCCGACACTCGCCCGACGGCGACGGTGGACCTGCTCAGCGCAGGGTCACCGGCACCCGCGACCAGCTGCGGCCGTCGTCGGGTGTGCGCAGCAGCCGTCCGCGGAAGCTGGCCAGCCAGCCCTTGTCAGTGTCGCGGACGGTGTAGTCGTCGCGACCCAGGTCGACGCCACGGGGGCCGACGCTCAGGTCGATGGTCCCGCCGTCGGGGTCGACGCGGAACATCTGCTTGCCGGTGGACACCACGGCCGTACCGTCCCCCCACGCGCCGAGCCCGGCGTCGTCGGCGCTGGGTAGCTCGCGGGTGGCCCAGCGCAGGTCCTGCAGGCCGCCGGCGACGTCCGCGGTGGCGAGGGTGCTGCTGGGGCCGCCGAAACACAGGTACCACAGGGTCGCGCCGTCGGTCGCCACCCGCGGTGCGCGGCTGCTGCACGGAGCCTCGATGCGGACCCAGTCCGACCCCGTCGACCGTGCCACCAGCCCGACGGTGTCGGGGGAGTCGTCGGCGGTGACCGTGGCCCCCACCACGTCAGCGCCGGCGAATGGCACGCCGACGCGCTCGCCGGCGGAGAAGGGCGCGTCGGCCGTCGTCCAGTCGTCGACGTCAACCGGGGAGGTGGCCAGCGCATCGGCGTCGGCTTCGTCGAAGACCACCACCGCCTCGTCGGCGCCGGTGGCGATGCCCCGAACCGGGCGGTCGCCGGCCAGCTCCACCGGCTGCCAGTTTTCGCCGGCGTCGTGGCTGGTGGCCACGCCGGTGCCGGCGACGACAAGGTCGGTCCCATTGTCGGCGACGCCGAGGTGGCGGAAGTCGGTGATGACCGGCTCGCCGCCGGAGGTTCCCGGCGATCGCGCGCGCCACGTCTTCCCCTCGTCGGTGCTGTGCACGATGACGGGGCACAAGGTGGCGCGGCCGCAGTCCGGCGACGCCAGCGCCCAGACCGACCTGTCGTCGGGCACCTGCAGGTCGTAGACCGCGAGCGGCCCGGTGCTCTCCTCCGGCGCTATCCGGCTCGTGGTCGACTTCGCCGTGGGCGGGGTGGCCGATCTGCCGGTCGACGGTGTGCCGGTGGCACCACCCTGGGCCACCGGCGGGTCGGCCGGATCGAGGTCGCCAGCGACCACGGTGACACCGGTCGCGATGGCGCCGACGGCAGCGGCTGCGGCCGTCACGACCCCGGCGGTGCGGCGGGCGCGGCGGCGCTTGCCGCCCCTGTGGACCCGCGCCAGGAAGTCGTCGGCGTCGACACCGCGGGGGTCCTTGCCGACCGCCCCGCCGTGACGGAACGCCGCCCGCAGCCGGTCGCCGTCCAGGTCGTCGTCAGACATCGTGACCCCTGCGGTCGGACAGCTGGGCACGCAGCTTCGCCATGCCCTTCGACGCCTGGCTCTTCACGGTGCCGGTGGAACACCCCAGCACGCGGGCGATCTCCGCCTCGGACAGGTCCTCGTAGTAGCGCAACGCCAGCACCGCCCGCTGCCGCGCCGGCAGCGTCTGCAGCGCCCGCCACAGGTCGTGGTCGCGGTGGCTGTCGACGTGCACCACGTCGGGCGGCTCGTCGGTCACCGTCTCGCGCCGCAGCCGGCGCCAGACGCTGATGTTGCGGTTAACCATCACCCGACGGACGTAGGCGACCGGGTCGTCGCGGTCGTCCAGCCGCGACCAGGCCAGCATGGTGTGCTCGAGGGCGTCCTGCACCAGATCGGCGGCGGCCTCCTCGCTGCCGGTGAGAACCCGGCCGAAGCGCAGCAGCTCGGGCAGCCGGGCTCGGACGAACCCGTCGAAGCCCGTCATCGGCTCGGCGCTCGCCCGGTCGCGACCGCCCAGCGCCGCGTCCATGACCGCCCCTGCCGTGTCGACAGCCCGCTCGTCGTCGAAACCGCCCCCGGACGGGTCGAGCGGGCGCACGAATCCTGTCACACCGGTCGGCACCGGAGCGAGCAATGCCACTGCGGTCACCTCTACTTCACGCCTCAACCAGCCGAATGGTTGCCTGGACGGCCCCACGACGCACCGCCGGCTCGCCGGGGAGTGGGACGGGGTCGGGAAGGCAGCAGAAGACGCGTGGACGGCGCACTTAGGGTGGACCCATGGGTGTCGGCCGTGTCGAGCAGACCGCGGACCGACCTCTCCCCACCCCGCCACCCCCCGACGCGCTGGTGGCTGCCCGCGGCCTGCGCAAGACCTACGGCACGCTGGAGGCCGTACGGGGCATCGACGTGACAGTGCGCCGAGGCGAGGCCTTCGGGTTCCTCGGACCCAACGGCGCCGGCAAGTCCTCGACCATGCGCATGATCGCCGCGGTGTCGCCGGCCAGTGGCGGGTCGTTACGGGTGCTGGGCATGGACCCGGCCGAGGACGGCCCGGCGATCAGATCGCGGCTGGGGGTCTGCCCACAGGACGACACCCTCGACTCCGAGCTCACCGTGCGCGAGAACCTGCTGGTGTACGGGCGGTTCTTCGGCCTGTCCCGCGCCGAGGTGGCCCGGCGGGCCGACGAGTTGCTGGCGTTCGTCCAGCTCGGCGATCGGGCCGATGCTCGGGTGGAGCAGCTGTCCGGCGGGTTGAAGCGCCGGCTCACCGTCGCTCGCTCCCTGATCAACGAGCCGGAGCTGCTGATGCTGGACGAGCCCACCACCGGGCTGGACCCGCAGGCGCGGCACCTGTTGTGGGACCGGTTGTTCCGGCTCAAACAGCAGGGCACGACGCTGCTGCTGACGACGCACTACATGGACGAGGCGGAGCAGCTGTGCGACCGCCTGGTCATCATCGACGAGGGGATCGTCGTAGCGGAAGGCTCTCCGGCGCAGTTGATCGGCGCCCACTCCAGCCGGGAGGTGTGCGAGCTGCGCTTCGACGTCGACGACCACGACGGTGCGGTCGGGCGCCTGCAGCGGCTGGGTGAGCGGGTGGAGGCGCTGCCGGACCGGGTGCTCGTCTACGCCGCCGACGGGGAGGCGGTCGCGCAGGCGGTTCACGACGACCTGGGGCTGTCACCGCGCAGCACGCTGGTTCGGCGCAGCACGCTCGAGGACGTCTTCCTCCGGCTGACCGGCCGGTCGCTGGCGCAGTGATGGGCGGCTCGGTCCCCGCTGCCCGACTGCGCCGCCCCGCCACCACCGGGTTGGTGTGGCGCCAGCTCGACCACTGGCGGATCCGCTGGCGCCGCACCTGGCGCGGCAGCGCGATCACGAACTTCGTGCTCCCGATCCTGTACCTGCTGGCGATGGGGGTCGGGCTCGGCGCCTACGTCGACGAGGGCGGTGGCCGGGCGGCCCTCGGTGGGGTCGACTACCTCGAGTTCATCGCGCCGGGGCTGCTGGCGACCTCGGTGATGCAGAACGCGGTGGGCGCCTCCACCTGGCCGGTGATGGGCGCGATCAAGTGGGACAAGACGTACTTCGCGATGATCGCCAGCCCGCTGCGCACCCGCGACGTGCTGGTCGGCAACCTCGGCTTCGTCGCCGCCCGGCTGGCCCTGACCGCGGCGGTCTTCTGGTTGGTGCTGGCCCTGTTCGGGGTCGTGGTGCTGCCGTGGGCGGTGCTGGCCGTCCCTGCCGGTGTGCTGGTCGGCATGGCGCATGCGACGCCGCTGTTCGCGCTGTCAGCCAGGCTCGAGCGCGAGACCGGCTTCATGCTGGTGTACCGGGTGGGTGTGGTGCCGATGTTCTTGTTCTCGGGCGCGTTCTTCCCGGTGTCCCAGCTGCCCGACCCGGTGCAGTGGCTGGCCCAGTCGCTGCCGCTGTACCACGGCGTCGAGCTGGTCCGCGGCCTCACGCTGGGCCGGCCGGACCTGCTGGCCGACATCGGCCACGTGGCGTACCTGGTGCTGTGGTGTGGCGTCGGATTCGTGCTCGCCGACCGGGCGCTGGCGCGCCGGCTGGGCGGCTGAGCGATGAGCACACCGACCTTACGGCCGCCGCTCGGCCGGTTCGCCGCCCAGCACCTGGTCGGGCGCAACTACCTAGTCTATCGGCGCGACTGGGTGGTCTTCGTCACCGGCTTCCTCGAGCCGCTGCTGTACCTGCTGTCGATCGGCCTCGGCATCCAGCAGCTGGTGGGCGACTTCGTGCTCGCCGACGGCACCCGTGTCTCGTACACGGAGTTCGTCGCGCCGGCGATGCTGGCCGCGTCGGCGATGAACGGCTCGCTGTTCGACGCGACCTTCGGTGTCTTCTTCAAGCTCAAGTACGAGAAGGTCTACGACGCGGTCCTCGCGACCCCGCTGCGCCCGGTGGACGTGGCCGTCGGCGAGCTGGTCTGGTCGCTGCTGCGCGCCGCGGTGTACGCCGCAGCGTTCGTCGCCTTCATGGCGCTGCTGGGGCTGACCAGCTCGTGGTGGGCGCTGTTGGGGCCGCCCGCCGCCGTCGTCATCGGCTATGCCTTCGCCGGCGCCGGCATGGCGCTGACCACCTGGATGCGCAGCTGGCAGGACTTCGACTTCATCACGCTGGCGGTGCTGCCGATGTTCTTGTTCTCTGCCACCTTCTTTCCGCTCGGCCGGTACCCCGACGGGGTGCAGTGGCTGGTGCAGCTCACCCCGCTGTACCACGGCGTGGTGCTCTGCCGGGGGCTCACGACCGGTGCGCTCGGACCCGAGCTGTTGGTCGCGGTGGCCTACCTGGTTGCCCTGGGCTCGGTCGGCCTGGCCGTCTCGTCCCGTCGGCTGGGCACCTTGCTGCTGCGCTGATCGACAACTCGGGGCCTAACGAGGTCTTCCTGCTCTCGCGCATCCGTGAGCGCTGGGATCAGACTCACGACAACACCGAGGCGGTGGCCACGGGGCGGCAGCGCACCGGCGGCATCATCACCAGCGCCGCGTTGCTGCGGGCGGTGGTCATCGGCGCCTTCTCGACGTCGGGCATCGTGTTCATCAAGATGATCGGCGTGGGCATGCTGGTGGCGATCCTGCTCGACGCCACCGTCGTACGGGCGCTGCTGGTGCCCGCCGCGATGCGGCTGATGGGCACCGCCAACTGGTGGGCGCCCGCCCCGATGGCTCGCTGGTGGCAGCGCCACGGGCTGCGCGAGGGGGGCGAGCCGCAGACTGATGAGCCGTGGGTCGAGGACACTCGGTCCAGGGTGTCGGCGGACGACCGCATACTGGTGCGGTGAGGCACAGCGAGTTCTGGTTGCGCATGGAGCACCAGCTCGGCATCGGGTACGCGAGGGTCTGGTCGCAACAGCAGGTGTTGGCCGATCTGGGTGGGCACACCGTGGACGAGGCGCTCGCTGCGGGGGAGCCACCCCGACGGGTGTGGCGCGCTGTCTGCGGGGCGCTCGAGCTGCCGCCGTCCGAGCGCTGAGCCACCCGCCGGGCGAGCGTACGGTTACCAGGTGAAGCGCAGCACGCTGCTGATGACCAGCGCCCACCCCGCCTGTGCGGCCAGCCAGCGGCGGCGGTCACGGCCGTCGAGCCAGGCCACCAGCGGCACCAGCCACAGCATGAACGGCAGCCAGATGCGCTCGACCTCCGACTTCGACAGCCCGGACAGGTCGGCGGCGACGATCGCCGCCGCCCCGCCGAGCGCCAGCCACCAGGCGGCCGACCACTGCACGGTGCGCTGCCGCACCTGGGCCACCGCGCGTCCGATGGCGGCGACCGCGGCAGGGCCGAGGCAGAAGCACACGACGGCGAGGTTGGCCCAGACCCAGTAGCTGTAGGGCCGGTTGCGGGCGATGCCCATGTAGTAGCGGTTGACCAGCCGTTCCTGGCCTTCCAACCACCAGAAGCCGAGCGCGGCGAACACGCTCACCACGACCAGTGCGCCGAGCACGGCCGGCAGCAACGGCCGGAACGTCCGGGCGGCCGCCAGCACCGCCAGTGCCAGCGTCCCGGCCAGCAGCAGCCCGTACGACAGGTTGATCCCGATGCCGAGGATGACGCCGGCGACCGCGCCGAGAAGGGCGGCGCGCGGCCAGGTCGGTGCCGTCGCTGCGGCGGCGAGCACCGCCAGCCCCCAGGCCGCCACCGCCATGAACACCCCGTCGGCCGACACCACCGACCACGCGACCAGCGGGGTGAGCACGAGGAAGGGAGCGACCACCCGCGAGCGGTGCTCGTCACCGAGGATGCGCAGCGTGACCAGCACGGCCACGATCGCGGTCGAGGCCAGCGCGGTGATGATGACGCCGCCCCAGACCGGTCCGCCGAGGCCGATGCGCTCGAGCCACAGGAAGCTCAGGAACGTCAGCGGGGGGTGCGCGGCCACATGGGTCACCCACTGCTCGTCGCCGCGGATGTCGACTCGGTCCAAGAAGTTGGGGATCAGGGTCGTCAGGTCGTCGACGCGGGGCACGTCGACCAGGTACTCGTGGTCGTTGGTCAGCGGCTCGGTGATGCCGGACCAGCCGCGGATGAGCGCCAGCCCGACCGACCAGGCGAGCCCGGCCAGCCAGCTGGCCAGCAGCAGCCGGCGCCAGGACAGCTGCCGGGCCCAGCCGGCGCCCTGGGTCGTGACCAGCAGTGCGACGGCGGCTGCCAGCGGCAGGCCCGGGCCGATCGTCGGCTCGAGGAAGGCCGACAGCGGCTCGAGCCAGGCGTGCACGTCGCCCCACCAGCCGCCCCACTCCTCACCGGTGAAGGCCAGCACCAGCGCACTGGCGGCGACCGCGAGCGCGGTCCACTCCGGCCGCCGGCTGGGGTGGGCGACGTCAGCGGCGCCCGGCGCCGACACCGACCGGGCCGCCGGCCCCGGTGCCGGTGAGCTCACGCGACGTCGACCCCGATCGCCTCGCTGACCGCCTCCCACAGCCGGGCCCGACCCCCGGGCGTCTCCTTCTGCCACGGCGCGTACGCCAGCGGCCGAGGACGCCGGTCGCTCCAGAAGACCCCGCTAGCCCCGGCCGTCACCGAACCGCCGGGTGCCGCGACCAGCCAGACCGCGGTGTCGGCACCCTGCTCGCTGGTGCGCAGCGCCGGCCCCACCACCTTGTGGAAGCCGGGCAGCGCGTCGGCGATGCCCGGCGTGTCCGACCAGCCGGGGTGCATCGAGTGCACCGCCACGTTGTCGATGCGCAGCCGGTCGGCCCATATCTGCGCCAGCACGACCTGCATCCGCTTGGTGCGGGCGTAGGCATCGGTGCCGGACCACTCCCGCTCCCTCGCCTCGATGTCGTCGGTTTCCAGCTGGCGGGTGTACATGCCGCCTGACGACATCCACACCACCCGCGCGTCCCCGTCGGCGACCAGCGCCGGACGGAGCAGGTGGGTGAGCAGCGACGGGCCGAGCACGTGCGTGGCGTAGACCAGCTCGTGGCCCTGCGCCGACTCCTTGCGCTCGGGCGGCAGCACGCCCGCGTTGTGCACGAGCCCGTGCAGTTCGTCGACGCTGCCGGTCAGCTCGTCGGAGTACGCGCGCACGGAGTCGAGGTCGCTGACGTCGCAGATCTCGGTGACCAGGTCGACGGCCGGGCCGACGTCTGACCGGATGCCACGCGCCGCCTCGTCGAGGCGGCTCTTGGTGCGCCCGACCAGGTGCACGGTGCCGCCCAGGCGCGCGCAGCCCGCCGCGATGGCCGCTCCGAGACCACCGCTGGCCCCGGTGACCACGACGTGCCGGCCGGCCAGCGCATCCGGCGCGGGGTCCGGCGGCCACCAGGCCCGGCGCAGCACCGGTCCGATCCGGGAGTAGCCGAGGACCACCGACTTGTCCAGCGCCCAGTCGACGACGTGTGTGATGCGCACGCGCGCCAGCCTAGTCGTCGCGCGCCGGCGCGCCGGCTGGCACAATCGGCGCCCGTGACCCCAGCCACCGCTCATCGTGCCGACGTCGCCGTGATCGGGGGCTCGGGGTTCTACGAGTTCCTCAGTGACGTCACGGCGGTCGACGTCGACACGCCGTACGGCGCACCCTCGGCGCCGGTGTCGATCGGCGGTCTTGACGGCCGGCCGGTCGCGTTCCTGCCGCGGCACGGCCGCGACCACGCCTTCCCCGCGCACCGGGTGAACTACCGAGCCAACATGTGGGCGCTGCGCTCACTCGGCGTCGGCCAGGTCGTCGCCCCCTGCGCGGTCGGCAGCCTGGCGCCCGACCTTGGGCCGGGTGCGCTCGTCATCCCCGACCAGCTGGTCGACCGCACCAGCGGCCGGGTGCAGACCTACTACGACGCCGGCGCCTGTCACGTCGGATTTGCCGACCCGTACTGCGGCCGGCTGCGCGGCCAGGTCCTCGACGCCGGCCGGGCGCAGGGCGGGCAGCTTGTCGACGGCGGCGCGATGGTTGTCATCGAGGGACCGCGGTTCTCCACCCGGGCGGAGTCGCAGTGGTACGCCGACCAGGGCTGGTCGCTGGTGAACATGACCGGGCACCCTGAGGCGGTGCTGGCACGCGAGCTGGCGATGTGCTACGCCGCGGTGGCGCTGGTCACCGACGTCGACGCCGGTCTGGACGCCGACCACGCGGTGGACCAGGCGGAGGTCTTCCGCGTTTTCGGTGAGAACACGGAGCGGCTGCGCGCCATGCTGCGCGACGTCGTTGCCGGGCTGTCGGCCGAGCGCGACTGTGCCTGCCCGCACGCCCTTGACGGCATGCACCTGCCGGTCGAGCTGCCGGGCGGCCGCCAGTGAGGGTGCTGCTCACGGGCGCGGCGGGTTTCATCGGCGGCCGCATCGCCGGGCTGCTGCGCGACGAGGGGCACGACGTCGTCGCCGTCGACGTGCTGCTGGACAAGGCGCACCCGCCAGGTGCAGCGATGCCCGCGCGGGTGCAGCGCATCGACGTTCGCGACGGTGCGGCGCTCGAACCGCTGCTGGTCGGTGCCGACGCCGTCTGCCACCAGGCCGCGATGGTGGGCAACGGCGTGGACGCGCAGGACCTGCCAGGCTACGCCGCGCACAACGACCTCGGCACCGCCGTGCTGCTGGCCGCGATGGCCCGCGCCGGGGTCGACCGGTTGGTGCTGGCCTCGTCGATGGTCGTCTACGGAGAGGGCCGCTACACCTGCTCCGAGCATGGCGACGTGCCGCCGCTGCCACGGTCGGCGGCCGACCTCGACGACGGCGTCTTCGACCCGCGCTGCCCGCAGTGCTCGGGGTTGCTCGGTTGGGCGCTGGTCCACGAGGTCGCGCCGATCCAGCCGCGCAGCAGCTATGCGGTGTCCAAGGTCGCCCAGGAGCAGTACGCCTCGGCCTGGGCGGTGCTGCAGGCGGGGCGCTGCGTGGCGCTGCGCTACCACAACGCGTACGGTCCGCACATGCCCGCCGACACCCCCTACTCCGGGGTGGCCGCGGTCTTCCGCTCGGCCCTCGAGAGCGGCCGGGCTCCGCTCGTGTTCGAGGACGGGGGACAGATGCGCGACTTCGTGCACGTCGACGACATCGCCCGCGCCAACCTGGCCGCACTCGAGCGGGTCGGCGACCACGACGTCGGCCTCACGCCGTACAACGTGTGCTCGGGGCAGCCACGCTCCATCGGGCAGCTGGCCGGTGCGCTCGCCGACGCCTACGGCGGCCAACAACCGATCACCACCGGCCAGCACCGGCCCGCCGACGTGCGCCACGTGGTGGCGTCCCCGGCGGCCGCGGTGCACGGGCTGGGGTTCACCGCCACGGTGGGGCCGGAGCAGGGTTTGCGCGCCTTCGCCGGCGCGCCGCTGCGGCCGACCCGGTGAGCGATCGGGTGCGCGACCGGGTGGAGGGCCGGGTGGGCGGTGCGGCGGCGCCGGCTCGCTGTGATGTCGTGCTGCCGTGCAAGGACGAGGGCCCTGCGCTGCCCGGGGTGCTAGCACGGCTGCCCGCCGGGATGCGGGCGATCGTGGTCGACAACGGATCGGTCGACGACACCGCCGAGGTCGCCCGTCGCCTGGGCGCCACGGTGGTGCACGAGGCTGCGCCCGGATACGGCGCCGCGGTGCACGCCGGGGTGCTGGCCGCCACCGCGCCGCTGCTCGGGGTGATCGACGGTGACGGCTCGCTCGACCCCGGTGACCTGGTGCGGCTTGCCGACCTGGTGGAGAGCGGGGAGGCGACCATGGCGGTCGGCCGGCGCCAACCGACCGATACCCGGGCCTGGCCGTGGCACGCCCGCTACGGCAACCAGCTGGTGTGCGCGCGGGTGCGGCAGGTGACCGGGCTGCCCGTGCACGACATCGCGCCGATCCGGGTCTGCCGTACTCGTGACCTGCTCGACCTCGGGGTCGAGGACCGCCGCTTCGGCTACCCGCTCGAGCTGCTGCTGCGCGCCGGCCGGGCCGGCTGGACGGTGATCGAGGTGGACGTCGCGTACGCTCGGCGCGCCGAGGGCACCCGGTCGAAGGTCTCCGGCAGCGTCCGAGGCACCGTACGGGCGATGCGTGACTTCGCGGCGGTGCTGTCATGACGGGTGGTGTGGGTGTGGGCTGTGGTGCCGTGGTGAGCGGTGCTGTGCTGGTGGTCGCCAAGGCACCGGTGCCGGGGCTGGCCAAGACACGGCTTGCGGCGCGGGTGGGGCCCGACGCGGCGGCCGACATCGCAGCCAGCGCGTTGCTCGACCTGCTGGCGGCCGTGCGGTCCAGCGGCGCCCGGCTGCTGGTGGCCATGACCGGCGAACTGGCCGCCGCGGCACGCTCGGTCGAGGTGGCGACGGCGCTCGCCGGCGCCGAGCTGTTCGCCCAGCGCGGCGATGCGTTCGCCGACCGGCTTGCCTCCGCGCACGCCGACGCACGGACGCTGGTCGGCCCCGGTGAGCCCATCTTGCAGGTCGGCATGGACACCCCCCAGCTGAACGCCGCCCTGCTGTCCGATTCGCTGCGGATCGCTGCCGGCCGTGATGCCGTGCTCGGGCCGGCCGACGACGGCGGTTGGTGGGCGCTGTCCGTGCGCGACCCCGCCTGGGCCGAAGCGCTGCGAGGCGTACCGATGTCGCAGGCCGACACCGGTGCGCTCACCGCCGCGGCACTGGAGGGGGAGGGGGTCGAGGTGACCATGCTGGCGCCGCTGCGTGACGTCGACACCTGGGATGACGCCGAGCAGGTCGCGCGCACCGCGCCCGCCGGGCGTTTCGCCGCCGCGGTGGCGGCGGCGGCGCGGGCGTTCTGACCGCTCGCCCACCGCGACTGCCGCGTTGCCTGCCTGGTCGACCTGGGTCTGTGTCGGGTGATCTTCCGACGTTGTGGCCGTGGGGGCCGGCGTGTCGTCGGAAGATCGGCGGGGGCGGCTGGCGCTCGGTCGGCGCCGGGTCCCGGCGTGTCGCCCTACGGTCGAACACGTGTTCGGGTTAGCGTGTCCACAGACGCCGCCGAGGCTGGTCGTCGTCCACCGCGCAACAGTTCGCAGCCCACACTGTCGGTGGCGGCGCCTAGGTTCTGTGACGAGGGGCGACCAGGTCCCTGCGAGACCGACACGACACCGTACGACTCGTACACGACCCAAGGTGGGGCAATGGCCGTTGGAGACCGCGACAAGGCACTCGACACCGCGCTGGCACAGATCGACCGGCAGTTCGGCAAGGGCTCGGTCATGCGACTGGGCGACGACGTTCGGGCACCGGTCGAGGTGATCCCGACCGGCTCCATCGGCCTCGACGTCGCCCTCGGCATCGGCGGTCTGCCACGCGGGCGGGTGGTCGAAGTCTACGGGCCGGAGTCATCGGGCAAGACGACCGTCGCGCTGCACGCGGTGGCCAGTGCCCAGCGCCAGGGCGGCATCGCCGCCTTCATCGACGCCGAGCACGCGCTCGACCCTGAGTACGCCAAGCGCCTCGGCGTCGACACCGACGCCCTGCTCGTCTCGCAGCCCGACACCGGCGAGCAGGCGCTCGAGATCGCCGACATGCTGATCCGCTCCGGCGCGCTGGACATCATCGTCATCGACTCGGTGGCCGCGCTGGTGCCGCGCGCCGAGATCGACGGCGAGATGGGCGACAGCCACGTCGGCCTGCAGGCCCGGCTGATGAGCCAGGCGTTGCGCAAGATCACCGGCGCCCTCAGTGGGGCCGGCACCACCGCCATCTTCATCAACCAGCTGCGGGAAAAGATCGGCGTGATGTTCGGGTGCTTCTCCGCCAACACGCGCGTGGTCCTGGCGGACGGCTCCACCGAGAAGATTGGCCGCATCGTCACCAACAAGCTGCCGGTAGAGGTCTTGTCCTACGACCCTGCCACCGACACCGTGGTGCCTCGCCGGGTCGTCGGCTGGTTCGACAACGGGGTGGCCGACCACTTCCTGCAGTTCACCGTGGAGAAGTCAGGCGGCAACGGGCGTTCGCAGTTCGCCGCGACGCCCAATCACCTGATCCGGACGCCCGGGGGTTGGCGGGCGGCCGGCGAGCTGATGTCGGGGGACCGGGTGATCGCAACTGAGCCCCACCTGCTGTCCGACCAGCAGTGGCAGGTCGTGCTGGGCTCGTTGATGGGTGACGGCAACCTGTCACCGAATCGACGCGGCCGAAACGGCGTTCGGTTCCGGCTCGGTCATGGGCCGGCACAGGCCAGGTACCTCGACTGGAAGGTGTCGATGCTCGGCAACATCGCGTGCTCTCGGCGCGTCGATGCCCGCGGCGCGGTGTTCGCCGACTTCCGCCCACTCCCCGAGCTGGGCGAGTTGCAACGCACGGTGTACTTCGGCGACGACAAGTTGCACCTCACCTGGGACTACCTCAAGGCCTTGACCCCGCTGGCGCTGGCCATCTGGTTCATGGACGACGGGTGCCTCACCGAGCGCTCCAAGGGTTCGCAGCAGCGCACAGCAGGCGGCAGCGGCCGCGTGCAGTTCGGTGTCGAGTCGATGAGCGAGGGCTCTCGCGACCGACTCGTCGAATACTTGCGTGGCACCCACGGTCTGCAGACGTCGTGGCGGCGCGTGGGCACGGCCGGCAAGGCGGCGCTGACCTTCACGACGGCGGCCTCTCGACAGTTCCTCGAGCTTGTCGCCGACTGCGTGCACCCGAGCATGGACTACAAGTTGCTGCCGGGACTGCGCGGGCGTTTCGAACTGCAGCCGGAGTTCGTGGAGCCACAGACCCGACCGGTGCCGGCCAGGGTGCTTGACGTGCATGTCAAACCGCCGACGAAGTCGATGCACCGATTCGACATCGAGGTCGAGGGAAACCACAACTACTTCGTCGACGGGGTGATGGTGCACAACTCTCCCGAGACGACGACCGGCGGTCGTGCGCTCAAGTTCTACTCCTCGATCCGACTCGACGTCCGCCGCATCGAGACCCTCAAGGACGGCACCGAGATGGTCGGCAACCGCACCCGCTGCAAGGTCGTCAAGAACAAGATGGCCCCGCCGTTCAAGCAGGCCGAGTTCGACATCATGTACGGCCAGGGCATCAGTCGTGAGGGCGGGCTGATCGACATCGGCGTGGACGCCGGGCTCGTCCGCAAGGCGGGCGCCTGGTACACCTACGAAGGCGACCAGCTCGGCCAGGGCAAGGAGAACGCCCGCACGTTCCTCCGCGACAACCCCGACCTCGCCGACGAGCTCGAGAAGCGCATCAAGGAGAAGTACGGCGTCGGTGCCAAGGTGGACGAGCCGGTGGCCGCTGCGGCCGGGCAGCCGCCCGCAGCGGTCGAGCCGGCCGACGTCGACTTCTGAGCTACCTGGTCGAGGTCGGACCCGTGTCGGAGCAGGCAGGTGACGGGCCACCGGCGGATCCCGAGCAGGTGGCGCGGCAGATCCTGCTCCGCCGGCTCACGGACCAGCCGCGCAGCCGGGCCGAGCTGGCCAGCACGCTGGCAGCCAAGGGGGTGCCCGACGAGGTGGCCAGCCGCGTGCTCGACCGCTACGAGGAGGTGGGGCTGGTCGACGACCGGGCCTTTGCCACTGCCTGGGTGGGGTCGCGCCACCGGGGACGCGGCCTCGGGAGGCGAGCGCTCGCGCGCGAGCTGCGCCGCAAGGGGATCGACGACGACGTGGCCCGGAAGGCGCTGGCCGAGGTGTGCGATGACGACGAGGCGGCGGCCGCCGCCGAGCTGGTGCGTCGCAAGCTGCCCGCCATGCGCCGACTCGACCCGGTCCGTGCGCAGCGCCGACTGCTTGGCATGCTCGCCCGCAAGGGTTACGGCGCCGGCGTGGCCGTGCCGGCGGTGCGCGCCGCGCTCGCGGGCAGGTGTGACGCCAGCGCCGACGATGAGGTCAGCGCCGACGGGCAGCTGCCGGACGCGTCGCTTGACCAGTTGTGACGGCGAACATACCTTGACAGCACGAAGGGACCGTGAGCCGCTGAGCGGCGTTGATGACAGTCGATGACTGGCCCGCCCGTGCGGGCCGCTTGGATATCTAGCCACGCGTGGTGAGTCCACCTGTGGGCGCTGAGCAGGTGAGCCGTCGGCCCTTCGCCGGCTTCGCGACGAGCGGAGATGACCGAGGGAGGCGCGGGCGGTGACCAGCGGTGTTGTGGAGTTCTTGCCCCTGCTGGTGATGGTGGCGCTAACGTTCGTGGTCGCGGGCGTGCTCGTGGTCGTGGTGCGACGGCTACCAGCCGCCGGTCAGCGACCCGGCGAGACGCGACCGGTGCCACCCGAAGCCTCCGACCACGTCATCGTGAACTCCGAGCTCGAGCGGCAGCGCGCCGAGCTCACCCGGCTGCGAGACGACATCGAGCGTCGCGAGCTGCGCCTGGCCGAGCGAGAGGACCGGTTGGATGCCGAGTCGCGCCAGCTCGACGATCGCGGGCAGGAGCTGGCCGAGCACGAGGACGAGCTGGAGCGCCGCCGCGCCTCGCTGGCCGACCTCGATATCGCCCGGCGCGCCGAGCTCGAGCGGGTGGCCGGGATAGACGCCGCAGCCGCCCGAGCAGAGCTCGTGACCGGCCTCGAGCACGAGGCGAAGCTCGCCGCGGCGCACACCGTACGAGAGCTGGAACGCGAGGCACGCGAAGACGGGGAGTCGCGCGCCCGCAGCATCCTCACCACCGCGATCCAGCGACTGGCCTCCCAGCAGACCACCGAGTCGGTCGTCAGCGTGGTGTCGCTGCCCAGCGAGGACATGAAGGGACGCATCATCGGCCGCGAGGGTCGCAACGTCCGCGCCTTCGAGCAGATCACCGGCGCCAACGTGATCATCGACAGCACCCCGGACGCGGTGCTGGTCAGTTGCTTCGACCCGGTGCGCCGCGAGGTCGCCCGGGTCGCCCTGCGTGACCTGGTCAGCGACGGGCGCATCCACCCCAGCCGGATCGAGGAGGTCTACACCCGCAGCCAGCGGGAGGTCGAGCGGCTGTGCCTGCGCGCCGGCGAGGACGCCGTCACCGAGGTGGGCATCACCGACCTGCACCCCGAGCTGGTGCGCACCCTCGGCCAGCTGCACTACCGCACCTCGTACGGCCAGAACGTGCTCGCGCACCTGCTGGAGTGCGCCCACCTCGCCCGGCTGATGGCGGGCGAGCTTGGTCTGGACCCAGCGCTGTGCGCCCGTGCCGCGCTGCTGCACGACATCGGCAAGGCGCTGACCCACGAGTCCGAGGGCAGCCATGCGCTGGTCGGTGCCGAGCTGGCGCGGCGCCACGGCGAGGCCGCCGATGTGGTGCACGCGATCGAGGCGCACCACAACGAGGTGCAGCCGCGTACGGTCGAGGCGGTGCTCACCCAGGCCGCGGACGCTATCAGCGGCAGCCGGCCGGGTGCGCGGCGCGAGTCGATGGAGTCCTACGTCCAGCGGCTGACCACGCTGGAGGCTATCGCCACCGACAAGCCGGGCGTCGAGAAGGTGTTCGCCATGCAGGCCGGTCGCGAGCTGCGGGTGATGGTGCAGCCGCTGGAGGTCGACGACGTGCAGGCGCAGGTGCTGGCGCGCGACATCGCCAAGCAGGTCGAGCAGGAGCTCACCTATCCCGGTCAGATCAAGGTCACGGTCGTACGCGAATCGCGGGCCACCGAGGTCGCACGCTGAGCGGCGGTGAGTGCACCGACCTCGACGGTCAGGCTCCGACGTTGAGCTCGGTCTGCGAGCCGCCGGTCGCTCGCCCCATCCGCTCCTCCAGCCAGGTGGCGAAGCGCGACAGCGAGTAGTTCGCTGCGATGAACATCGCCGCAAGCACTATTGCCACCGGCAGGATGTTGGTGAACTCGATGGAGATCGCGCCCCCGACGTTCGTCAGCTCCTCGTAGGGGATCACGTAGCCGAGGGAGG
>JBBSNM010000045.1:0-21527 GCA_038232655.1 Propionibacteriales bacterium | reverse complement strand
CTTCTTCGCGACCTCCTTGACGAGCTCGGCACCGATCTTCTCGTACGGCTCCTCCAGCTCGATCTCCTTGGCGATGGACACGCCATCGTTGGTGATCGTGGGGGCGCCCCACTTCTTCTCGAGTACGACGTTGCGGCCCTTGGGGCCGAGAGTCACCTTGACGGCGTCGGCGAGGGTGTTCATCCCACGCTCGAGCGCACGGCGGGCGTCCTCATTGAAGGCAATGGTCTTGGGCATGTGTCCGCGAGTCCTCACGCGTAGACGACGGGTCGGACCGACATGACGCCCGCGACGGACGGTCGCACCCCGCCCGGTCACGTCCCGTTCGGCGTACGGCCTCGTCAGGCCGGTCTTGCTGTCACTCTCCGGTGGAGAGTGCCAACCCAAGGTTTAGCACTCGACCCGGGAGAGTGCAAGCCGCCGGTCAGCCCAGCCCGGCGGCCTCGAAGGCGTCGTACGACGACGAGATCGTGGCGGTGGGGCCGACCTGGCCGGCGATCGCGTCCAGCGTCTTGAGCCCGTCACCGGTGTTGAACACGACCGTCTCGGCATCGGGGTCGAGCCGGCCGGCGTCCACCAGCTTCTTGAGGGTCGCCACCGTCACCCCGCCGGCGGTCTCGGCGAAGATGCCCTCGGTGCGCGCCAGCAGCGCGATGCCGTCGCGGATCTCGTCGTCGGTGACCGACTCGACCGCCCCGCCAGTGCGCCGCACCGAGTCCAACACGTACGGCCCGTCGGCCGGGTTTCCGATCGCCAGCGACTTGGCGATCGTGTCGGGGCGTACCGGGCGGACCACGTCGTGCCCGTCGCGGAACGCCGCGGCGACCGGCGAGCAGCCCGCGGCCTGGGCGCCGAAGATGGTGTACGGGGTGTCGTCGACCAGCCCGTGGTCGACCAGCTCGCCGAAGCCCTTGTCGATCTTTGTCAGCTGCGAGCCGGAGGCCACCGGCACGACGACCTGCTGCGGCAGCCGCCAGCCGAGCTGCTCGGCGACCTCGAAGCCCAGCGTCTTGGACCCCTCGGCGTAGTACGGCCGGACGTTGACGTTGACGAACGCCCAGTCCTCGTGCTCGGCGGCGATCTCGGTGGCCAGCCGGTTCACGTCGTCGTACGTCCCGTCGACGGCCACCAGGGTGCCGCCGTAGACCGCGGTGGTGAGCACCTTGGGCCGCTCGAGGTCCTGCGGGATCAGCACCACACTGCGGATTCCGGCCCGGGCGGCGGCGGCGGCCACCGCGTTGGCCAGGTTGCCGGTCGAGGGGCAGGCCAGCACGGTGAAGCCGAGCTCACGGGCGGCGGCCAGGGCCACCGCGACCACCCGGTCCTTGAACGAGTGGGTGGGGTTGCCGCTGTCGTCCTTGACCCAGAGCCGGTCGATGCCGAGCTCGCGGCCGAGGTGGTGGGCACGGACCAGCCGGGTCATGCCCGGGGCCATCCCGGGCAGGTCGGCGACGTCGGCCGACACCGGCAGCAGTGGCTGGTAGCGCCAGATGCTCTGCGGGCCGGCGGCGATCTGCTCGCGGGTGACCCTGGCTCCGGCGTCGTAGGCGACCTCGAGCGGTCCGAAGCACTCGAGGCAGGCGAACTCCGCACCGAGCGGCTGGCGCGACCCACACGCCCGACACGACAGCGCCACCGCGCGGCCGAAAGCGCCGCTGCGCACAGTGTGCCCGGCCGCGCCGACCACGGGCTCGGCACCGTCGCCAGCTGTCTGGGCCGGGAACCGGGACTGCAGCACTGCGCTCAACGTGGCCTCCTCCTCATCGTCCCCACGTCGGCTCTCGCCGTGGGACGGATGTGGCACCGTGGCAGCGGACCCGCCGCGTTCACAGGGCGGCGGGCGGGGTCGTTGCGTGCTGTGCGGTTGCCGGGGCTTCGTCGGGCCGTGTCCCTCTGCCCCTCGTGATGAGCAGGGCAACCGTACGACGGGGCGACTCCGGCTGTCGCGCCGGCGTCTCGGCGTGCGAGATGCCGTCTCGCCTGTCGGGACGGCGCACACCGCAGCCTCGCCGACGGGGCCACCCCGCTTACCAGGCCACCCTGCCACCCACCGTCTGCTGCGCGCCACGTAAACGTGGCGGACGGTGCCTTTACGGGGCGCGCACGCCACGTAGAGGGTCGGCCAGCCACGTTTACGTGGCGCGCGTTGCGCGGGCCGTGAGCTCACGGGTCGGGCGTGTCCTCGTGGTGGTAGCTGGCCTCGTGGTCGGGCGTGGCCTCGTGGTGACGTCGCCCATGGGTACGCCGGCGCTGCTTCATCTCGGCCTCGAACAGGTGTCGGCGACCGTCCGCCAGCACCTCGCAAGCGAGCGACTCGAGCTCGCGGAACGCCGCGTAGTAGGTGTCGTCGTACTCCTCGACGAGCTGGAACGTCCAGCGCCCCTCGATCACGTTACGACCGACGAGCTCGGTGTCGATGCGGTCGGCCAGCTCGCCGTGGCCGCCGGCGCGAAGCATCTCGACGGCCTCGCCCAGCGCCAGGTCGGCCGTGCCGGTCTTGCGGTGGAAGGCGTACAGCGAGCCGCGGGCGTCCTCGACGACCTCCAGCGCCTCCGACAGCTTGCCGAGCGCCTCGACGGTGGCGTCGTCGACGCCGCCTGGGCGTACGTGGCGGGGGTCGGGCTGGTCCGCACCGCTCACGATTGCTCGCCAGCCGCACCCGCTTCACCGGCGGGGCCGGCCGCCAGCGCATCCGCGAGCTCTTCGAGCCAGCCCACCAGCGCTGCCGGCGAGTCCAGCACCAGGTCGGCCCGGGCCAGCAACTCGTTGCGGTCGTCGGCGGGGTTGCCGGCAACACCGAGCAACAGCCCGGCACCGTTCAGCAGCCCGCTCGGGGCTCGCAGCCGCTCGACCGCGTCGAACGCCGCCAGGTCGCCCAGGTCGTCGCCGGCGTAGACTACCGTCGTCACCTCGGACAGATCGGGGTCGTCGAGCAGTGCGTCGAGGGCGGCGCCCTTGTCCATGCCGGGCACGCGCAGCTCCAGCACGTTCTTGCCCGGCTCGACGACGAGCCCGTGCTCGGCGGCCAGCTCCGACAGCGGCTCGCGCAGCTGCCGCATGGCCTGCTGCGGGTCGGGCAGCCGCCGTACGTGCACCCCCAGCGCACGGCCCTTGTCCTCGATGTGGGCGTCGGCCAGACCCAGCCCGGCCAGCAGCTCGGGCACGTCCGACCGCGCCCGCTCGACACCGGGGTGCGGGTCGGGGGCCGTCACCTCGCCGGTCGCGGCATCCCACCTCTCGATGCCGTACTGCCCGCGGATGCGCAACCGTTCGAGCCCGGGCGCACCCTCGAAACCGCCGAGGCGGAGCGCGTCGGCCACCGGCCGGCCGGTGACGATCACCACCGCCGCCAGCGAGTGGGCGAGCCGGCCCAGCACCCGGACAGCAGCGGGGTCGGCACCCGCCTGCGCCGGGTCGTCGACGATCGGTGCGAGGACGCCGTCGAAGTCGGTGGCGAGCAGGGTGCGGCCCGGCTCGGCGAGCACCCGGTCGAGGCCGGCGGCCCCGGCGGCACTGTCGGGTCGGAGCATGCCCATGGTCCGAACCTAGACCGCCCGTGCGAGCGGTGCTCAGGCAGCGCCGGTGAGCACGACGGTGAGCCGGTCGAAGCTCATCGGTTCGACGGCCGGCAGCACCCGCTCCACCCCCAGGTCGGCGGCCAGCAACCGGGCCTGGCCGGCGAGGTCCCCGGGGTAGTAGACGGTGCTAGCCGGGATCTCGCCGTACCAGTTGTCGGTGGCCACGACCTGCCAGCCGGTGTCGCGCAGCTCGGCTGTCGTCTGGGCGGCGAGACCGGTGATGGCCGAGGCGTTATAGACCTCGACGTAGGCCGCGCGGCGATCGGGAGGCACCTGCTGGGCCTTGCCCTTGGGCCGCTTCTTGTTGCGGTCCGGACGCTTTGCTGCCTTCGTGCCGGAAGATCCCTTGCCCGCGCTCGGCTCCGTACGCTCCGGCAAGCCTGCGTCAGCGCCCGCGACGGTGGCATCCGAGCCGGCATCGACCTCGGGCTCTCGGTCGCCCGACACCCCGAAGGAGACCAGCGCCAGCGCGACCAGCATCGCGCTCAGCGCGACCAGCCAGCTCGGCAGCACCAGGCCGCGGTCGTCCCGCCGCCTCATCGCGGCCCGAGGTCGATGCCCAACCGGCGCGCCGAGCGGGCCCGCTGACGAGCCTGACGCAACCGCCGCAGCCGCTTGACCAGCAACGGGTCGTAGGCCAGCGCGGCCGGCTGGTCGATCAGCGCGTTGAGCACCTGGTAGTAGCGCGTCGCCGACATCGAGAAGCTGTCGCGCACGGCCTGCTCCTTGGCCCCGGCGAACTGCCACCACTGGCGCTCGAAGGCCAAGATGTCCCGGTCGCGCTGCGACAGGTCGCCGGCTGCCTCGACGGCAGCGCCGCAGGTGACGACGTCGGCGGCATCCATGGCTGGCTCCCGGTGCTGGATCGAGGGCGTACGTGCTGGGCGGACCCGTCCTCATCGTAGGTGACGAACCACAGCGATGTCATTTGCCTGACCCGCGCGTCGCTGCGTGTCCGCGGGCCACCGCCACCAGCGTCGGCGGCTGGCCCACCCGGGCGGTGTTTGCCCTTCACCGGGTGGGGCACTGTTGCGCCGTGACCACCGTCCCGGCCGAGACCGGCCCGCACGACGACGCAGCCGTTGGCTTCGGCATCCTGGCGACCGGCGGGATCGCCGCGTCGTTCGTCCGCGACCTCGCGCACGTGCCTGGTGCGCGAGCGGTCGCGGTCGGGTCCCGCACGTCGGCGCGGGCCGAGGAGTTCGCCGCCGAGCACCACCTCGCCGCCGCGTACGGGTCGTACGAGGGGCTGCTCGCAGACCCGGCTGTGGACGTCGTCTACGTCGCCACTCCGCACTCGATGCACGAGGAGAACGTGCTCGCGGCGCTCGCAGCCGGCAAGGCAGTGCTGTGCGAGAAGCCGCTGGCCATCACCGCCCGACAGGCGACCCGGATGGTCGACGAGGCGCGCCGGCGGGGGCTGTTCCTGGCCGAGGCGATGTGGATGCGCTGCCACCCGACCATGCGTCGGGTCGTCGACGGCCTGCGCGCCGGTTGGGTGGGTGAGATCAGGCAGGTCCGCGCCGACCTCGGCCTGGTGGCGGGCGCGGACCCTGACGGGCGGCTGCACGACCCGGCGCTCGGCGCATCCTCGCTGCTCGACATCGGCGTCTACCCGCTGACGTTGGCCACCTGGCTGCTCGGCGAACCCGAGCAGCTGCACGGCGCCGCCGTGCTCGACGCCCGCGGCGTCGACGACAGCGCCGGGCTGGTGCTCTCGTACGCCTCGGGCGCGGTCGCGACGCTGTCGTGCTCGCAGCAGGCGTGGACGGACTCGACCGCCAGCGTCGCCGGCAGCGGCGGGCGGGTCGAGATCCCCGCCCGGATGAACCACCCGACGGCGGCGACCCGCGTGTACGGCGACTTCCCGACGCCGACGACCGAGGTCGTCACCGAGCCGGTGATCGGCAAGGGGCTGGCGCACGAGGCGATCGAGGTGGTGCGAAGCCTTCGCGCCGGGGAGACCGAGAGCCCGCTGCTGCCACTGGACGACACGGTGCTGGTCGCCCGGCTGCTCGACCGGGCTCGCGCGGCCTGCGGCGTACGACTGCCCGCTGACGGCCTGCCGTGACAGGGCTAGGGTCGAGTTGATGCCTCCTTCGGACCGCTCCAGCGCTGGCAGCTCGGCGCCGAGCGCCGACTTCGTCGTCGTGGCCAACCGGCTACCGGTGGACCGCGTCGTCGGGCCCGACGGCGAGACGAGCTGGCGGACGTCGCCGGGCGGGCTGGTGAGCGCGCTGGAGCCGGTGATGCGTAGCAACGACGGCGCCTGGATCGGCTGGCACGGCAGCCCCGACGAGAGCCTGGACGCCTTCGCGCACGACGGCATGGACCTGGTGCCGGTCCCGCTGGCGGCGCAGGAGGTCGAGGAGTACTACGAGGGGTTCTCCAACGCGACCTTGTGGCCGCTCTACCACGACGTGATCGCGCCGCCGGAGTTCCACCGCGAGTGGTGGGAGGCCTACGTCGAGGTCAACCGGCGCTTCGCCGACCGCGCCGCAGAGGTCGCCGCCGACGGGGCCGTGGTGTGGGTGCAGGACTACCAGCTGCAGCTGGTGCCGCGGATGCTGCGGGAGGCCCGGCCCGACCTGCGCATCGGCTTCTTCCTGCACATCCCGTTCCCGCCGACCGAGTTGTTCAGCCAGATCCCCTGGCGGCGCGAGCTGCTGGAGGGGCTGCTCGGCGCCGACCTCGTCGGCTTCCAGCTGCCCGGCGCCGCCGCCAACTTCGTCCGCTTGGTGCGCCAGCGGGTCGGCTACAAGACTCAGCGCGACCAGGTCAGGCTGCCCGACGGCCGGCTGGTGCGGGCCAAGGCGTTCGCGATCTCCATCGACGTCGGCGGGTTCGAGGACCTGGCGCGGCGCCCCGAGACCGAGAAGCGGGCCGCAGAGATCCGCGAGAACCTCGGCAACCCGAGGCGGCTGCTGCTCGGCATCGATCGTCTCGACTACACCAAGGGACTGCGCCAGCGGCTGCGCGCGTTCGGTGAGCTGCTCACCGAGGGCGCGTTGGACGAGAACGAGGCGGTCTTCGTACAGGTGGCCACCCCGTCACGGGAGCGGGTCGACCAGTACCGTCTGCTGCGCGACGACATCGACCGGCTGGTCGGGCGCATCAACGGCGAGGCCGGCAGCATCGGGCCGCAGCCCCTCACCTACCTGCACTCCTCCTACCCCCGCGAGGAGATGGCCGCGCTCTACCGCGCCGCCGACGTCATGGTCGTGACCCCGCTGCGTGACGGGATGAACCTGGTCGCCAAGGAGTTCATCGCCTGCCGGGTGGACGGCAAGGGCGCGCTGGTGCTCAGCGAGTTCGCCGGCGCGGCCGACGAGCTCAAGCAGGCCTTCCTCGTCAACCCGTACGACATCAACGGGATGAAGTCGGGCATGCTCGCCGCCATGCGCTCGGACGAGCGTGACCTGGACCGGCGGATGCGAGCGATGCGCAAGCACGTGACCGAGCACGACATCAGCGCCTGGGCCGACGAGTTCCTCACCGAGCTGCGGCGGGAGGTCTAGCGCGATGTCCGAGGGGCGGCGCGTGGCGGTCGGGGTCGGGGTGCTCGTGGGAGCCCTGGTCGGCGGTCTGCTGGTATCCAGCGGGGCCGCCGCAGGGTCGGCGGCGGGGTCGGTGGCCGGGTCGGTGGCCGGGTCGGTGGCCGGGTCGGTGGCCGGGTCGGTCTCGGCGGCAGCATCCGAGCAGGACCAGCGCCGTTTCTGGGTCAAGGACAAGCACCGCTACACCTCGCCGTGGTACCGCGGCGGCCACCGTCGGATGATCAACTTCGGCTGCACCCGGGCCCCCTACTACGCACCCGACCCGCGCTGCGTACGCCAGCGGGGCTTCCACCACGGGGTCGACATCGCGATGAGGTGCGGGACGCCGCTGTACGCAGGCGTCGCCGGCCGGGTGGTCAAGCCGCGCTCGGCCGGGGCGCTGGGGTCGGCGTACGGGTCGAACGCGTTCCGGCTGCGCAACGCCAAGCGTGAGCGCGACATCGTGATCGGCCACACCCGCCGGGTGTTCGTCGAGCCCGGTGACCGGGTGCGGGCCGGTCAGCGGATAGCGCGGGCGTCCGATGCGGGCGCTCCCGACGGCTGCCACCTGCATTTCGAGGTACGCCCGGCCGCGGGCGGCTACCGCTCCGCGGTCGACCCCGAGCGGCTGCTGCAGGCCGAGCGCAAGGACTGATCCGGCGCCGACCGGCCTCCCCCCACCCCCACCCCACCTCCGATCTTCCGACACCCGCCCGCTCACCACTGACCACAACGTCGGAAGATCCCCACCGGCGGCGCACCGGCGGCGCCCAGCGGCGGGCCGCGGCTGGGCGGTCACGTCAGCCGACAGACTGCCGTACGGAGCTGTCGAGCACGCCCGCCACGGCCAGCGCGCCCGAGTGCGTCGGGAGGTCCTCGACGGTGACCGGCAGCGGCAGCCGCCAGTTGGGGCGGTCGGTCGTGCCCGGGACGTTGGGGCGGCGATGCTCAGCGACCGCGTCCTCGAGGGTCGCCGCCAGCAGCACCGACGGTGACCGTGCCAGCAACCGATGGGCGGCGAGCACAGCATCGGCGTCCGAGGCACCGTCGACCAGGCCGGCCGGCTCCCCCAACCGGTCCAAGATCTCCTGCCGCCCAGCGGCCAGCTCGGCCGGCGTACCGAGCCCCAGCGCGGCCTGCTCGGCCACGTCGGAGCCGCTCCAGAGCCCGGCCACCGTCGGCAGGTCGTGCGTCGTGACCGCCGCCAACGACGACGACCGCCAGGTCGCGGGGTCGTCGTCCTCGAACCACAGCACCTTGTACGAGAGCACGTCGTGGGCCGCCAGCGTCTCGCGCACACCGGGCTCGACGGTGCCGAGGTCCTCCCCCACGACCAGTGCACCGGCCCGGTGGCTCTCCAGCGCGACGATGTCGAGCATCTCCGCGCTGGGATAGCGCACGTACGCCCCGCCCGCCGGTGCACCGCCCGCCGGGACCCACCACAGCCGGAACAACCCCATGACATGGTCGATGCGGATACCACCGGCCCCGGCCATGGTCGCCCGCAGCGAGGCGATGAACGGCTCGTAGTCGGCGGCCTGCAGCCGCCACGGCACCAGCGGCGGCGAGCCCCAGTCCTGCCCGGCGGCGTTGAACGCGTCCGGTGGCGCGCCGACGTACACCCCGTCGGCGAGCTGGTCGCGCCACGCCCACGCGTCGGCTCCGGAGCCGCCGACACCGATGGGCAGGTCCTGGATGACGGTCATGTCGCCGGTCGCCGCCCGCAGCTGGCGGTCGAGCAGCCACTGCAGCCAGGCATGGAAGGCCACGTCGTCGGCGTGCTCGGCGGCGAAGGCCGCCACAGCGTCGGAGCGCGGGCGGCGCAGCGGCTCGGGCCAGGTCCGCCAGTCCGCGCCGATCTGCTCGGCGAGCACGCACCACACCGCGAACTCCTGCAGCGCGCTGCCCTGGTCCGCGCGCCACCGAGCCGCCTCCGGGCACTCGTCAACCGCGTCGAAGATGGCGCGCAGGGCGGCCCGCTTGAGCGGCCACACGGCGTCGCGCTGCACGTCGTCGGCGGCCAGCGCGCCGGCCCGCGCCGCGTACGGGGCGAGGTCGATGTCACCGGCGCCCGGGACCTCGTCCACCCGCAGGTAGACGGGGTTGAGGAAGCGTCGGGTCGCGGGCAGGTACGGGCTGGACTCCTGCGGCAGCGTCGGTGCCACCGCGTGCAACGGGTTGACGAGCAGGAAGCCGGCGCCGAGCTGCTGGGACCATTCCCGCACCGCGCGCAGGTCGGCCAGGTCACCGATGCCCCAGCTGCCGTGCGAGCGCAGGGCGTACAGCTGCACGGTCCACCCCCAGGCGCGGCCGGCCGCCGGCAGGCAGCACCGGCCCGGGGAGACGATCAGCCGCCGCTCGGTGCCGTGGACGGTGCGGACACGGTGGTAGCCCGGCGGGAAGTCGTCCGGCAGCGTGTCGGTGCCGATGCGGCGGACGGTGCCGTCCTCGCAGACCACCTCCGCGTGCGAATCAGGGGTGGGATGCAGCGCGGGCGGCAGCTCGTGGCCCGGTCGGGTCACCACCGGGCGGCGGGCGTCGAGGTCGGCCGGCGGGTCCCCGATGACCGCCCGGAAGGCCTCGAGCACGTCGTCGGGGACCCGCTGCTGGCGTCCCTGGGCGTCGACCCAGTCGGGCAGCAGCCCCCACGCGTCGGGCGACAGCTCAGCCTGGTCCGGGTGGTCGGGCACATCGGTCGCAGTCACGGCGTGATCCTGCCGGGTGACCGCCGGGCGGTGCCCCGGCGGGGTCGGCGCGCAGACTCACTCGGAGTGGACGTCGGCGAACGACGCCGGGTCGGCCAAGACCAGATGGGCGACGTCGGCTAGCAAGCGGCGGCTGCGCCGGGCGTGGTCACGCAGCAGCACGCACGCATCGTCGATGCTGACGCCGTGGGTCTGCGCGATGACGCCCTTGGCCTGCTCGATGACGACCCGGCTGTTCAGGGCACCCTGCAGCTGCTGGGCCAGCACCTCGCGCTGCCGGATCGTGCGCGTGGCCCTGCAGCTGGAACAGCTCAAGCAGCTCGGTCCGCTCGTCCGAGGCGGCCACGAACTGCAGGTCACCGTGGTGGTCCGCGAGCACCAGCCCCGCCGCTGCCACGTCGGCCAGCTCGACGGTCCGGCAGGTGACCATGTGCAAGAAGTCCACGACGTCGAACTCGTCGATCAGCGTGTCGGCGACCTCGACAAAAACCGTGGCCAGTCGGTCAGCGGCAACTCCAGGCATGCCCTGCGCCTGGTACACCTCCATCCGGTTGTCGAGCGCGCCGGACAACGCCCCACTCTGCTGGCCGCCGGCGGGGTCGGTGCGCGCGTCCAGCAGCCGCTGCACGGCGACGGCACCGAAGTCGAGGGCCAGCGCCAGCTCGTCCGGCGACAGCGAGCCCGGTCGCGGCCGGTAGATGACGAGCACCCCGAGCCGGGCGGCGCCGACCTGCAGCGGGAACGCGAACACCGCCGCGACGCCGCGGTCGAGCGCCGGGGTCGCGTACCCCGGCCAGCGACGCTCGTCGACCGCGGCCAGCCGGGGCGCGAGCACCGGGCGCCGCCACGCGAACGCGTCGACGCACGGGCCGACTCCCAGCGCGAACTGGGTCTCCTCCAACGCCGCGCTGGTCGGGTCGGATGCGGCCGCCACGCCGAGCGCACCGTCCGCGGTCTGCACCGTCACCCCGGCGCCGCGTGCGGCCAGCGCGCGGGCCACTGCACAGCACAGGCGCTGCAACCACGACTCCGCACGACCATCGGCGTCGACACGCGGGGGCTCGGCGTTGACCAGGGACCACACCCGCGCCACGCGGTCGCGGCTCATTCCGTCACGGCGGCCGACTCCAGGTCCTTGACGACGACCAAGCCCCAACCCTCGTGCTTGGCCCGGTACATCGCCTGATCCGCCGTGTCGACGAGTTCACGGGCGCTGCGGTGCCGGCCGTCGGCAAGCGCGGCGCCTACGCTGACCGTGACGACGACCTCGTGGCCCGCCGCGTGCACCGGGCGCGCCAGCGCAGACCTGATCCGGGTCACAACCGCCTCCAGCTGCTCGCTGACCACGTCGTCGCCGGCCTCATCGGCAGCGCCCAGATCTTCGCAGACGGCCACGAACTCGTCCGCGGACAGCCGGGCCAGGGTGCCGCTGCCACGCAGGACCGTCTTCATCCGGCGGGCCACCTCGGTGAGCACGACGTCCCCGGTCGCGTGCCCCAGCTGGTCGTTCACCTTCTTGAACTGGTCCACCGCCGAGTCCCGGTCGGCGGCCATCGCGACATAGGACGCGGCCACGTCGGCGAACAGCCGCGCCGCGGCCAGGTCGTGGTCGCTCCACAGCCCCGTGCTGGTCCGATACAGGTCGAGGACACCCCACGCTCGTCCGCGGGCGAGCAGCGGGGTCGCCACCATCGCACCGACACCGGCGAGCTCGGAGGCGGCCACGACGTCCTCGACGACCACGGTCTCCTGCCGGGCGGCACTGTCTCGACAGGGGCCGTCCTGCAGCTGTTCTTGCAGCCGCTCCACGGCGACCAGCGGCTCGGAGGCGTGCACGAAGCGCAACTTGTCGTCGTCCTCCGCGCTCATGATCCCGGCACCGTCGACACCGAGCGCCTCGACCGCGGTTCGGCGCAGGTCGCGCAGCATGTCGTCGATGTCGACGACGACTGCGTCTGTAGGAGAGCTGATGGTCACGGTATCCCTCGGCGAGGCAGGCGAGATCGGCCGTGCCGCCAGGGTCCGGGGCTGCTACGCGTTCCAGCATAGGTCAGCCGGCGCGCGGTTGTCACCGCCCTCAGGGCCGCCGCGCTGGCGGTGGTTTGTCCGCCTTGACCGCACCTCGCTCGCCCAGTGGCTGCGGCTCACCGGTCGTGGTGTCGTGCAAAGTCTGCCCCTCCGACTCGGCGTTCAGCTCGGCGCCGAGCAGCACCATCAGCGCGGTGATCCACAGCCACAGCAGCAGCACGACGACGCCGGCGAGGCTGCCGTACGTCTTGCCGTAGCTGCCGAAGTTGTCGACGTACAGCGAGAACACCACCGAGGCAGCCACCCACAGCAGCGTGGCGGTCACCGCCCCAGTGGTCACCCAGCTCGCGCGGGCGGAGTCGCGGTCGGGCCCGACCCGGTAGACCACGCCGAGCGCGACGATCATCAACAGCACCAGGCCGCCCCACCGGACGATCTGGACCGCCACCTCCGCCACGATGCCGAGCCCCAACTGGTCCAGGACGGCCGGCAGCACCGCCACCAGGCCGATCGCGACGGCCAAGAACACGAGGAACCCGATGGTCAGCAGCAGGGCGAGCCCGCGCTTCTGGACGAAGCCCCGCGTCTCCTCCTCGTCGTAGGCAAGGTTCACCGCCTCCAGCAGGCCCGCGATGCCCGCCGAGGCACTCCACAGCGCCAGCGCGATGCTGATGACCAGCCCGACCCCGAGGCCGCTGGAGGAGGTGGTCGCGAGCGCGCTCATCTGGTCGGCCAGTAGCGACTGGGCGTCGGCGGGCAGCCCCGCGAGCAGGCTGTCGATCTGGCGCTGCACGTCTTCGGGGTCGGTGACCAGCCCGTAGGTCAGCACCACCGCGATGAGGCCCGGGAACAGCGCCATGAACCAGGCGTAGGCGACGCCGCCGGCGAGCAGGGTGAGGTGGTCGCGACCCATCTCCTGAAACGTCCGCTTGAGGACGGCGAACCAGCCGCGCGGCGGGATCTGCGTCGGTCGCTCGGCCCGGCCGCCGGGCGGGACACCCTGCGAGGTCGACGTGGACGGGCCGCTCATGTCGGTGATCCTCCTGGCTGCTCGCTATCCGCGTGCACGTGGTCGCTGGTGGTCGTGTCCAGTCTCCATTCAACCGAGTTGTCAGCCGAGCATGCCGCCGATGCCGCCGCCGCCGCTGCCGCCGGCGAACTTGGCAATCAGGTCCTGTGGGTTGAGGCCGAACTTCTCCAGCAGACCCGCGTGCTGCTCGGTGTCCACCTGCTGAGGCAACTCCTGGTCGGCCTGCTGGGCGTTGCCGGTGTCGCCCTGCGACTTGAGCATGTCGATGATCTGCGCCTTGTCGATCTGCACTGTTGTCTCCTCGGCGCGGTCGGCTGTGTCGTCTGCCCAGTACCCGGCGAGAACGCACCGAACCCCGTTTGCCTGACCTCGGCCGGGTCGACGGCGGATAGGGACAGCGAGCCCGCGGCAGCGCCCAGCCCCAAATCGTTGAATTGTGGGGTGGCCAGGTCCGAGCTTGACCGGGTGCATCTCGGTCCGCCCGAGCTCGAAATCATGGTCGCGCTCCCCCCGTCTCGTGGGTATCATCTAGGACCTCGAGACGATGAATCGGGCCGCCGGGGAGCCGGGCCCGGACCTCGAGACGGAGCGGCGATGCCCGTTGACCAGGTGACCGAGCAGGTGCCGACGTTCTGTCCCCTGTGCGTCTCGCGGTGTGGCGCAAAGGCCACGATCAGCGACGGCGCCTTCACGGCGCTGCAGCCGGACCCCTCGCACCCCACCGGCCAGGCGCTGTGTATCAAGGGCAAGACGGCGCCAGAGCTCGTGACCCACGCCGAGCGGCTGCTGCATCCGCTCAAGCGCACGGCCCCGAAGGGATCCGGTGACCCCGGCTGGAAGGCCATCACCTGGGACGAGGCCCTTGACACGGTCGCGGCGCGACTCCTGGCTCTAGCGCGCGACCACGGTTCCGAGTCGGTCGTGTTCAGCGCAACGTCTCCCTCGACCTCGGCGATGAGCGACGCGATCGACTGGGTGATGCGCCTCCGGCGCGCGTACGGCAGCCCGAACCAATGCGTGTACATGGAGCTGTGCGGCTGGGGACGCTACCTGGCGCCCATCTACACCTACGGCGCCGCCGTGCCGGGCACCTACCTGCCGGATCTCGACCATGCGGGTTGCATCCTCTACTGGGGGTACAACCCGTCCGTCTCGCGACTCGCACACGCGACGAGCACCGTGGCCGCCGTTGCCCGCGGCGCGAAGCTCGTTGTCGTGGATCCACGACGCGCGGGCCTCGCGACCAAGGCCAATCACTGGCTGCGGGTCCGCCCGGGAACCGACGCCGCCCTCGCACTGTCGCTCGCGCACGTCATGATCGAGAACGGCTGGTTCGATCGCGACTTCGTCCAGCGCTGGACCAATGCACCCCTTCTGGTCCGCGCCGACACCGGTCGCCTGCTTCGCGGCAACGACCTGTCGGCCGCGGGCGATGCTGGCCAGTACGTCGCATGGGACGAGGTCAGCGGGCAGCCGACCCTGTTCGACCCCGCGCTGGGTCGCCACCCAGTCAACGAGGAGCGGCTTGCGCTGTTCGGCGTGCACAACGTCGCGACATCGAGCGGCCCGCTGCCGTGCCGACCCGTGTTCGACGTCCTCGCCGAGAGCTGTGGCCGGATGGAACCGACCGTTGCCGAGGCGATCACCGGGGTGTCCGCCGCCGACATCGAGCGCACCGCGCGCACGCTGTGGGAGTCGCGCCCGGTCGCCTTCTACGCGTGGAGCGGTCTCGAACAGCACAGCAACGCCACCCAGACCGTGCGGGCGGTCAACCAGTTGTACGCCCTGACCGGCGACTTCGACGCGCCCGGTGGCAACGTGCTGTTTCCCAGTGTCCCTACGAACTCGATCGATGGCGCCGAACTGCTTGCCGCCGAACAGCGCGCCAGGGCCCTCGGCGTGGAGCAGCGTCCGTTGGGTCCGGCGCGATTCGAGTTCGTCAATGGCGAGGACGTCTTCACAGCGGCACTGGAGGGTCGCCCCTACCGTGTGCGCGGGCTGGTGAATTTCGGCGCGAACCTGGTGATGGCCCATGGGGACAGCGCGCGCGGCCGCGACGCGCTCGCATCGCTGGAGTTCTTCGTCCACGCCGACCTGTTCATGAACCCGACTGCTGAGCAGGCCGACATCGTGCTTCCGGTGACCAGCGCGTTCGAAACCGAGGGGCTGAAGGTCGGGTTCGAGATCAACGAGGCGGCGCAATCACTTGTGCAGCTGCGCCAACCACTCGTCCATCCGCGTGGCGAGGCGCGCTCGGACCTGCAGATCATCTTCGCGCTCGCGACCCGCCTTGGCCTTGGCGAGCACTTCTGGAACGGCGACCTCGACGCGGCCTTCCGCCATCAGCTCGCCCCGAGCGGAGTGACGCTCGAGCAGCTCCGCGCCCAACCCGCGGGCGTGCGCGTGCCGCTCACGACACACCACCGCAAGTTCGCCGAGCTCGACGACGACGTGCCGCGCGGTTTCAGCACGCCATCGGGCAAGGTCGAGCTCTTCTCGGAGGTGCTGGCCGAGCACGGCTACTCTCCGCTGCCGGAGTTCGAGGAGCCGCGTACCAGCCCCAGGTCCCGGCCCGACCTCACGGAGCGCTTCCCCCTGATCCTGACGTGTGCGAAGTCGCTGTGGTTCTGCGAGAGCCAACACCGCAACGTCGCTGGCCTGCGCAGCCGCGTGCCCGACCCACAGGTCGAGCTGCATCCCGACACCGCGCGGGCACGCGGCATCGCCGCCGGCGACTGGGTCCGCCTCGAAACACCCCACGGCAGTGTCCGCGCCCGCGCCAGGCTCCAGGCCACCCTGAATCCGGACGTTGTCTGCGGTCAGCACGGCTGGTGGCAGGCCTGCACCGAACTCGGCCTCCCCGACTACCCACCGTTCGGTCCAGACAGCGCAAACCTGAACCTGGTCTTGCGCCAGCAGCCCGGCGACCCGATCAGCGGCAGCTCACCCCTACGTGCGTCGGTGTGCAATGTCGCCCCGCTGATCACAACTGAACCCCAGGCCGCCGCAGCCTCGCCAGGCTCGTCAAGTTGATCTTGGGTGGGCTCGCCCCACGTTGGGGAGTTCAGCCGGTGATGGCCACCTTCAGCGCCTTGGTCTCGGCGGCTCGGCCGAACGTGTCGTAGGCGTCGATGATCTCACCGAAGCCGAAGTGGTGGCTCACGAACCGCTCCGGGGTGAGGCGCCCTTGCGCGACCAGCTTGAGCAGCATCGGCGTCGTCGTGGCGCTGACCAGACCGGTGGTGATCGCCACGTCCTTGATCCAGAGATCTTGCAGCTTCAGCTCCGCCGGCGCTCCGTGCACACCCACGTTGGCCACCGTGCCGCCCGGCCGGATGATGTCGGTGGCCATCTCGAAGGTCTCCGGCACCCCGACGGCCTCAATGGCCACGTCAACACCCAACCCGTCGGTCATGGCCAGCACCTCGTCCTTCCAGCCCGCGGCGCCGCTGTTAGCGGCATCGGTGGCGCCAAACCCGGCCGCCTGCTCGAGCCGGTTGCTGTCGAGATCGATCGCGATGACCCGCGCGGCGCCGTACAGCCCAGCGGTCATGATCGCCGCCAGCCCGACGGGGCCCGCCCCCACCACGGCAACGACGTCCCCGGGCTTGACCCGACCGTTGCGCACCCCGATCTCGAAGCCGGTCGGCAGGATGTCCGAGAGCACCAGCGCCGCCTCGTCGCTAACCCCGGCTGGGAGCTTGTGCAGCGAGTTCTCGGCAAACGGCACCCGCAGGTACTCCGCCTGCGTGCCGTTGATCAGGTGCCCCAGGATCCAGCCGATGCCGGCCGTGCCCTCGTCGTGCAGGCAGTGCGAAGGCAGCCGCTGGTGGCAGTACGCGCACGAGCCGCACGCGCTGATGCAGGAGATGATCACGCGATCGCCGGCGGCGAGGGTGCGTACGGCCTCGCCGACCTCGGTGACCGTACCCACCCCTTCATGCCCGAGGACCCGACCCTCGGCAACCGAGGGCACGTCGCCCTTGAGGATGTGCAGGTCTGTGCCGCAGATCGTGGTGGTGTCGACCTGCACGATCACGTCGGTGGGGTCGACGATCGCTGGATCGGCTACGTCCTCCCACTGCTTCTGACCGGGACCGTGGTACACGAGTGCCTTCATCAGGGTTGACCTCCCTGTCGCCGCTTGTCGGCTCCTGAGGTGGCCGACGACACGGATGCTGGCGCACTGGGCCCAACCTCCCACCGGCGAGAATCCGCCGTAAAGCGCCTGATCGTCACCAACCTGTCTCTCTTTGATACGCACGCATATGATGCGCAGGCTGACGCATCACGATGTTAGTCTTGCAGCATGAGGACGACGGTCAACCTTGACGACGATGTCGCCGCGGCGATCGAGCAGACCCGCAAAGAGCGACGGATCGGGCTCAGCGAAGCGGTCAACGAACTGGTCCGGGCCGGCCTGGCGGCCAGGCCACGGCGGCAGCGCTTCCGGCAGCGGACGGCAGACCTGGGGGTTCGCGTCGACATCACGAACGTCGCCGAGGCCCTCGAACATCTCGAGGGCGCGGCCCACCGCTGATGCTCGTCGACGCGAACCTGCTGCTGTATGCGGTGGACCGGTCCAGCCACTTCCACCACGGGGCTCGCGGCTGGCTATCCACGGTCTTGGCCGCGGAGCGCCGGGTGGGGCTGCCGTGGCCGTCGCTGACGGCGTTCCTGCGTATCGCCACCCACCCCCGGGCCGTACGGAACCCGCTGACCCCGTACGAGGCGTGGCAGCACGTCCAGGAATGGCTGGCGGCCGAGCCGGCGTGGGTACCCACCCCGACAGCTCGGCACGCCGAGATCCTCGGGGACCTGATCTCCCGCTACCAGCTGTCCGGCAACCTCATCCCGGACGCCGACATTGCCGCCCTGGCCATCGAGCACGGCCTCAGCATCTGCTCGGCCGACACCGACTTCGCCCGGTTCAGCGAGGTTCGCTGGGTCAACCCCTTGCAGTAGCTGCCGGCGCGGCGCTACGCGAGACACTGGCCAGCCGTCCGCGGGACACCTAACCGCGACCAATCCGGGGCTTCAAGGGTGACGACGCCCTGGCGGGCCGTGGTGGACGGGACCGCATCTTCGGGGGCAACGGTGATGACCGGATCTCCAAGAGCTGCGAGCAGGTCATCGAGCGGGAGTGGCACTGACGCTGGGCGGCGACGCCGTCGGGCCAAGCTCAGCTCAGGCGCTGCTCACGACGCCGGCGGGCGGCCGTGGATCCGCTGCTGCAGCTGCCGGGCCGACCGCAGCACCGCCGGCGCCAGGTCGCCCACCGACGGCGGCTCGCCGAGCAGGCTGCCGCCGTCGACCGGGTAGGTGACCGCCACCGCAGCCACCGGCTGGCCCAGGTGGTCGTGCACCGCGGCCGCCACCGAGGCGAAGCCCGGCGTCACCTCGCCGCTCTCCAGCGCGAACCCACGCGCCCGCACGTCCACGAGCAGCCGGCGCAGCGCGGTCAGTGAGGTCGGGCCGAGCCCGTGCCGGTCGACGAACGCGCCGGCGTCGGGGAACAGCGCCCGCACCTGCGCCGCGGGCAGCCGGGCGAGCAGCGCCCGGCCGCTGGCGGTCAGGTGCGCCGGCAGCCGGACACCGACGTCGGTCACCAGCGGCGGGCGACCGGGCGCCCGTTCCTCGATCACGTACAGCACCTCGCGGCCGTGCAGCACGGCCAGGTGCGCGCTGTGCCGCACCTCGTCGACGAGCCGGGTGAGCACCCGCCCGGCCACCCGGGCCAGCGGCACCTGGCGGGTGTAGGCCGACCCCAGCTCGAACGCGCTCACCCCGAGGCCCCAGCGCCGCTCCGCGGCCAGATGCACGACGAAGCCCGCCCGCTGCAGCTCGGCCAGCAGGTGGTACGTCGTGGAGCGAGGTAGCCCCAGGGTACGGGTTAGCACCGCCGCCGGCACCGGCTCGGGCTGGCTGGCCAACACCCGCAGGACGCCGAGCGCCTGCCGCGCGGCGGGGACGCCGCTCACCGGCACACCCCACCGCGCCGACGACGTGTCTGGGATCTCAGACTCATATGCCTGCACGGTACTGGCAACCGCGCCGGCGCGGGTGTGCCATGGAGCCATGAGCTCGCAGCCCACGGTCACCGTCGGCACCGGACCGGTGCACCCGGACGACGTCGTACGCGTCGCTCGCCACGGCGGCGGGGTCCGCCTCGGCGACGACGCCGAGGCGGCGATCGGGGCCAGCCGCTCGATCATCGACGCGCTGGCCGGCGACACCCGCCCGCACTACGGCATCTCCACCGGCTTCGGCGCGCTGGCCACCACCCACATCGAGACCCCGATGCGCGCCCAGCTGCAGCGCAGCCTGATCCGCTCGCACGCCGCCGGGTCCGGCCCCGAGGTCGAGCGCGAGGTCGTGCGCGCGCTGATGCTGCTGCGGCTGTCCACCCTGGCCACCGGACGTACGGGGGTGCGGCTGGAGACCGCCCGCACCTACGCGGCGATGCTCACGGCGGGCATCACCCCGGTGGTGCACGAGTACGGCTCGCTCGGCTGCTCGGGCGACCTGGCCCCGCTGGCCCACGTCGCGCTGGCGCTGACCGGCGAGGGCGAGGTGCGCGACGCCGACGGTCAGTTGGTGCCTGCCGCCGACGCCCTGCACAACAGCGGCATCGAACCGGTCCAGCTGGCGGAGAAGGAGGGGCTGGCGCTGGTCAACGGCACCGACGGCATGCTCGGCATGCTGGTGCTCGCGATCGCCGACCTGCGCCGGCTGCTGACCACCGCCGACGTCGCCGCGGCGATGAGCGTCGAGGCCCAGCTCGGCACCGACGCCGTCTACGCCGCCGACCTGCAGCAGCTGCGAGCCCACCCCGGCCAGGCCGTCTCGGCCGCCAACCTGCGCACCCTGCTGGCCGGCAGCGCGATCATGGCCAGCCACCGCACCCCGGAGTGCACCCGGGTGCAGGACGCCTACTCGCTGCGCTGCGCTCCGCAAGTGCACGGCGCGGCCCGCGACACCGTCGACCACGCGGCGCTGGTCGCCGACCGCGAGCTGGCCGCGGCCATCGACAACCCGGTCGTCACACCAGACGGGCGGGTGGAGTCCAACGGCAACTTCCACGGCGCCCCGGTCGGCTACGTGCTGGACTTCCTGGCGATCGCCGCCGCCGACGTGGCCGGCATCAGCGAACGGCGCACCGACCGCTTCCTCGACGTCGCCCGCAGCCGCGGGCTGCCGCCGTTCCTGGCCGACGACCCCGGCGTCGACTCCGGGCACATGATCGCCCAGTACACCGCCGCCGGCATCGCCAGCGAGCTGAAGCGGCTCGCCGTGCCGGCCAGCGTCGACTCGATCCCGTCCTCGGCCATGCAGGAGGACCACGTCTCGATGGGCTGGGCCGCGGCCCGCAAGCTGCGGCGCGCCGTCGACGGGCTCACCCGGGTGCTGGCGGTCGAGATCCTCACCGCCGCCCGCGCCATCGACCTGCGGGCGCCGCTGCAGCCGGCCGCCGGCACCGGCGCCGTACGGGACGCCGTCCGCGCCGCCGGCGTCGCCGGACCCGGCACCGACCGCCACCTGTCGCCCGAGATCGAGACGGTCGTCCGGCTCGTCGCCGACGGCAGCCTCGTCGCCGCCCCCGGCCTTCCCCTTACCTGACCAACCCGGAAAGGACCCCCACCATGCATGGAGCCCGACCCGTCCGCGCCCCCCGCGGCACCAAGCTCACCGCCCGCAGCTGGCAGACCGAGGCGCCGCTGCGGATGCTGCAGAACAACCTCGACCCCGATGTGGCCGAGCGCCCAGACGACCTCGTCGTCTACGGCGGCACCGGCCGCGCCGCCCGCGACTGGCGCAGCTTCGACGCAATGGTCCGCACGCTCACAACCCTGGGCGACGACGAGACGATGCTGGTGCAGTCCGGCCGCCCGGTCGGGGTGATGCAGACGCACGAGTGGGCGCCGCGGGTGCTGATCGCCAACTCCAACCTGGTCGGCGACTGGGCGACCTGGCCGGAGTTCCGCCGCCTCGAGCAGCTCGGGCTCACCATGTATGGGCAGATGACCGCCGGCTCGTGGATCTACATCGGCACCCAGGGCATCCTGCAGGGCACGTACGAGACGTTCGCCGCCGTGGCGGCGAAGAAGTTCAGCGGCTCGCTGGCGGGGACCCTGACGCTGACCGGCGGGTGCGGCGGGATGGGCGGCGCGCAGCCGCTGGCCGTCACCCTCAACGGTGGCGTCTGCCTGGTCGTCGACGTCGACGGCGCCCGGCTGCAGCGCCGCGTCGACCACCGCTACCTCGACGAGCTCGCCCCCGACCTCGACGCCGCCGTCGCGCGCTGCGAGCAGGCACGGCGTGACCGTCAACCGCTCAGCGTCGGCCTGGTCGGCAACGCGGCCACCGTGTTCCCCGAGCTGCTGCGGCGCGGTGCCGCCATCGACATCGTCACCGACCAGACCTCCGCGCACGACCCGCTGTCGTACCTGCCCGAGGGCGTCGACGTCGACGACTGGCACGAGCTTGCTGCGGCCAAGCCCGAGGAGTTCACCGAGCGAGCGCAGGCGTCGATGGCTCGCCACGTCGAGGCGATGGTCGGCTTCAGGGACGCGGGCGCCGAGGTCTTCGACTACGGCAACTCGATCCGCGACGAGGCCCGCCAGGGCGGCTTCGGCCGGGCGTTCGACTT
>JBBSNM010000044.1:0-21879 GCA_038232655.1 Propionibacteriales bacterium | reverse complement strand
GTCGAGCTCGGCGGCGTGGTCGGCATAGTTGCGTCCGATGCCCACCACTTTGCTGCGCGGGATCAGTGGCGCCAGCAGGCGTACGTCGTCCAGCGGCAGACTCTGGCCGGTCAGCTCGATCCCCGCATACAGCGGGTCACCGGTGAGCACCGCGAGCACCGACTCGCCGTCCCGCTCCCCGATGACCCCGAACCGGGACTGGTCGTCGCCACTGCTGAACCTCGCGATACGCACGGCGGCGAGCCTAGTGCCGCCGGTTGCGCGGGCGAGCCTCGGTCGAAGGCGGGCGCCTACCATCGAGGTCATGCTCGGACCCGGCAGGCGCGCTGGGCTGGCCCTGGCCGCCGCCCTTGCCATCACCACCCTGGCCCTGACGAGCTGTGGGGAGGCGGACCGGCCGGCCGGCAGCTCGTCCAAGGACGGGGGCTCGTCGGGCAGCACGATCACGATCAACGGCAACGACGCGCTGACGTGGGGTGATGGGGACTACGGCGTCGTCCTCGCTCACGGCGCGGCCTTCGACGCGGCCAGCTGGGAGGAGCAGGCCACCGCGATCGCCGACCAGGCAGCCACGGTGATCGCGGTCGAGGACATCAGCCCCGAGGCGATCGGGGACGCCGTCACGCAGCTGCAGGACGACGGGATCGGCGATGTTGCCCTCGTCGGGGGCAGCGCCGGCGCCGACGCGATCCTCGACCTCGCCAGCCAGCAGCCGGACCTGCCCGACCAACTGGTGCTGCTGTCGCCCAACGGGACGGTCGAAGGGCTGGGCGAGGAGCCGAAGCTCTTCATCGCCAGCGAGGACGAGCCGGTCGCCGACGTGTCCACCGACCTGGCCGAGTCCGCGCCGGGTGACGAGAACGAGGCGACGATCCTGCCCGGCTCGGCCCATGCCCAGAACATCTTCGACACCGACCAGGCGCAGCCGGCAATGGACGCGCTGCTCGAGCGGCTGGACCGCTTCGCGACCCGGTGAACGACCCCGCCGCGGCGCCACGCCCGCGTCAACGGCGCTGGTGAGGGTGACCCGTCAGGCTGTGCAGATCGGCGGCGTCCTCACCGCTCACGCATCGGCGGTCAGCTCGCATAAGGCGGTGAGCGTGCGCCAGTTGCGGGCGGTGCCGTCCACCCCGCCGAGCCGCTTGGCCAGCCAGGCACCCTGCACCTTGCTCGTCTGGATCCCCAAGCTGTAGTCGACGACCACCTCGGCGCCTCGCACGGCCACCCGCTCGGGCATGTCCTCGACCGCCGCCAGCAGCGCCTCGACGTCGGCCGGCGCCGGGGTCGCCACCAGGTGCGTCACCTGGACCAGCTTGGGCCGCTCGGCGCTGGCAACTGGAAACGGGTTCCACGCCAGCACCGCCGCCAGCTCGGCCGGACTGCGCACGACGACCGGCACGTCCACGCCGAAGTGCGCGGCCACCACCTCGCGGACGAGCGCGGCCACCCGGTCGCGGCTGCGATGCCCGGACGAGGTGACGACGTTGCCGCTCTGCACGTACGTCTGCACGTCGTCGAAGCCGGCCGCTGCCAGCGCCTCGCGCAGCGCCGGCATCGGCACCTTGTTGCGCGCACCCAGGTTGATGCCCCGCAGCAACGACACCCAGACCGCCATCTGAGTCACGGTAGCGACCACGCCCGGGGTGCCCGCCGTCCGGGCACGGGCCGGGCCGCCGCTACAAAGTGGTCACACTCGACAGTCCAACGGCGCGGTTCAGGTGTCGGCTGTGACCACTGGGCAGCCCTGGCCGCTCGGCCGCCGGGCGGCCCCCGGCCAGCGGCCCGCCGTCTGGGCAGACTCAGGTCAGCCCGGAGCGGTGCAGGCCGTAGGTCACCGCGTCGCGCAGCGCCTCCCACGACGCCTCGACGAGGTTGTGCCCGACGCCGACCGTCACCCACGAGTCGCTGCCGTCGCTGGTCTCGATAAGCACCCGGATGACCGCGTCGGTGCCGTGACCCTGGTCGAGGATGCGCACCCGGTAGTCGATCAGCTGGAAGCTCGCCACCTGCGGGTACGCCCGGCCGATCGCCTGCCGCAGCGCGTGGTCCAGGGCGTTGACCGGCCCGTTGCCCTCGCCGATGACGACGAACCGCTCGCCGCCGGCGTACAGCTTGACGGTCGCCTCCGACAGCGCCTCGGCCTCGGGGTCGGGCGCCGACTCGGTGAGCACCCGCCACGACTCGACGCTGAAGTACGACGGGCGGGCGCCCTCGACCTCCTCCACGAGCAGCAGCTCGAACGAGGCGTCGGCGGCCTCGAAGGTGTAGCCGGACTGCTCCATCTCCTTGACGCGCTTGGTGATGCGGGTGACCAGCTCGCGGTCCTCGGCGAGGTCGAAGCCCAGCTCGCTGCCCTTGAGCTCGATGCTCGCGCGCCCGGCCAGCTCCGAGACCAGCATCCGCATGTCGTTGCCGACGTCGACCGGGTCGGCGTGCTGGTAGAGGTCGGGGTCCACCTTGACCGCGCTGGCGTGCAGGCCCGCCTTGTGCGCGAAGGCCGACACCCCGACGTACGGCTGGCGCGACGAGGGCGGCACGTTGGTGACCTCGGCCACGGCGTGCGCGATGCGGGTCGCGTCGCGCAGCGAGCGCACCGGCACCACCTCGCGCCGCTGCTTGAGCTGCAGGTTGGCCACCACCGCGATCAGGTCCGCGTTGCCGGTGCGCTCGCCGTAGCCGTTGACGGTGCCCTGCACGTGCGTGGCGCCCTCCTCGACCGCGGCCAGGGTGTTCGCGACCGCGCAGCCGGTGTCGTTGTGGCAGTGGATGCCCACCCGGGCGCCGGAGTCGGCCGGCAACCCCGCCAGCACGTCACCGACCACGTCGCTCACGCGCGGGGGCAGCATGCCGCCGTTGGTGTCGCACAGCGCCACCACCTCGACACCGGCCTCGACCGCCACCCGCAGCACCTCCAGCGCGTACGCCCGGTGGTCGCGGTAGCCGTCGAAGAAGTGCTCGGCGTCGAGGAACACCCGCAACCCCTCGGCCCGCAGGTGTGCGACGGTGTCGCCGACCATGGCGAGGTTCTCGTCCAGCGACGTACGCAGCGCGCGCTCGACGTGCCGGTCGTGGCTCTTGGCGACCAGTGTGACCACAGACGCGCCGCTGTCTCGCAGGGCGCCGACCAGCGGGTCGTCGGCGGCGGTCATGCCGGGCCGGCGGGTGGCGCCGAAGGCCGCGAGCTCGGCGTGGCGCAGGTTCAGCTCGCCGCGGGCCCGGGCGAAGAACTCGGTGTCCTTGGGGTTCGAGCCGGGCCAGCCGCCCTCGATGAAGCCCACCCCGAGGTCGTCGAGGTGCCGGGCGATGGAGAGCTTGTCGGCGACCGACAGGCTCAACCCCTCCTGCTGCGCGCCGTCGCGCAGGGTGGTGTCGTAGACGTGGAAGCCGTTCACGGCACCCTCACTGGACCTGACGCATCCATCCGTACCGGTCCTCGCGCCGCCCGTACTGGATGTCGAGCAGAGCCGCCCGGGTGGCGTCGGTGACCGGCCCGGTGCCGGTGCCGTCGCCGCAGCGGGCCTCGCCACCCGGCCAGGCCAGCCGGCCGACGGGCGTGACCACCGCTGCGGTGCCGCACGCGAAGACCTCGGTGATGTCACCCGCCGCGACACCGTCGCGCCACTCGTCGATGCTGAAGTGGCGCTGCTCGACCTTGTGCCCGCTGTCGTCGAGCAGGGTCAGGATGGAGTCGCGGGTGACGCCCTCGAGGATCGTGCCGGTCAGCTCGGGGGTGACCACCGAGCCGTCGGCGTACACGAAGCAGAGGTTCATTCCGCCCAGCTCCTCGACCCAGGTGTGCTCGATCGCATCGAGGAAGGCGACCTGCTCGCAGCCGTTGGCCGCGGCCTCGGCCTGGGCGAGCAGGCTCGCGGCGTAGTTGCCGCCGCACTTGGCCGCGCCGGTGCCGCCGGGGGCGGCGCGGGTGTACTCCTGCGACAGCCAGATCGACACCGGCCGGACCCCGCCGGGAAAGTAGGCGCCGGCGGGAGAGGTGATGACGCAGAACGTCACGTGCTGGGCCGGCCGCACCCCGAGGAACGCCTCGGAGGCGAACATGAACGGCCGCACGTAGAGGCTGCTCTCGCCTCCGCGGGGCACCCAGCCGGCGTCGGTGCGCACCAGGGTTTCGATCGCGTCGAGGAACGTCTCGGTCGGCAGCTCGGGCAGCGCGAGGCGCCGGGCCGAGCGCTGGAAGCGGGCCGCGTTGGCGTCCGGCCGGAACAGCCAGGTCGAACCGTCCGGGTGGCCGTAGGCCTTCATGCCCTCGAAGATCTCCTGGGCATAGTGCAAGACGGCGGTGGCCGGGTCGAGCGACAGCGGCCCGTACGGCTGCACCCGGCCTGCGTGCCAACCCCGGTCGGGAGTCCACTCGACCAGCGCCATGTGGTCGCTGAAGTGCACGCCGAAGCCCGGTGCGGCCAGGATCTCGTCGCGCCGGGGGGCGTCGGTGGGAGTCGGTGTCTGCGTGACCGGGAGTGCGGAGCGGCTCATACGGGCACGCTAACCGACGCCACCCGGCCGGCGATCGCCTCGCCGACCTCGCGGGTACTGCGCGGCGGCCGTCCGGCCCGCCCGGCCAGGTCGGCGGTGACCGCTGCCTCGATGCGGGCCGCCGCGCCCGCGAGCCCGAGATGCTCGGCCAGCATCGCCGCGGACAGGATCGCCGCGGTCGGGTCGGCGACGCCTTGGCCGGCGATGTCGGGGGCCGACCCGTGCACCGGCTCGAACATGCTCGGGGTGGTGCGGTCGGGGTTGATGTTGCCGCTCGCCGCCAGCCCGATGCCGCCGGTCACCGCGGCCGCCAGGTCGGTGAGGATGTCGCCGAACAGGTTGTCGGTGACCACCACGTCGAAGCGGGCCGGGTCGGTCGTCAAGAAGATCGTCGCGGCGTCGACGTGCAGGTAGTCCACCTCCACCCGCGGGAACTCCAGCCCGACAGTGCCGACCGCCTGGGTCCACAGCGAGCCGGCGTGCACGAGGACGTTGGTCTTGTGCACGAGGGTGAGCCGTCGCCTGGGCCGGGCATCGGCCCGACGGAAGGCGTCGCGGACCACCCGCTCGATGCCGAAGGCGGTGTTGATGCTGACCTCGGTCGCGATGGCCTGCGGGGTCCCGCCCCGGAGCACTCCCCCGTTGCCGACGTACGGCCCCTCGGTGCCCTCGCGGACCACCACGAAGTCAACCTCGCCGGGGTCGAGCAGCGGCGAGGTGACACCCGGCCACAGCCGGGACGGCCGCAGGTTGACGTGGTGGTCGAGCTCGAACCGCAGCCGCAGCAGCAACCCCCGCTCCAGCAGACCGGGGGGCAGGGCGGTGTCACCCGGCCGGCCGCCGACCGCTCCGAGCAGGATCGCGTCGTGGGTGCGGATCTGGTCGAGCACCGCGTCGGGCAGCACCTCACCGCTGGCGAGGTACCGCCCGGCGCCGAGGTCGAAGTGCTGCTCGTCGATGCGTACGCCGTCGGGCTCGGTGGCCGCGGCGAGCACACACACCGCCGCCGCGGTCACCTCCGGACCGATGCCGTCACCACCGATGACGGCCAGCGACACCCGACGGCGATCGGTGCCCGGCTCAGCTGTCGTCAGGACGCTCTCCTCCGTTGTCGCGCAGGTCGATGGCGACCTGCAGGGCGCGGGCGGTCTCCCGGCTCTCACTGCTGTGGTGGCCGGGAGCCCATTCGGTCGGGTACATCTCGTACATCGTGTCGTCCTTGTCGCATGCGTGCTGGTGGTCTGCCGGGCCGGACCCCACCATGGCGCACAGCCACCGGGTGACGATGATCGATGCGTGTCAGAGGCGCGGGCGGAGCGGGGTGGTGCTCAACACCTGCGGCACTGCCGAAGCACGGGGTCCGTGGGCCCAACGCCGAACGCCGCAGTGGGGATGGCCTCAGTAGGCCCCACTACGGCAGCGAAGGATGACTACGAACCTCTGCATGACCGCCCCACCGTACGCCGCGCCCGCCGGGCTCGACGCGCGGATGGACAACCGTCTCATCTGGTGGGACCGGCCGGTGGCGTGGTCTTCGCGCCGCGACGGCGGCGGCAGACTCCGAGCGTGAGCGCCCCTCCCGAGCTGCCCGACATCGTCCGGCAGGCCCTGGACCTGTCCCGCAGTCAGGGCTTCGTCAGCGCGGCCCGGCACGAGACCGGTCGGTTGCTGGCAACCCTGGCGGCCATGCGGCACGGGACCCTGGGTGAGCTGGGCACCGGCTGCGGGGTTGGTGCCGCCTGGCTGTCCAGCGGTGCGCACGACGACGTGCGGATCGTGACCGCCGAGCTGGACCCGTCGCTGGCCGACCTCGCCCGCGGTGTCTTCAGCGGGGACGACCGGGTGGAGGTGCACGCCGGCGACTGGACCACGCTGGAGCGATTCGCGCCGTTCTCGCTGCTGTTCGTCGACGTCCGCGAGGTCAAACTCGGGTCGGTCGACGAGATCGCCGACCTGATGGAGCCCGGTGGCGTGGTCGTCCTCGACGACTTCACCCCGAGCAGCCAGTGGCCGCCAGTCTATGAGGGCCGGGTGGACACGATGCGCGAGCGGTGGCTCACCGACCCCCGGTTCACAGCGGTGGACGTGATGGTGACCGACGACGCCTCGGTCGTGCTGGCCGTGCGGCGCTGACCCGCCCGGCGCCGACCCGCTCCGCACCGTCACGGCCGGCGGCACCGACCGGCAGCTCGACGACCAGGTGCGGCAGGAAGGCCTGCACCAGCGGGCCGATGCTCACCGCGTACAGCAGCGCGCCAACCCCGACCGTGCCGCCGAGCAGCCACCCGACGACCAGCACGCTCACCTCCAACGAGGTGCGCACCAGCCGGATGCTGCGGCCCGTACGCCGCACCAGGCCAGGGTCCGGCTGCCGCCGGGTGGGCTGAGCCTGTGGTGCCGGCTGCCCGGCCCGTACGGGCCGGCGCTGGTGCAGGCGGCCGAGCAGCACGGTGTGCTGCTGGCGCCGGGCGGTCGGTTCAGCGGCGGCGGTGGCCTGCAGGCGAGCCTGCGGCTGCCGTGCACCGTCGACCCCGAGCTGGCGGTCGAGGCGGTGGGTCGGATCGCGGCCGTCGACGCGCAGGTGCGCGCCGGCGCCGCTGCCGGGAGGAAAGGCACGCAGCGCAGCCCGCTGATCGCCTGAGCTGATCGCCTGAGCTGATCGCCTGAGCTGATCGCCTCAGCCGCTCGCCAGAGCCCGGCGTCTTCCAACGCAGGCTCAGGTCTCCAGGTTGACCCGGCGCACCCACTCCGCGTCCATGGCGACGCGGACCTCCTCGCCGACGTCGGCCGAGACCGCCGAGTCGACGGCCAGCACGACCAGCGCGTGCCCACCCTGGCGGTCGCGGCTGACCTGCATGCCAGCGATGTTGATGGCGTTGTCGCCCAGCAGCCCGCCGACGGTGCCGATCATGCCCGGCCGATCCTGGTAGCGGACGAACAGCAGTCGGTCCGTGGGCTCGATCTCGACGTCGTAGCCGTCGACCTCAACCAGCCGCTCACGCTGCTGGATGCCGACCAGCGTGCCCGACACCGACACCTGGCTGCCGTCGGCGCGGGTGCCGCGCAGGGTGACCAGGTTGCGGTGGTCGGGGCTGTCGGGGTCGGTGATCAGCCGCACCTCGACACCACGCTCGGCGGCCAGCAGCGGGGCGTTGACGTAGGACACGGTGTCCTCGACCACGTCGCAGAAGACGCCCTTGAGCGCCGCCAGCTCGAGCACCTTCACGTCGTGCACCGTGATCTCGCCGCGGACCTCGACGTCGAGCTGCGACACGATGCCGTCGGCGAGCGCGGTGAAGATGCGGCCGAGCCGCTCGGTCAGCGCGATGCCGGGGCGGACGTCCTCGGCGATCACACCGCCCTGCACGTTGACCGCGTCGGGCACCAGCTCACCGGCCAGCGCCAGCCGCACCGAGCGGGCCACCGCGACCCCCGCCTTCTCCTGCGCATCGTCGGTGCTGGCACCCAGGTGCGGGGTGGCCACCACGTTGCCGAGCTCGAACAGCGCCGAGTCGGTGCACGGCTCCTTGGCGAACACGTCGAGACCTGCCCCACCGACCCGGCCCTCCTTGAGCGCGGCGTACAGCGCCTGCTCGTCGACGATCCCGCCCCGCGCGGCGTTGACGATGAGCACGCCGGGCTTGACCTTGTGCAGCTGCTCGTCGCCGATCAGACCGACCGTCTCGGACGTCTTCGGCAGGTGCACCGAGATCGCGTCCGCCTCGGCGAGCAACTCGTCGAGCCCCACCAGGCGTACGCCCATCTGCGCGGCCCGGCCGGCCTGGACGTACGGGTCGTAGGCGACCACGCGCATGCCGAAGGCCGACAGCCGCTGCGCGACCAGCACCCCGATGCGTCCGAGACCCACGATGCCGAGGGTCTTCTCGTACAGCTCGGTGCCGGTGAACGAGTTGCGCTTCCACTGCCCCGCCCGCAACGTCTCGTTGGCCGGCGCGATGTGCCGGGCCGCGCCGAGCAGCAGGCCGACCGCCAGCTCGGCGGCACTGATGATGTTGGACGTGGGCGCGTTGACCACCATGACGCCGGCCTGGGTGGCGGCCTTGACGTCCACGTTGTCGAGACCGACTCCGGCGCGGGCCACGATCTTGAGCCGGCGCGCGGCGGCGAGCACCTCGGCGTCGATCCGGGTCGCGCTGCGTACGAGCACCGCATCGGCCGCACCGATGGCCGCCAGCAGCTCAGCTCGGTCGGGGCCGTTGCAGCTGCGGATGTCGAAGCCCGCACCCAGCGCCTCGACGGTTGCGGGGGACAGCTGGTCGGCGATCAGGACGACGGGCTTGGTCACGGCGGATCCTTTGCGGGAGTCGTGCGGTCGGAGTCTGGACGGATGCACGACGGTGTGCCCGGTCATCGATCGTAACCCACCCGTCACCGAGGCCCGGGCGCGTCCACGAGATGCCGCAATCTGGCGATGTCCCGTGGTGACGGTCGGTGTCAGCCGCCGGTGTAGAGGCAGAACGGGTGTCCCGCCGGATCGAGGAGCACCCGGACGTTGTCCTGCGGCTGGTGCTCGGCCTGCTCGGCGCCAAGCTCGATCGCATGGGCGACGGCTGCTTCGAGGTCGCTGACCTCGAAGTCGAGGTGCATCGTCATCTGCGGGGCACCCTCGACGGGCGGCCAAACCGGGCGTACGTACGTCGGCGCGGTCTGGAAGCCGATGTAGGCGACGCCGTCTTGGGGAGCCACCGCCGCGTCGCCATCATCGCTCTTCTCCACCATCCACCCGAGCAGCGCCGCGTAGAACTCGGCCAGCGCCCGCGCGTCCGGGGCCTCCAGCACAACGCCCCACCAGTCGTGCCGCAACCAGCGCGACGTCGATCCGTCGCCCTGTTGCCGCCCGCGCATACGCCCATCGTGCAGCCTCGCACCGGCTGCGTCACCACGCACCCACCCTCGGGCGGTTCCGGTCGACACCGGCCCGAGTTGCGGCAGGCCGGGGCAGGTCCACGCCATCTGCAGATGTTGACCGCCGCACATCTGCATTTCGCGGCAGCTCGCTGGCGGGTGGCGTCTCAGGTGGGCATGCCGGCGTCGAACCGCATCACCAGGCCCAGCACGCCAGTGCGCACCCGCACGTCGGTGACGCCCAGCCGGGCCAGCTCGGCCTCCAGCTGGCCGGCACGGAGCATCCGTACGTCGGCGTCGTGCTCGGTCGCGTGCATCCACCGGACGGGCGCGGTGTCCTGCACGTCGTACCCGATCAGCCGGCCACCGGGCCGCAGCACGCGGACGGCCTCGGCGAGCGCCCGCTCCCACGCCACCACGTGGTGCAGCATCGCCGCGGACAACACGAAGTCGAAGCGCCCGGCCGTGAACGGCAGTGAGCCGGCGTCGGCCTGCTCGACGCTGACCCGGTCTCCCAACCGCGCCAGGCTCCGCCCGGCCGCACCCGCCATCTCAGGGTCGTAGTCGGTGGCGACCATGCGCAACCGCGGGTACTCAGTGAGCAGCCGGGCGGTCATGCTGCCACCGCCGGCGCCGATCTCCAGACCCTCACCGCTCGGCTGGTGCCCCTGCAGCGCCCACGGCAGCAGCACCCGGCGCGCGACGAACTCGTACGGCGCGCTGGTGACCACCGCCCTCGCCACCGCCGGCATCTCTGGCACGGCCCCAGCATCCAGGCCACGCCGGCGCGCCCGCAAGGGCGGCGCGGCTGGCCCGGCCGGCCGACCGAGGACGCGGGTGCAGCGAGCTGCCGCGAAATGCCGATGCCACGGCCCAACATCTGCATCTCGCGGCAACTGGTCACCCAGCAGCCGCAGCCACTAGCCGACCACGGGCTCGTCCAGGTGCCAGGTGGGCAGCGCCCGCGCCAGCGCCCGGGGCCCGTCGACCCGCACGTCGCCGGCGCCTACCACCTCGGTCCAGGTCCGGGCACCCCGGTGCCAGTCGACGAAGGGCAGGGAGGCGGCCGTCACCCACAGGTCCGGCTCGCCACCAGGGTCGGAGTAGCACAGCTCGACGTCGCCGCGCTCGACCCGTAGCCAGTAGCGCCTGTTGGTGGGCGCCTCGTCGGGGAACACGAACGCCACCACCACCGGCTGGTCCGGCAGGCGGGACCGGTCCACCTGGACCCGATGCCACGCCCACAGGGCGAAGCCTGGATCGGAGTGCTGCGTCGTCACCTCGATCCAGCGCTCGCCCCAAGCGCCGAGGGCGGCGATCACGTCGGCCAGGTCACGGCCCGCGGCGGTGAGCCGGTAGTGCTGGCCATAGCCTTCCGGCTTCGGGCAACTGGCGACGACGCCGGCCCGTTCGAGCTGGTCGAGCCGGGTCACCAGCATTGACCGGGACATGGCCGGGACCCCGCGGGCGATCTCGTTGAACGTGTCCGCCCCAAACATCAGGTTTCGGACCAGCAGCGGCGTCCAGCGCTCGGCCAGAACTTCGCACGCGCGCGCCACCGGGCAGTACTGCCTGTAGGTGCCCATGGCTGTCAGGGTGCCACCGCCGTACGCTGGGCGGGAAGTTCTGAAACAGGACTTGAGGTCGGACCGGATCGGTCGTTGCATGCAGCCATGGACACCAGCAGCGCCCGCCGGGGCCAGGTGAGCCGCGACGCCGCCGAGGTCTACGAGAAGTTCTTCGTCCCCGCCCTGTTCGGCCAGTGGGCGGGTCACACCCTGGACGCGGCGGGGATCACCGAGACCTCGGGGCCGGGCCGCCGGGTGCTCGACGTCGGCTGCGGCACCGGGGTGGTCGCCCGGGAGGCGGCACGCCGCGTCGGGCCGACCGGACGGGTCCGCGGTCTTGACCCGAACGCCGGGATGCTCGCCGTGGCTCGCCGGGCAGCACCTGACGTGGGCTGGCACGCCGGCGCGGCCGAGGAGATGCCGTTCGACGACGCCAGCTTCGACGCGGTCGTCTGCCAGTTCGTTCTGATGTTCGTGGCCGATCGTGCCCGGGCACTGGCGGAGATGGCGCGCGTGTGCGCGCCGGGCGGGCGGATCACGGTGGGCACCTGGTGCGCTGTCGAGGAGTCGCCCGGCTACGCCGTCATGGTCGACCTGCTGGGGCAGGTGCTCGGACGCTGGGCGGCCGAGGCGATGCTAGCCCCGTTCGCGATCGGCTCGGCGGAGCAGCTCCACGCGCTGGTGGCACCGGTCCTCTCCGATGTCGAGGTCTCCCGACACGAGGGATGGGCCCGGTTCGAGTCGGTCGAGGCCTGGCTGCACACCGACGTACGCGGGTGGACGCTCGCCGACGGCGTCTCCGACGACGACTACGCCGCGCTGCTGAGCGCGGCGCGCCGCCCACTGGCGCGGTTCACCGACGGCTCGGGCCGGGTCCGCTTCCCCGCGCCGGCCCTCTTCGCCACCGCCCCGGCGCCCTGACCGCGTGGCCGCGCGCCACGTAAACGTGGCAGAGCGATGCTTTACGTGGCCCGCACGCCCCGTCAAGGGTATGCGCGCCACGTTTACGTGGCGCGCGACAAGCGCGCGGTGGGCGGCAGCGGTGACACCTGGCGCGGGCTCAGCGGGCGGCGGTGCCCTCGGTGTAGTCGTCGTCGGTCTTGACCCAGCTCATCAGCTTGCGCAGCTCGCGGCCGGTCGCCTCGATCGGGTGCTGCTCGCCCTCGGCGCGGAACTTGGCGAACTCCGGCCCGCCGGCGTCCTGGTCGGCGATGAAGCGGTCGGCGAAGGCACCGCTCTTGATGTCGGCGAGCACGTCGCCCATCCGCTGCTTGACCGATGCGTCGATGATCCGCGGCCCGGAGACGTAGTCGCCGTACTCGGCGGTGTCGCTCACCGACCAGCGCTGCTTGGCGATGCCGCCCTCGTACAGCAGGTCGACGATCAGCTTGAGCTCGTGCAGGCACTCGAAGTAGGCGACCTCGGGCTGGTAGCCGGCCTCGACGAGCGTCTCGAAGCCCGCCATCACCAGCGACGACGCGCCGCCGCACAAGACGGCCTGCTCACCGAACAAGTCGGTCTCGGTCTCCTCGGTGAAGGTGGTCTTGATGCCGCCGGCGCGCAGCCCGCCCAGCGCCTTCGCGTACGAGAGAGTCAGGTCCCAGGCAGCGCCGGAGGCGTCCTGCTCGACCGCGACCAACACCGGGACGCCGCGGCCCACGGTGTACTCGCGCCGCACCAGATGCCCCGGCCCCTTCGGGGCGACCATGCACACGTCGACGCCGGGCGGCGGCGAGATGTAGCCGAAGCGGATGTTGAAGCCGTGCCCGAACAAGATCGCGTCACCCTCGACCAGGTTGGGCTCGATCGAGTCGACGTAGAGCTGGCGCTGCGCCGGGTCGGGTGCGAGCACGACGATCAGGTCCGCCTCCTCGCACGCCTCGTACGGGGTGAGCACCCGCAGGCCCTCCGCCTCGGCCCGCTCGCGGCTGCGCGAGCCCGCCGGCAACCCGACGCGCACGTCCACGCCGGAGTCGCGCAGCGACAGCGCGTGTGCGTGGCCCTGGCTGCCGTAGCCGAGCACCGCCACGTTGCGTTGCTGGACGACGCTCAGGTCGGCGTCGTCGTCGTAATACATCTCGGCCACGGGGTTGCTCCTCTGGGTCTGTTCGGGATCTGCGGGTCTGGGTGGTGCGGGTCAGCCGGTCTGGGTGACGGGACGCAGCGTCCGGTCGGTGATGGACCGCCCCCCGCGCCCGATCGCCACCATGCCGGACTGCACGAGCTCGCGGATGCCGTACGGCTCGAGCACCCGCAGCATGGCGGCGAGCTTGTCGGGGTTGCCGGTGGCCTCGATCGTGACCGCTTCGGGGTCGACGTCGACGACCTTGGCCCGGAACAGCTGCACGGTCTCGAGCACCTGCCCGCGGGTGCCGGCGTCGGCACGCACCTTGATCAGCACCAGCTCGCGCTCGACGCCGGCGCCCGGCTCCAGCTGCACGATCTTGATGACGTTGACGAGCTTGTTCAGCTGCTTTGTCACCTGCTCCAGCGGCTGCGCCTCCACGTTGACCACGATGGTCATCCGCGAGATGTCGGCATGCTCGGTCGGGCCGACGGCCAGCGACTCGATGTTGAAGCCGCGCCGGGCGAACAGCCCGGAGATGCGCGCCAGCGCCCCCGGGGTGTTCTCGACCAGGACGGACAGGGTGTGCCGGCTCACTGCTCCTCCTCGCGGTCCCACACCGGTGCCAGGTCGCGGGCGATCAGGATGGCGTCGTTGCTTGTGCCCGCGGCCACCATCGGCCACACCATCGCGTCCCGGTGCACGCCGAAGTCGACCACCACCGGACGGTCGTCGACGGCCATCGCCTCAGCCACGACCTTGTCCACGTCGCCGGGCTTGTCGCAGCGCAGCCCGACGCAGCCGTACGCCTCCGCCAGCTTGGCGAAGTCCGGGATGCCCCTCGACGCTGAGCTGGTGTGCAGGTCGGTGTGCGAGTAGCGCCCCTCGTAGAACAGGGTCTGCCACTGCCGCACCATGCCCAGCGCGGAGTTGTTGATGACCGCGACCTTGATCGGGATGCCCTCCAGCGCACAGGTGGCCAACTCCTGGTTGGTCATCTGGAAGCAGCCGTCGCCGTCGATGGCCCACACCACCCGGTCCGGGGCGCCGACCTGGGCGCCCATCGCGGCCGGGACGGCGTAACCCATCGTGCCGAGGCCGCCGGAGTTGACCCAAGAGCGGGGACGCTCGTAGCCGATGAACTGGCTGGCCCACATCTGGTGCTGGCCGACACCGGCGACGTAGGTGGCCTCGGGGCCGGCCGCCGCCGCGATGCGCTCGATGACGTACTGCGGTGCCAGCGAGCCGTCCTCGGGTACGTCGTAGCCCACCGGGTAGCGCTCGGCGAGCCCGCGGCTCCACTCGCTCCAGGCCGCGTGCTCGCCCGCCCTGCCAGCGGCACAGTCGGTCTCGACGGCGGCGATCAGCTCGGAGATGATCTCGCGGCAGTCCCCGACGATCGGGACGTCGGCGTGCCGGTTCTTGCTGATCTCGGCGGGGTCGATGTCGGCGTGGATGATGAGCGCGCCGGTGGCGAAGGTGTCCAGCCGGCCGGTCACCCGATCGTCGAAGCGGGCACCCAGGGTGATCAGCAGGTCGGAACGCTGGAGCGCGGCGACGGCGGCCACCGAGCCGTGCATGCCCGGCATGCCGAGATGCTGGGGGTGGGAGTCCGGTAGCGCACCGCGGGCCATCAGCGTGGTCACGACCGGGATGCCGGTCAGGTCGGCCAGGCGGGCCAGCTCAGCGGACGCGTTGGCCTTGATCACGCCGCCGCCCACGTAGAGCACCGGCCGCTGGGCGGCCGCGATCAGGCGCGCGGCCTCGCGGATCTGCTTGCCGTGCGGGCGGGTCACCGGGCGGTAGCCGGGCAGCGACAGCTGGGTCGGGTAGTCGAACGTCGTCATCGCCTGGAGGGCGTCCTTGGCGACGTCGACGAGCACCGGACCCGGCCGCCCGGTGGAGGCGATGTGGAACGCCTCGGCCACGGTCCGCGGGATGTCGGCGGGGTTGGTGACCAGGAAGCTGTGCTTGGTGATCGGCATCGTGATGCCGCGGATGTCGGCCTCCTGGAACGCATCGGTTCCGATCGCGCTCGAGGAGACCTGGCCGGTGACCGCAACGATCGGCACCGAGTCCATGTGCGCGTCCGCGAGCGGCGTCACCAGGTTCGTCGCGCCCGGCCCGGACGTCGCCAGGCACACCCCCACCTTGCCGGTCACCTGCGCGTAGCCCTGCGCAGCGTGACCGGCGCCCTGCTCGTGGCGTACCAGGATGTGGCGGATCTGCTTGGAGTCGAGCAGCGGGTCGTACGCCGGAAGGACGGCCCCGCCGGGGATGCCGAAGATGGTGTCCACTCCGGCGCGTTCCAGCGACCGGATCAGGCTCTGCGCGCCGGTCATCTGCTCACTCATCGCTGCTCCCACTGCTCGTCTGCTGACCGTCCCGTACATGAAAAAACCTCCGGTCCGACGGGCGGACGGGAGGAGGCGCGCTGGCTGTCGAGGCGGGATCAGCCGGCGCGCCGGAAAAGTACGAGAACAAGGTGACGCACACGCCAACGGTCCCCCGCAAGGGGCCGTTAGTCAAGAACGTGAGACGGGCGTCTCGACATGCGGACCCGCTGCCCGTCGCCAGGCGCGCCGGCGCCAGCCGCCCGGCGCGCCGCCGTCGGAAGACCCCGCCCGTGCTCGCCAGCCACCCACCGGCGCATCTTCCGACGTTGTCGCCACTCCCCAGCGCGCCGCCGTCGGAAGATCCCGCCGGCGCCAGGCACCCGCTGCCCGCCGCGGCCATCGGCCGAGCACGACGCCTCAGCCGCAGACCGCGCCGTCGGCGGCCGAGCCGACCAGCCGGCGGTACTTGGCAAGCACACCCGTCCGGTAGGGGGACTCCGGTGGCGCCCAGCCGTCTCGCCGCGACGCCAGCTCGGCCTTGTCGACCAGCAGGTCGAGGGTGCCGCGCTCGACGTCGAGACGGACCCGGTCGCCGTCGGCGACGAAGGCGACCGGGCCGGCATCGACCGCCTCGGGCGCCACGTGCCCGACACACAGCCCGGTGGTGCCCCCGGAGAAGCGACCGTCGGTGAGCAGCAGCACGTCCTTGCCCAGCCCCGCGCCCTTGATCGCGCCGGTGATGGCCAGCATCTCGCGCATGCCTGGCCCGCCCTTGGGTCCCTCGTAGCGGATCACCACCACGTCGCCCGAGGTGATGGTGCCGTCGGCGAGCGCGTCCATCGCGGCCCGCTCGCCGTCGAACACCCGCGCGGAGCCCTCGAAGACCGCCTCGTCGAAGCCGGCACTCTTGACGACGGCGCCGTCCGGCGCCAGCGAGCCGTGCAGGACCGTGATGCCACCGGTGGGGTGGATCGGCCGCGACATCGCCCGGATGATCTCGCCGTCCACGTCGGGCGGAGCGATGTCGGCCAGGTTCTCGGCCAGCGTACGACCGGTGACGGTCAGGCAGTCACCGTCGAGCACTCCAGCATCGAGCAGCGCCTTGGTGACGACCGGGATGCCGCCGACCCGGTCGACGTCGGTCATCACGAAGCGTCCGAACGGCTTGAGGTCGCCCAGGTGTGGCACCACCGCCCCCACCCGCTCGAAGTCGGCGAGGGTGAGGTCGACCTCGGCCTCCCGCGCCATCGCCAGCAGGTGCAGCACCGCGTTGGTCGAGCCGCCGAGGGCCATCACGACGGCGATGGCGTTCTCGAACGCCGGTTTGGTCATGATCTGCCGGGCGGTGATGCCATGGCGCAGCATCTCGACGACGGCCTCGCCGGAGCGGTGAGCGAGGATGTCGCGCCGGCGGTCGACCGCCGGCGGGGCCGACGAGCCGGGTAGCGCCATGCCGATCACCTCGGCCACCGCGGCCATGGTGTTCGCGGTGTACATGCCGCCGCAAGCGCCCTCGCCGGGACAGATCGCCCGCTCGATGCGGTCGACCTCGTCGCGCGTGATCAGCCCGCGCAGGCATGCACCCACGGCCTCGAAGGCATCGATGATCGTGACGTTCTTGCCGTCGACCTGGCCGGGCATGATCGATCCCGCGTACAGGAACACGCTGGCCAGGTCGAGCCTCGCGGCCGCCATCAGCATGCCGGGCAGCGACTTGTCACAGCCTGCGAGCAGCACCGAGCCGTCCAGCCGCTCGGCCATCATCACGGTCTCGACCGAGTCGGCGATCACCTCCCGGCTCACCAGCGAGAAGTGCATGCCCTCGTGCCCCATCGAGATGCCGTCAGACACCGAGATCGTGCCGAACTCGAGCGGGAAGCCCCCGCCGGCATGGACGCCGTTCTTGACCGCCTTGGCCAGCCGGTCCAGGGACAGGTTGCACGGCGTGATCTCGTTCCAGCTGGACGCGACGCCGATCTGCGGCTTGGCGAAATCACCATCGTCCATGCCCACGGCACGCAACATGCCGCGCGCGGCGGCTCGCTCCAGCCCGTCGGTGACGTCGCGGCTGCGCGGTTTGAGGTCTGCGGTCATGGCCGGCAGCCTACGGCGCGACGAGCCGTACGCCGGCCGGTATCCCACCGGTGATCACGAACGCACAGGCGACCGCCCACAGCACACTCACTAGGGTGCCGATGATGAACCCCTCGGCCGCGCCCTGGCGGTTGCCAGCCCGCAGCTCCGGATAACGGCCGAACGCCTTCACGGCGATCACCACCGCCATCCCCTCGGGCCAGCCGGCCACCAGCGTGCAGACGATGGCGAGCCGTTCGAGCGCGCCGATCCAAGCACCGCCGCGCAAACCCTCCCCTACCTCTCCGGCGGTGTCTGGCGGCTCCTGGCTGGGCGCGGTCCGGGTGCGATCGACCAGCGTGAAGACCGCGACCGTCGCCGGCCCGCCGCCGAGCACGGCCAGCGCCACGGCGACCACCGCCACCCACTCCTGCACGTCACCGCGCGTACGACCGGCGAAGTGCACGTCCAGCACCGCGACCAGCAGCGCCGCACCCGAGAACGCGGCCAGGGCGACCTGCGGTGTCTTGGGCAGGTGCCGCGACCAGGCCAGCAACGCCGAGACCGATCCGGCCGACAGGGCGCCGAGGAGCAACATCTGGGTGCCGCTCACAGCTGCTCCAACAACCAGGCGGCGAGCTCGCGACCACGCTCGGTCTCAGCGTGCGCTGCGGTCTGCAACGCCTGGCTGACCGCTTGTTCGCTCACGCCGAGCCGGGCTGCCGCCGCCCGTTGGCTGCCACCGGCTCGCACCGTCTCCACCACCTGCCACCCCCGTCCGGTGCGGCGGCCCTGCACGGCCACCAGCAACCACAGAACAGACTCCGCTCGCCTCGCAGCGTAGGGGTCCGACCCCCCGGCGATCGACAGGTGGGCCGGCGTGCGCTTCGCGCGCTCGACGGCCTGGCGGGCTGCTGTGAAGGCGGTCCCGCGTGCTGCTCGGGTGCTGTCGGCCCGCGGCTCGTCCATCGAGCCGACACCGACACCGACCGTCCACCCACCGAGCCGGGAGCAGATCTCGACCGTCTCGACGACCGACCACACGTCGTCGACCACGAGCTGGACCTCGTCACCCACCGTGCGCTCGGCACCCAGCACCGTGCGCACCTCGGCAGCCGCCGCCACGGCAGCGATCAGCTCGGGCACCCGGTCATCGGTGCGCCGGCTGGCGCGCTGGTCGATCGTCAGAACGAACATCGCGTTCTCAACCCCAGATAGTTGATATAACCATATCAATCTTATCTCGTTGACTCCAGTTGACTCTAGGGCGGAGGGCGTGCGATGACGCCATCCGTGCCGCACGATAGTGGGGTGCCCGCTGCCCTCCCGATGCTGAACCACGTCCGCAGTCGCGTCGGAGCGGCGATCTTCGCCCGCGTCGCCGGCGATGACGGCCCAGCCAATCGCGACCGCATCCACCTGACACCCGGCCCGCGGTGGTTCGCCGCAGACGCGCCCATCCGCCAGGTCCACGGCGACGCCTCGATGTTCGTGGGTGGCCTGCGGGCGCTGCTGTTGCAGTCGCTGCACCCGCTGGCCATGGCCGGAGTCGCCGGCCACTCTGGCTTCCGCGGCGATCCGTGGGGCAGGTTGCAGCGCACCAGCACCTTCCTCGCGGTGACGACATTCGGCACGGCCGAGCACGCCGAGCTGATGATCGAGCGGGTTCGCGCGGTGCATAGCCGGATCCGCGGCACCACCCCCGAGGGCCAGCCGTACGCCGCCAGCGACCCGCGCCTGCTGGGATGGGTGCACATCGCCGAGATCGACAGCTTTCTGCGTGCCCACCAGGTGTACGGGAGCAGCCCGCTCGACACCGCCGGTTGCGACCGCTACATCGCCGAGACCGGCCGGGTGGCCGAGGCGCTCGGGGTCGTCGACCCGCCGCGTAACCAGGCCGACCTGGCGGCACAGCTGGCGGTCTACCGTCCCGAGCTGCGCGGCACCCCCGCGGCGCGGGACGCTGCTCGCTTCCTGCTGCTGCAGGCCCCGCTGCCGTTGCCGGCCAGGCTCGGCTACGGCGTGCTCGCGGCCGCGGCCGTCGGGCTGATGCCGCGGTGGACCCGGTGGCCGCTGCGGCTGCCGTACCTGCCGCTGGCCGAAGCGACGGTGGTGCGCGCGGCCGGCTGGGGCATCACGAGCGGCATCCGCTTCGCGCTCACACCGCCGCCGAGCCGGGAGATCAGCCCGGCGGCTGTCTGAGCGGACCCGCGACGACGTTGGCGAGCTCGTCGCCGGCGGCGAAGCGGCGCAGCTGGTCACGCAGCAGCGACCGCACGCGAGGCTGCATCGCCGTGGTCGCGCCACCCACGTGCGGGCTGACGAGCACGCCCGGCGAGTGCCACAGCGGATGGTCGCTCGGCAACGGCTCGGGGTCGGTCACGTCCAGCGCGGCCAGCAGCCGGCCCGTGCCTGTCTCGTCCAACAGCGCCGCGGTGTCGACGACGGGCCCGCGCGAGACGTTGACCAGCACCGCCTGGTCACGCATGGCGCCCAGGAACCCGGCGTCCACCAACCCGCGGGTGTCGTCGGTGAGGGGCACCAGCAGCACCACCGCGTCGGCCCGAGGCAGCAGCGACGCCAGCTCGTCGAGACCGTGCACCTGCCGCCCGTCGTCAGTCCGACGCGGGGTGCGTGCCACCCGCAGCAGGTGGCACTCGAAGGGCTCGAGACGCCGCTCCAACGCGGCCCCGATGCTGCCGTAGCCGACCAGCAGCACCGTATGGTCGGCCAACGCCCGCCGCGTCCCGTACGCCCAGCGGCCGTCGTGCTGGGCCCGGACGAAGTCGGGGATGCCGCGCAGGCTCGCCAGCAGCAACGCCACCGCCAGCTCGGCAGTGGACGCATCGTGCACCCCGCGGGCGTTGCACAGCGTCACGCCGTCGGGGCTGTGCCGCTGCACGGCGTCGACGCCGGCGGTCTGCGTCTGCAGCACCCGCAGCGCGGTCATCGCGGGCAGCACCGCACCGAGGTCGACGGGGCTGTCGTAGGCCGGCACGTAGAACGTCACCTCGGCGATCTCGTCCAGATCGGCCGCCGCGACGCCCCCGGGGTCGACCTGCTCGACCCGCAGGCCGGCGGGGACCGGTGCCAGCTCGGCGGGGTGCAGCGGGGTCCACACGAGGCTCATGTCCGGAAGCTCATGTCCGAAGGCTCATGTCCGGTCCCACTGCTGCTGCCACTGCTCGAAGTCCCAGGTGCGGAGGAAGCGCTCGGCCGCCCGGTCACCCGCGGCGATCAGCTCGTCTCGCTGGGCGGGGGTGATACCGAAGTCGGTGCTGGCGACACCGGACGTGTCGACGAAGATGCTGCGCGCGACGTTGGCCGGGTCGTCGATGTGCCGGGACTGGCAGGCGGTGAGCGCGGTCTCGACCAGCGTCAACGCGAGCGAGATGGGTCCGTCCACCGGCTCCACCGTCGCCGGGTCGCCGGCGCGCGCGGTGACCCGGACGCCGAGCGTCGGCCACCGTGCCGGCAGGCCGTCGGTGCGGTCGAACACCGAGATCGGGTAGCTGCTGAGCACCGCTCCGTCGACCAGCGTCGAGACCCCCCGCTCCCCTCGCATCGTGACCGGTTCGAAGAAGAACGGGATCGAGGCCGACGCACGCACCGCGTCGGCGACCAGCATCTCGTCGGGGTCGAGCCCGTAGTCGGGGTAGTCCCACGGCAACCGCACCAGCCGCTGCTGGGACAGGTCGCTGGCGAACACGACCAGCCGCCAGGCCCGCTCCGGCGGCAGCGCACTGCCCGGGTCGTGCTCACGCAGGTCTGCGAACGTCGTGACCCCGAGGTCGCCGAGCACGCCGCGCAGCCAGTCGTGCAGGTAGGCGCCCTCGTAGATGCCGCTCTCGAACGCCAGCGAGAAGCCGTCGACCAGCGGGCCCAGCGGGCCCAGCAACCGGCCGATCGTGCCGCGGTCACGGAAGCGCTCGTAGTTCAACGACCGGGCGATGTCCTCGCCGCGCTCCAGCGGCTCCCCAGCGTGGAGCAACCCGGCCAGGACCGCGCCGGTGATGGCGCCGGCGGACGTGCCGGCGATGCGCCGGAAGGTGTAGCCGTGCCGGGCCAGCGCGGTGACCACCCCCGAGATCGCGATGCCCTTGACCCCACCCGCCTCGAGCACCAGGTCGGCCGACAGATCGGCGCCCGCCGCAGGACTGGTCATGACGGCGACCCTAGTGCGGGCACAATGACCCCCGATGACTCCTCCCGAGCCCGGCCGCCGGTCGCGGTGGACGGCCCTGCCGCCTGCCAGGCAACTGTGCGGGCCGCGGGCACGACCGCCGGCCGGGCTGCTGGTGGGACTGCTGGCAGTCGTGGTGGGGCTGGGAGCCTGCTCGGGCACCGACGACGAGGGCACCGACGAGGCGGTCCTGGTCGGCAGCCCCAGCGACAGCGCGACCAGCGACGATCAGACCAGAGGCAACCAGACCGGCACCGACGAGCCCAGCACCGACGAGCCCAGCACCGACGAGCCCAG
>JBBSNM010000043.1:0-22074 GCA_038232655.1 Propionibacteriales bacterium | reverse complement strand
TCCTCGGGGGGGCTCGTCCCGCTCAGTCGGCGTCCACACCGGTGCCGATCGGGCAGCTTACGCCGGTGGCGTGCACCGGGCAGTAGCCGAACGGGTTCTTGGCCAGGTACTGCTGGTGGTAGTCCTCGGCGTAGTAGTACGCCTCCAGCGGCTGGATGGCGGTGGTGATCTCGCCGTAGCCGCGCGCCGTCAGCGCCTGCTGGTAGGTGGCACGGGAGGCCCCGGCCTGCTCGGTCTGCTCGGCGGAGGTGGTCAAGATGATCGAGCGGTACTGCGTGCCCCGGTCGTTGCCCTGCCGCATGCCCTGGGTGGGGTCGTGGTTCTCGAAGAACACCTTCAGCAGCTGGGTGTACGACACCCGGGCGGGGTCGAAGATCACCCGCACGACCTCGGCGTGACCTGTCCGGCCGCTGCAGACCTCCTCGTACGTCGGGTTGGGCGTCTGCCCGCCGGCGTAGCCGACCGAGGTGGACCACACGCCCGGCAGCTGCCAGAAGGTCTTCTCCTCGCCCCAGAAGCACCCCAGACCGAAGACCGCCTCCGCGTGGCCGTCGGGCACGTCGGTCTCGACCGGCGTGCCGAGCACGGCGTGTTCTCCGCCGACCGCGAACGGACGGGTGTCGCGGCCCGTCAGCGCCTCGTCGAGGGTCGGCAGCTGGGTCTTGGTGCGGCTGAACAGCACGGGGTGCCTCCTGGTGAGTGGCGATGTTCATCCTGCAACACCGCCCCCCACCCCGATCATCCGAGAGTTGCCGTGGCCACCCGCTGCGAGCATCCGAGGGGTCGTACTCCGGGAACCGCAGTGACCCGAAATCCGCGGATGGCCGGTCCGGAATGCGCGGATGGCCGCTGCAGAATCCGGGGATCGTGGGGGGAGGGGCGGTCGGTAGGGTCGCGGGCATGGGGCGAGACGGGTACGGACGCGACGATGACCAGCAGCGGCTCGGCTTCGAGACCCTGGCGATCAGGGCCGGGCAGGAACCTGACCCCCGCACCGGCAGCGTCGTACCGGCGATCTACGCCACCAGCACCTACAAGCAGGACGGCGTGGGCGGGCTGCGCGCGGGCTACGAGTACTCCCGCTCCGCCAACCCCACCCGCACGGCGCTGCAGGAGTGCCTGGCCGCCCTCGAGGCCGGCAGCCACGGCCTGGCCTTCGCCAGCGGCCTGGCCGCCGAGGACAGCCTGCTGCGGGCGCTGTGCCGACCGGGCGACCACGTCGTCATCCCCGACGACGCATACGGCGGCACCTTCCGGCAGTTCGCCAAGGTGCACGAGCCGTGGGGGCTGGGCTACGCGATCGCGCCGGTTGCCGACGTCGACGCGGTCCGTGCCGCCGTCGAGCCGGGGCGCACCCGGATCGTCTGGGTGGAGACCCCCACCAACCCGCTGCTCGGCATCGCCGACATCGAAGCCCTCGCGGGCGTCGCACACGAGGCCGGCGCGCTGCTGGTCGTCGACAACACCTTCGCCTCGCCGTACCTGCAGCAGCCACTGACACACGGCGCCGACGTCGTCGTGCACTCCACCACGAAGTACTGCGGCGGTCACTCCGACGTCGTCGGCGGCGCGCTGGTGGTCGACGACGACGACCTCGCCGAGCGGCTGGCCTTCGTGCAGAACGCCGCCGGTGCCGTGGCCGGCCCCTTCGACGCCTGGTTGGTGCTGCGCGGGCTGCGAACCCTGGCGGTCCGCATGGACCGCCACAGCGAGAACGCCGCGCACGTCGTCAACTTCCTCACCGGCCGGGCAGACGTCGGTGCGGTGCTGTGGCCCGGCCTGCCCGGGCACCCCGGCCACGAGGTGGCCGCCAAGCAGATGCGCGCCTTCGGGGGCATGGTGAGCTTCCGGCTGGCCGCGGGCGAGCAGGCCGCGGTGGACGTCGTCGAGGGGTGCGAGGTGTTCACTCTCGCCGAGTCGCTCGGCGGTGTCGAGTCGCTCGTCGAGCACCCCGCCCGCATGACGCACGCCTCCGCGAGCGGGTCGCCGCTGGAGGTGCCCGGGGACCTGGTTCGCCTCAGCGTCGGCATCGAGTCGGCCGACGACCTGGTGGCCGACCTCGCGCAGGCGCTCGAGCGCGCGGCCGGCTGAGCCGCGCGTTGACCTCGTCGTCTGCGTCGACTTCGGCTCCACCTTCACCAAGACGCTGCTTGTCAGCCTCGACGACGCGGCCGTTGTGGCCACGGCCGAGCAACCCACCACCATCGGCACCGACGTGCTGCACGGCTTCAACGCCTGCCGAGACCGACTGGCACGAGCCGCGCCCGCGGCGACCGATGCACCGGTGCTCGCCTGCTCGTCGGCCGGCGGCGGCCTCCGGATTGCGGTTGTCGGCAACGAAGAGCCCGACTGAGGGTCCGCCGCCCGGTCACGCTGCGGCGCGCCGCGCCGCCCACCTGCGGCGCGTGGCGACAACCAGGGGGATCATTGGCTCGTGGCAACCCTGGCGACCTGGTCGGACAAGATGCGGGCACGCGTCCGCTCGCTGCAGGCCGGGCAGGACGACCGGCAGGACGTGGTGGCGTACCCGCTGCAGTCTCGTCGGCGCGCCGCCGGCGCGGGGACCAGCAACACAGACAGCGCCGGCGGGTCGCCGTCCGCGGCTGTCGCGCACGCCCTCGGCCTGCCGCCGGTGCTGGTCACGATCACCGGCTTGGCGGTCTGCCTGCTGATCATCGCCTTCCTGGTCGGGCAGCTCCTCGACCTGCTCGGCTTCTTCAGCGAGGTCACGGTGCCGTTGGCGATCTCGCTGCTGACGACCGCGCTCGCTGCCCCCATCGTCGACCGGTTACAGGGACTCGGGCTGCCACGACGGCTGGCGGCTGTGATCGTCGTCGTCGCCGGGCTGGTCGTTTTCGGCGGGGTGCTGACCGTGGTCGGCTCGCAGGTCGCCGGCCGGTTCGACCAGCTGCGCGACGACGTCAGCGAGGGTCTCCGGCAGGTGCAGGACTGGCTGCGCAGCGGCCCGTTAGGGCTGTCCGACGCGCAGCTCAACAACCTCATCGACCGCGGCCGCGAGTCGTTGCAGGGTGCCGACACCCAGGTGGTCAGCCAGGCTGCCGCCGTCGGCACCACCGTGGGGCACTTCGTGGCGGGCATCTTCATCGTGCTGTTCGCGACGTTCTTCTTCTGTGCAGAGGGCAGCCGCATGTGGCGCTGGGTGGTCGATCTGCTGCCCCGGCCGGCGCGGCCGGAGGTGAACACCTCGGGCCACGTCGCCTGGGTGTCGCTGACCGCGTTCGTACGGGCCACGGTGCTGGTGGCGCTTGCTGACGCGGTGGGGGTCGCGCTCGCCGCCGTGCTGCTCGGAGTTCCGTTGGCGCTCCCGCTGGGCCTGCTGGTCTTCGTCGGCGCCTTCGTGCCCATCATCGGTGCGGCGGTGTCGGGGTCGGTGGCGGTGCTCGTGGCCCTGGTGGCCCAAGGCCCGGTCGTCGCGCTGCTGATGCTCGGCGCAGTGGTGCTGGTGCAGCAGCTCGAGTCGCACGTGCTGCAGCCGTTCCTGATGGGCCGGTTCGTCGCCGTGCACCCGCTGGGCATCATCTTGGCGATCGCCGCCGGCTTGGTCGCCGGGGGTGTCGTCGGTGCGCTCATCGCGGTGCCGCTCGTCGCCTGCGCCAACGCCGTCGGCAAGCATCTCGCCGGCCGCCACACCGACGAGGACCCGTACCCCGAGACCGCCGGCGAGCTGACCACCGACCGGGCGCACGACCCCACCCACCCCGATGGCGCCGACGCCGACACCAGCCCCGAGCAGGTCGATCCCGGTGACGACGCCACTGCCGCCAGGCCGCGCCCGACACCCCCGACCAGCTGACCAGGCATGCCGACTGGCCGGCGGACGGGTAGACATGTGCCTGTGACCGACACCCCCCGGCCCAGCGGCAGCGCCTCGGCCGACCGCGACCGCACCGAGGGCACCGCGGATCCGGTGGGCAGGCTGGTCGTCGGCCCGCTGCTCCGCCACGCCGACGAGACCTCGGTCTGCGTCTGGGTGGAGGTGTCTCGTCCCGGCACCGTCACGGTCCGCGCGGGCGAGCACGAGGCGAGTGCGGCCACCTTCTCGGTGCACGGCCATCACTACGCCCTGGTGGACGTCGAGGGCCTGCCGCCAGGGTCGCACCTGCCGTACGACGTGCATCTCGACGAGACCCGGGTCTGGCCGCCGGCACGCTCGCAGTTTCCTGCGAGCGCGCTGCGCACCATGGACTACTCCCAGCCGCTGCGCATCATCTTCGGGTCGTGCCGCAACTCGGTGCCGCACGACCGGCGCACCAACCGTCGCTTCGGCATCGACGTGCTGCGCGCGCTCGCGCTGCGGCTGGCGGACGGCGGGGTGCCCGAGCCGATCGGCACGCCCATGCAGGCCGCGAGCGGCTGGCCGTCGATGCTGCTGTTCCTGGGTGACCAGGTCTACGCCGACGAGACGTCGGACTCGATGCGCGAGTACATCGCGCACCATCGCGACCTCACCGAGCCGCCGGGTGAGGAGCTCGCCGACTTCGGTGAGTACGCGCACCTGTACCGGCTGGCCTGGTCGGAGCCGACGGTCCGCTGGATCCTGTCCACGGTTCCCAGCGCGATGATCTTCGACGACCACGACGTGCGCGACGACTGGAACACCTCGCAGGCGTGGCGGCAGATGATGCACAGCAAACCGTGGTGGAAGGGCCGGATCGTGGGCGGGCTGGCGTCGTACTGGGTCTACCAGCACCTGGGCAACCTGACGCCCGCCGAGCGGGCGAAGGACCCGGTGTGGCAGCAGGTGCTGGCCGCCGACGGTGCCGACGTCGGACCGGTGCTGGACGAGTTCGCCGCCGAGGCCGACGACGACCCCGAGGCGTACCGCTGGAGCTTCCGGCGCGACCTTGGCACCACCCGGCTGGTCGCCGTCGACTCGCGGGCCGCGCGCGTGCTGACGGAGACCGACCGCGCCATGATCGACGCGGTGGAGCTGGCCTGGCTGGACGAGCAGCTCACCGGTGGACCGGACCAGCTGTTGCTGGCCACGTCGATCCCGTTCCTGCTGCCGATGGGTCTGCACAACGGGGAAGCATGGAACGAGGCGGTGGCCAGCGGCGCCTGGGGGAGCCGGGCCGCCGACTGGGCCGAGCAGATGCGCCAGTTCTTCGACCTGGAGCACTGGGCGGCGTTCCAGAGCTCGTTTCGCGAGGTGCAGCAGATGGTCGCCGAGGTCGCTGCCGGCGAGCGCGGACCGGCGCCGGCGACGGTGACCTTCCTGTCCGGCGACGTGCACCACTCGTACCTGTTCGAGGCCGACCTGCCCACCGGTCCGGGCAGGTCGCGGGTGATACAGGCGGTGTGCTCGCCCATCCGCAACCCGCTGCCGCAGGTCGTGCGCTTCGTGACCGCCACCATGGCGTACGGCGTGGCGGGCGTCGTCGGGCGGATGCTGGCGAGGACCGCGCGGGTCGCCAACCCGCCGTGGACCTGGAGCCTGCTCGACGGTCCCTGGTTCGACAACTCGCTGGCCACCGTCGACGTCGACGGGCGGTCGGCCACCATCGCCTGGGAGACGGCCGCCGAGGGGTCCAACGACGACCACCTGCTGTGGTGCCCGGTGAGCCGCGCCCGGCTGTCGTGACACCGACGTGCTCGGGACATCTACAGTGAGCGCGTGACCGTCACACTCGCCGACGTGCGGGCCGCGCGCGAGGTGCTCGGCGACGTCGCGCTGGTGACGCCGATCCAGCGCTCCCGCTGGCTCGAGCAGGTGCTGGGGGTGCCGGTCCGGCTGAAGTGCGAGAGCCTGCAGCGCGCCGGGTCGTTCAAGATCCGCGGCGCCTACGTGCGGATCTCCCGGCTGAGCGTCGACCAGCGGGCCGCCGGGGTGGTGGCCGCCAGCGCGGGCAACCATGCGCAGGGCGTTGCGCTCGCCGCGTCGTTGCTGGACACCCGTGCCGTGGTGTTCATGCCGTACGGTGCGCCGATCCCCAAGGAGAACGCCACCCGTGGCTACGGCGCCGAGGTGCACTTCGCGGGCGCCAGCATCGACGAGGCGCTGCAGGCCGCGATGGCGCACGCCGACGAGACCGGCGCCGTCCTCATCCACCCCTTCGACCACGAGGACGTGGTGGCTGGCCAGGGCACGCTGGGGCTGGAGCTGCTGGAGCAGGTGCCGGACGCAGCCACCGTGGTGGTGCCGTGCGGCGGCGGCGGGCTGCTCGCCGGGGTGGCGCTGGTGCTCAAGGCGACCCGACCCGACATCCGGGTGGTGGGTGTGCAGGCCGAGGGCGCCTCCAGCTACCGGCCGAGCCTCGACGCCGGCAAGCCGGTGCCGCTGACCTCGATGGCGACGATGGCCGACGGCATCGCCGTTGGCCGACCGGGCGACGTGCCGTTCGCGTCGATTGCCACGCACGTCGACGAGATGCTGACCGTCAGCGAGGAGTCGATGTCGCAGGCGTTGCTGCTGCTGCTCGAGCGGGCCAAGCAGGTCGTCGAACCGGGCGGGGCCGCAGGTGTCGCCGCCCTGCTCGAGCATCGCGACCGGGCCGACCTGTTCTGCAACGGTCCGGTGGTCGCGGTGCTCTCCGGCGGCAACATCGACCCACTACTGCTGATGCAGGTGATGCGGCACGGGCTGGCCGCCGCGGGGCGTTACCTGTCCATTCGCGTCACCATCCCGGACCGGCCGGGTCAGCTGGCGAGCCTGCTGACCCACCTGGGCACGGCCCAGGTGAACGTGCTCGACGTCGTCCACCAACGGTTGTCGGCCGAGCTGCACGTCGACGAGGTGGCGGTCGCGCTGCAGCTGGAGACCCGCGGCGACCCACACCGCCGGCAGGTGCTCGCCGACCTGCGTACGGCTGGCTTCACGGTCGTCGAAGCCTGACCTCCCGCAACTTTGGCGCTGCGGGGCTCAGGTGCCGGTTTCGGCCTCGGCGCGCTCGGTCTCCTCGGCGGCGACCTTGCGGCGTACGTCGTCCATGTCCATGTTGCGCACCGCCGCGATGAGCTGCTCGAGCGCGGGCGCGGGCAAGGCGCCGGCCTGCGCGTGCAACAAGATGCCGTCGCGGAAGGCCATCAGCGTCGGGATCGACCGGATGCCCAGCTGGCCGGACAGCCGTTGCTCGGCCTCGGTGTCCACCTTGGCGAAGGTGATGTCGGTGTGCTGCTCTGCGGCCGCCTCGAAGACCGGCGCGAACGAGCGACACGGCCCGCACCACGCGGCCCAGAAGTCGACGAGCACGATGCCGTCGGCACCGATCGCCTGCTCGAAGTCGTCGGCGGTCAACGTGGTCGTCGGTGCACTGCTCATGTGGGTGCCAACGAGCCCGCACCGACGAGCATTCCGGCTCAGCTGCGGAACGGCTCGGCCGCGACGACCTCGAGCGCGACGGTCCTGCCGTTGGGCGCTTCGTAGGAGGTGGACTCACCGACCTGCAGACCACGTACGGCGCTGCCGAGCGGGCTCTGCGGCGAGTAAACCTCCATCGCGACGGAATCGTCGAGGGCGAGCAGCTCGCGCGAGCCGAGCAGGAACTTCTCGGTGTCGTCGTCGCCGGCGAAGCGCACCGTCACGACCATCCCCGGCCCGATCGGATCACCGGGCTTGGGCAGCTCGCCCACCTCGGCGCGGCGCAGCATGTCCTCGAGTTGCCGGATGCGGGCCTCGGCCTTGCCCTGCTCCTCCTTGGCGGCGTGGTAGCCGCCGTTCTCGCGCAGGTCGCCCTCGTCGCGCGCCTCGCCGATGCGGGCGGCCAGGTCGGCGCGCGCGGGCCCCCGGAGATGGTCGAGCTCCTCCTGGAGGCGGCTGTTGGCCTCCTGGGTAAGCCAGATCACGTTCGACTCGACCGGGTGGGACACGGGTGCTGCTCCTCGTCGTGCGTCGGTACGGGCCCGGCTGTGGGGCCCGTTGTCAGGGTGCAAACGGAGAAGGGTAGCAAGCCCGCACCAGGGCGGTGGTCGCTCGCCGTTCGGTGGCGATGGACGCGGTGGTGCGTTCGGACCCTGGCGGGGCCGTGCCCAGCTCGACGGTGCGCTCGCCGACGATGGCCTTGTCCCTGGCCTGGGCGTACACCTCGCAGGTCACCGGGGTCTCGACCGCGCGTCGCACCTCGAACGTCAGCTCGGTGCGCCGGTCGGACACCACGTCGAAGCCGACCACTCCGGCGGCCACGTCGGGCGTCGACCCCTCGAGCGCCGCATCGAGCAGCCACCACAGGGCCACCGAGATCACCGCCACCAGCCCCAGCACGAACAGCACCCGTCGGCTGCGCGACGGCCGGCCGTACCGCTCGGGCATCGCGGCGCGGGCGGCGGCCGCCGGGTCGGTTCGCGCCATGCTGCATTCTTGCCTGCGTGTCCGAGCCCGCTGTGAACCCCTCGTACCCGCCAGCCGGCAGCACCGGTGCCCGCTCGGCCGGCACCGGGCCTGGCGGCGCGCTGCGGCTGCTGCACGTGCATGCCCATCCCGACGACGAGTCGAGCAAGGGCGCTGCCTCGACGGCGCGGTACGTGTCCGAGGGGGTGGACGTGCATGTGGTCACCTGCACGGGCGGTGAGCGCGGGTCGATCCTCAACCCGAACATGGACCGCCCCGACGTGCTGGCCAACATCGCCGAGATCCGGCGGCAGGAGATGACCCGCGCGCGCGAGATCCTCGGCGTCACGCAGGACTGGCTGGGGTTCGTCGACTCCGGCTTCCCCGAGGGCGACCCACCGCCGCCGCTGCCGGCCGGCTGCTTCGCCGACCTGCCGCTGGATCAGGAGGTCGAGGCCCTGGTGCGGCTGATGCGGAGCTTTCGCCCACACGTCGTCACGACGTACGACGAGAACGGCGGCTACCCGCACCCCGACCACGTGCGCTGCCACCAGGTGAGCGTCGCCGCGTTCGACGCGGCGGGGGACCCCGGCGCCTATCGCGAGGCGGGGGAGCCGTGGCAGCCGCAGAAGCTGTACTACCACCACAGCTTCCACCGGGCCCGCACCCAGGCGTTGCACGACGAGATGGTCCGCCGGGGGGTGGAGTCGCCGTACGCCGAGCGGCTCGCCCAGTGGGAGCCCGACCCCGCGCACGACGCCCGCATCACCACCCGGGTGCCGTGCGCGCAGTGGTTCCCGGTGCGCGACCAGGCGCTGCTCGCGCACGCCACCCAGATCGACCCCGAGGGGGCCTGGTTCGCCTGCCCGCTAGAGGTGCACCAGGCGGCCTGGCCCACCGAGGACTACGAGCTGGTGCGCAGCCACGTCGAGACGCAGCTGCCCGAGGACGACCTGTTCGCGGGTGTCGACCGACCGGCGGCTCGGGGGCATGATGGGGCTGATGAGTGACGAGGTAGGGGGGCTGCTGGCCGGTCAGCTTGCGCAGGTCAGCCCGGACGACGCCCGTCCCGGCGTGCTGGGGCTGGTGGTCGTGCTGGGGCTGATCGTGGCCACGGCGCTGCTGATGGTCAGTTTCACCCGCCACCTGCGCCGCGTCGACTTCGAGGAGGAGCCGCCTGCCGACCCGGCGGGGCCGGTGGAGCCGCGGGACGAGAGCGGCCGTGCCGACCTGCCGGACCCGGGTGACCCCGAGCGCGACGAGCGCTGAGCCGGGAGCTGCCGCCGCGGACGCACGGCTTCAGCGCATCAGTTGGTTCCGGGAGCACCGTGGTGGCCGGAGTCCGGTGCCGTACGCACCGAGTGGAGGCGTTGTGGCCACTGGTGCTGACATGCCCGCCCGCTCGGCAACCGGGCTCCTTGCCAACGCGATCTAGGCTGGCCCGTGTCGACGAAAGCGGCGGAGAGGACGCTCCATGACCAACCGCCTCGCGGGGTCCACCAGTCCGTACCTGCTTCAACACGCCGACAACCCGGTGGACTGGTGGCCCTGGACCGACGCCGCGTTCGAGCGCGCCCGTGCGGAGTCGAAGCCGGTGCTGCTCAGCGTCGGTTATGCCGCCTGCCACTGGTGCCACGTGATGGCGCACGAGTCGTTCGAGGATGTCGCGACCGCTGACTACCTCAACGAACACTTCGTGTGCATCAAGGTCGACCGCGAGGAGCGGCCGGACGTGGACGCGGTCTACATGGGCGCCACCCAGGCCATGACGGGTCAGGGTGGATGGCCGATGACGTGCGCGCTGACCCCCGACGGGGCGCCGTTCTTCGCCGGCACCTACTTCCCGATCGAGCCCCGGCACGGCATGCCGTCGTTCCGGCAGGTGCTGGCCGCGCTCGTGGACGCCTGGGACACCCGGCGCGACCAGGTCGACCGGGTGGGCGCCGACGTGGTGGCCCGGCTCCAGGCCGCCAACGCCGCAGTCCCGGGTCTGGCGCTGGACGCGAACGCGCTCGACGCAGCGGTGACCGCGCTCGCCGCGCAGCACGATGAGGCCAACGGCGGCTTCGGTGGTGCACCGAAGTTTCCGCCGTCCATGGTGTGCGAGTTCCTGCTGCGCCAGGCCGCCCGCACAGGCTCGCGGGAGTCGTTGCGGCTGGCCAGCTCGACCCTCACGGCGATGGCGCGAGGTGGCATGTACGACCAGCTCGGCGGCGGCTTCGCCCGCTACAGCGTGGACGCCGGCTGGGTGGTGCCGCACTTCGAGAAGATGCTGTACGACAACGCGCTGCTGCTGCGCGCCTACCTGCACTGGTGGCGGCAGACCGGTGATCCGCTGGGCCGGCGGGTGGCCGGTGAGACCGCCGACTTCCTGCTGCGTGACCTGGCCACCGCCCAGGGCGGCTTCGCCTCCGCGCTGGACGCCGACACCGACGGCGTTGAGGGCGCGACGTATGTCTGGACGCCCAGCCAGCTGGTGGACGTCCTCGGCCCCGCCGACGGTGACTGGGCGGCGCAGCTGCTCGGCGTCACCCCCGGCGGCACCTTCGAGCACGGCAGCTCGGTGCTGCAGCTGCGGGTCGACCCCGACGACCCGGCACGCTGGTCCGAGGTGCGCGGTCGGTTGCTGGCCGCGCGTGCCACGCGGCAACAGCCGGGCCGTGACGACAAGGTGGTCGCCGCCTGGAACGGGTTGGCGGTGACCGCGCTCGCCGAGGCCGGTGTGCTGCTGGACGAGCCCGCCTACCTACGGGCGGCGCTCGCCGCCGGCGAGCTGCTGGCGTCCGTGCACCTGGATCCCTCCGGCCGGCTGCTTCGTACCTCCCGCGACGGGGTCCCGGGGTCGAACGCGGGCGTTCTGGACGACCACGGCTGCGTGGCCGATGCCTGGCTTGCACTGTTGGGTCTGACCGGCGACCCGGTGTGGCTGGGGCGTGCCGAGCGGCTGCTCGAGCGGGTGCTGGATGGCTTCGCTGCCAGGGACGGCGGCTTTCACGACACCGCCGCCGACGCGGCCACGCTGGTTGCGCGGCCCCGCGACCTCGCTGACAACGCCAGCCCGGCGGGCACCTCCGCCGCCGCCGGCGCGCTGCTCACCTACGCGGCGGTGACCGGCTCGTCGAGACACCGGCACGCCGCCGAGCGGGGTGTCGAGTCCGCCGCGGGGCTGGCTCGCCAGGCCCCGCGGTTCGCCGGGTGGATACTCGCGGTCGCCGAGGCCTTGATCGCCGGGCCGGTCGAGGTGGCGGTGGTCGGTGCCGATGATGATCCGGACCGGCGGGCGCTGCACCGTGCCGCCCTGTCGCTGTCGGCACCGGGGACCGTGGTCGTCGCCGGCCCAGCAGCTTCGGGCGACGCGGACGCCCCTGCTGCCGGCGTCCCGCTGCTGGCCGGGCGTGGTCTGGTGCACGGGGAGCCCGCGGCGTACGTGTGCCGCGGCTTCGTCTGCCGCCAACCCGTGACCGATCCCGCTGACCTCGCGGCCGCGTCCGCGTGCTGGTGAGGTGATGCTCGGTGCCGATGTCGGCGACGGACACGTTCGACCGGTTCGTGGCCAGCCGTGCCCCCGCGTTGTGGCAGCTGGCGTGGCTGCTCACCGGGGCCGAGCGCACCGCCGACGAGCTGCTTGAGACGGCGCTTGCTCGGGCTCTGCCGCAGTGGCAGCGGATCGAGAGCAGCGCCGAGGGTCCGGCGGCGCTCGTACGCGGCGAGCTGGTCGCGACCTACCTCGCCGGGCACGACGACGACGCCGTGGCGTCGGGTCCGGCGGCTCCTGCCGCTGCCGCGGAGTCGGCGACAGACCCGCTCCGCCCCACCGGCGACACCGCCCTCGAGCTGCGGCGGGAGGTGCTGGCCCTGCTCGCGGCGCTGCCGCCGAGGCACCGCGCCGCCGTCGCGCTGCACCACAGCAGAGACGTGGCGGGGTGGGAGGCCGCCGACGCACTGGAGGTGTCGGCGGACCAGCTGGTCGAGCTGGTGGCCGAGGCGACGGCACGGGCCCAGCAGGTGACGGCACGCGCCCCCACCCTGCTCGGTTGCATCGACCAGGTGGCGCCCGATGCCCGCCCGGACCCGACCCGGGCGCGCCGAGCCGGTCGGCGGGCCGCCCGCACGCGACGCCGGCGGCTGCTGGGCTACGCGGCGGTGTGCAGTGCGCTGGTGTCGCTTGTCGCCGTGCCGGTCGCCGTGACCGATCCGGCGCCCACCGACGCCCCCGCGGCCAGCGATGAGCCCACGGTGCCGGTCGCCGCGCGCCTGGTCGACCCGCTGCGCATCCCCGACAGCTGCGCCTCCCTGCCCGACGTGCCCGACCCGCCGGGCTACCCCTATGAGCTGTTCGGCGCCGACGCGGTGTGGATGCGGTTCTGCCCGGCCGAGGACGCCGTCGGGGCCCTGGATGCGCTCGCGTTCGCCCCCGACGACACCGTCGTCGACCGCGAGGTCGACGAGCTGGCCGACGGGTGGGCGACGCCGGGTCCCGGGCCGGCGGCCTGCCATCCCACCGGCGGCATCCGCGACGGCCTGGTCCGGCTGCAGGTCGGCACCCTGGACGGGTCTTTGCACGTCGTCGACATGCGTGTCGGCTGTGCAGGCAGCGTTGCCCTGGACGGTCGGGCGGGCGCCGTGGACAGCCGTACCGCATTCACCGAGGCGATCGGCTTGCTGGGGGCCGAACTGCTAGCAGAGGTGCCTGAGCCCGGATTGGTGCCGCCCGAGGCCATCTTCTGCCCGGCCGCCCCCGCGCGGGTGCTCGACCTTGACCGCACCACGGTCGCGGACTACCCCAAGGTGCGGGGACTGTCGATGCCACTGCCGGCGACCTCGGCCCTCGTGTGCACCTACCCGGTGGCGGCCGCTCGGTCCTCTGCCGACGTTCGCCCGCGGGGGACCCTGCTGGACGCTGCCGCGGCCGAGACGCTGCGCGCTGCGTACCTGTCGCGGTCGAGCGAGCCGCCCGGCCGGCGCTGCCGCGACCGGGGCGGCCCCTGGTACGGCGTGGTGCTGTCCGACGCCACCGGCTCGCGGCGCACGTTCATCGCCGACCTCGGGCCGTGCGGGGTGGTCCGGGGTCCGCGCGGGGGGGAGGGTCCGGTTGGGCCGTGGCTGGCGGAGCTGCTCTCGACCCGTCCGCTGGGGCGGGTGCCCGCTTGAGTTATGGAGCAACTATGTAATTATCATTTCATGACAACAGCAGAGACGCTCCGTGGCTGGCTCACCGGCCGACTGCCCACAGCATGGTTCACCACCGAAGTCCGCGTAAGCCTGGACCGCGACGAGCTCCAGATCATTGGCACCATCGCGACACCCGACCTCGCGGCCGAGGCGACCGAGGCCGAGCAGCGGGGCGCCGAGGAGGGCCGGATCAAGGCCTTCCGCGAGTCGACCCGTGACCAGCGCATCGAGATCGCCCGCGAGCTCGAGCACCGCACCGGTCGCAAGGTCGCGTGGGGAGTCGAGTGTGGTGGGTCGACGCAGATCTTCAGCTCGCTGGCGGCCCCGGTGATGACCCGGCTGCGGCAGCGCGAGCGGCTGGTGCTCGACACCTTGGTCGACTCCGGCGTCGCCCGGTCGCGCTCCGACGCGCTGGGTTGGTGCGTGCGGCTGGTCGAGGAGAACGCCGAGACCTGGCTCGCCGACCTGCGCACGGCGATGGAGCAGGTCGAACAGGTCCGCGCGCAAGACCCCGTACGCGGTCAGTCTCAGCGCAGCGAGTAGGTGGCGATGAAAACGCCGACGTAGTGCGCGGCGAAGGCCATGATCGTGAGCGAGTGGAAGACCTCGTGGAATCCGAACCAGCGCGGTGACGGGTCGGGCCGCCGGAAGCCGTAGACCAGCCCGCCCAGCGAGTACAGCGCGCCGCCGACGATCATCAGCACCAGCACCGCGACCTGACCGTCGTCCGCGAACTCGTCGAACCAGAAGACCGCTGCCCATCCCAGTGCCACGTAGACCAGCACGTGGAGCCAGCGCGGACCGGCAGCCCACAAGACCTTGATGGCAACGCCGAGCACCGCCCCGCCCCACACGATGGTCAGCACCAGCCAGGCATCAGCCGGCTCGAGCAGCAGCAGGGCGAACGGGGTGTAGCTGCCGGCGATGAGCACGAAGATGCTGGCGTGGTCGAAGCGCTGGAGCAGGTTGTGTGCCCGGGCGCTCCAAGTGCGGGTGTGGTACAGCGCGCTGACCGTGAACAGCAGCACCGCGGCCGACATGAACACCGCCGCACCGGTGCGGGTCGTGGTGCTGGGGGACAGCACGATGAGCACGACGCCGGCAGCGATCGCGAGCGGGACGCTGCCCAGGTGCAGCCAGCCGCGCAGCCGGGGCTTGATCTCGCCGACGACGTCGCCGACGCCGACGCGCAAGGTATTCACGACCTCGGTCGAGGATTCCTTGAGGCGGTCGACCGGGGCCATGGCGACACCCTAGGACCGCGGCGCCGCGAAAGCATGGTGTTGCCCGTCACAGCTTGCCCGCCGCCACGCCAGCCCGGTATGGCAGCCCGGCATGGCAGCCCGGTACGGCTGCCCGGTCTGGCAGCCCGGTACGCCAGCCCGGTACGGCAGCCCGGAATGCGGTCTATCCTGGGGCCCAAGCCGGCCGGTGGAGGGAGTGCAGGTGGCACGCGGCACTCTGCGACGGACCGTCCGCGATGTGGTGTACACCGCCTACGAGCGGCGGCTGATGCGCCGGCTCGACCCCGCGCAGGCCCCGCACCACGTGGGCGTGATGATCGACGGCAACCGCCGCTGGGCCAAGGCCTTCGGGGCCGCCACGGCCGACGGGCACCGGGCGGGTGCCGACCGGCTGCTCGACTTCCTCGGCTGGTGCGACGACGCCGGGGTGCAGATCGTCACCGTCTACCTGCTGTCGACCGACAACCTGCAGCGGCCGCCGCGCGAGCTGAGCCCCCTGATCGCGATCATCGAGGACCTCACCAGCACGATCTGCCGGACCGGCCGGTGGCAGGTGCGCCCGATCGGGGCGCTCGACCTGCTGCCCGCCGCCACCGCCCGGCACCTGAAGGAGGCGACCGAGGCGACCCGCGGGACCGAAGGGACCACGGTCAACCTCGCCGTCGGCTACGGCGGTCGGCGCGAGCTCGCCGACGCCGTGCGCGCCCTGCTGCAGCAGCATGCCGGCCGCGGCACCTCCATCGAGGAGCTCGCCGACGTGCTCGACGTCGAGCACATCGCCGAGCATCTCTACACCGCCGGGCAGCCGGACCCCGACCTGGTGATCCGCACCTCCGGCGAGCAACGGCTGTCGGGTTTCTTGCTGTGGCAGAGCGCGAACAGTGAGTTCTTCTTCTGCGACGTGCTCTGGCCCGACTTCCGGCGCATCGACCTGTTGCGGGCGCTGCGCTCGTACGCCGCGCGCGAGCGCCGCTTCGGCGGCTGAGCCGCGGGCGCGGCCGGCACGCCTCGGGACGTACCGGCCGCGTTCACCCTGCGGACGGGCGTGTCGCAGCGGGCGGGTGTGCCGTCGGACGTAGCGTCGGCGTTGACGGCCGGCGGGGAAGCCGGTCGCCACGGGAGGCCCGCCAGTGCCAGGTCGACACGGCCGGCGCGGACATGAGCCGCGCGGTCACCGCTCCGCCCGGGAGCCGGCCCAGGCATCTGGTCGCGCGCGAGCGGAGGGCCCGACCCCGGGCTCTCGGGCCCGCTCCCGGTCCCTGTCCGAGCCCAGGACCGCCTGCGGGGTGCGCGGTCGGTCCGTGAAGGGAAGCACCGTGGCCGACCACCGCACGTACGTCCTGGACACCAGCGTCCTGCTCGCCGACCCGTCGGCGCTGAACCGCTTCGACGAGCACGAGGTCGTGCTGCCGGTGGTGGTGATCACTGAGCTGGAGGGCAAGCGGAACCACCCCGAGCTGGGCTACTTCGCCCGGTCGGCGCTGCGCCGGCTGGACGAGCTGCGGGTGCTGCACGGTCGGCTGGACGCACCCGTTCCGTTGGGGGGGAGTAGGGGGACGCTGCGCGTCGAGCTCAACCACACCGACGCGCAGGTGCTGCCGGTGGGTTTCCGCCTGGGCGACAACGACAGCCGCATCCTCGCGGTGGCCAAGAACATCGCCAGCGAGGGCGGTGACGTCACCTTGGTGTCCAAGGACCTGCCGATGCGGGTGAAGGCATCGGCGGTCGGGCTGACCGCCGAGGAGTACCGCGCCGAGCTCGCGGTCGAGTCCGGCTGGACCGGCATGGCCGAGGTCGAGGTGGGCGGCGAGGTCGTCGACACGCTGTACGACGCCGGCGGCGTGGACGTCGAGGAGGCCCGCGAGCTGCCCTGCCACACCGGCCTGGTGTTGCTGTCGGAGCGCGGCAGCGCGCTGGGCCGGGTCGGCCCGGACAAGCAGGTGCGCCTGGTTCGCGGCGACCGGGACGCGTTCGGCATCCGGGGCCGGTCCGCGGAGCAGCGGGTCGCCTTGGACCTGTTGCTGGACCCCGACATCGGCATCGTCTCAATGGGTGGACGGGCGGGAACGGGCAAGTCCGCGCTGGCGCTGTGTGCCGGCCTCGAGGCCGTCATGGAGCGCCGACAGCACAAGAAGGTGGTGGTCTTCCGGCCGCTGTTCGCGGTGGGTGGCCAAGAGCTGGGCTACCTGCCGGGCAGCGAGTCGGAGAAGATGGCGCCGTGGGCGCAGGCCGTTTTCGACACCCTCGGCGCCGTCACCCACGGTGACGTCGTCGACGAGCTGCTCGACCGCGGCATGCTCGAGGTGCTCCCCCTGACCCACATCCGTGGCCGGTCGTTGCACGACGCCTTCGTCATCGTGGACGAGGCGCAGAGCCTGGAACGCAACGTCTTGCTCACGGTGCTTTCCCGCATCGGGGCGAACTCCAAGGTCGTGCTCACCCACGACGTCGCTCAGCGTGACAATCTGCGCGTGGGCAGGCACGACGGTGTGGTTGCGGTAGTGGAGCGACTCAAGGGTCACCCGCTGTTCGCACATGTCACCTTGACCCGCTCGGAGCGTTCGCCGATTGCCGCGCTGGTCACCGAGATGCTGGAGTCGGCGGTGCTGTGACAGCAGCGCCCACGACCCGCGCGGTTGAAGTCGTGATCAACCTGTGACCAGTAGAGTTAATCGGCTCGAGCGATCCATGTCACACAATGGCATAGTGCTCAGTTGAGCCACTGGGCCCGCCAGGACCGCCGTGACGAGGAGAGCTGATGCATCGCAACCGTGGAGTACGTCTGGCCGCACTAGCCGGAATCGGGGCGCTGGTCCTGACCGGATGTCTGCAGTCCGGTGACGACGGGGGTGGAGGTGGGTCCTCCGACGGCGGAGGCACTGCTGGCGCTGGTGGCAGCGAGCCCGGTGACGGCAAGGTCGACGTGTTTGGTGCCTTCACTGGTGCCGAGCAAAAGGCGTTCGAGGCGTCGCTCAAGACCTTCGAGTCAGACTCCGACATCGATGTCACCTACAACGGCAGCTCTGACTTCACCACCTTCATCTCGTCGCGGCTGCGGGGCGGGGACGCACCCGACATCGCGCTGTATCCGCAGCCGGGCATCCTGCTCGATGCCGCCGCGGATGGTGACGTGGTCCCGATCGACGAGTTCCTAGACAAGGGATCGTTGGAGAACACGCTCATCCCGGGCTTCCTCGACGCGGTGACCGACGACGAGGACACCGTCTTCGGCGCCCCGATGCGGATGGCTATCAAGAGCATCGTCTGGGTTCCGAAGAAGGCCTGGGCGAGCGGTGGGTACGAAGAGCCCAAGACGTTCCAGGAGTTGCTCAAGCTGAGCGACCAGATCAAGGCCGACGGCGTTACCCCTTGGTGCATCGGTTATGAGGACGGTGCTGCCACCGGCTGGGTGGGCACGGACTGGATCGAGGAGATGATGCTGCGCGTCGCCGGTCCAGACGTCTACGACCAGTGGTGGAAGCACGAGATCCCCTTCAACGACGAGAACGTCAAAAAGTCCTTTGACGCCTACGGTGAGATCGTCTTTGCCGACGGTTATGTTTTGGGCGGCCCGAAGGGCATCCTCTCCACGCCGTTCGGTGACGCTGGCAACCCCTCGTTCGAGAAGCCGCCGGCGTGCATGATGCAACGGCAGGGAAACTTCATCACTGGTTTCTACCCGCCCGATGTAGCCAAGAACCTGGACGCGTCGGTGACGGTCTTCGGCTTCCCGCCGTACGAGGGTGGCTTCGACGGTAACCCTGTCCTCGGCGCTGGGGACATGGCCGCGCTATTCAATGGTGAGGACGAGGACGCCAAAGAGGTCATGAAGTTCCTGACGAGCCCCGATTTCGGTGCCGAGTGGGCCAAGAACGGTGGCTGGCTGTCGCCACACAAGACGTTCGACGGGTCGAACTACCCCGACGAGACCACCCGCCAGATCGCGCAGATCGCGATCGACGCTGACGTCTTCCGCTACGACGCCTCTGACCTGATGCCGCCCGAGGTGGGTGCCGACTCCTTCTGGAAGGGCATGGTGGCCTGGACGTCCGGGCAGGAGGACACCGCCAAGGTGACCGAGGACATCGAGAACTCCTGGCCGAGCTAAGTCTGTCTGCAGGGCGGGCGTCCGCGCTCGCCCTGCAGACCGTGACTTGGCAGGCGTCCCCCTAGCGAAGGACGTGATATCGCGTGAGCACCGCAGTCGATGACCAGCAGGGCCAAGCCGGCGGTGACCCGCCTCCGGACAAGAACGCTTCCGACCAGGACGACCAGCCGCGGCGGAAGCCGGGTGCGGCAGATCTGAAGCGCTTCGCGCTGGGTGTGGTCGGGATCGTCGTCATGCTCTACCTGTTGTTCAACTGGTTCCAGGGGTTGCGGCTGTTCGGCAGCGACATTCCGAAGCTGGTGCTAGCGGTGATCGCGATCGTGGGGGGTGTCGGAGGAGCGTACGGCCTCTTCTTCTTCCTCAACATGATGGTCGAGGGCTTCGCGCGCCGATGGGAAGACCGGGTCAAGCCCTTCGTCTTCCTCCTGCCTGCACTGGGCTTCGCCGGTTTCTTCCTGATCTTTCCGGCGCTGCAGACGATGTTCTACAGTTTTGCCAACGAGGACAGCACCGAACTGGTGGGTCTGCAGAACTACCAGGACGTTTTCGCCGATCCTGATTTCAGACAGATCCTGGTCAACAACTTCCTCTGGCTCCTGCTGGTCCCGATCTCCGTTGTCCTGGTCGGCCTGCTCGTTGCGGTGCTCACCGACAAGCTGTCGCCGACCTGGGAGAAAGTTAGCAAGTCGCTGATCTTCCTGCCTATGGCTATCTCCATGGTGGGTGCCGCCACCATCTGGTACTTCGTCTACGCCGTTGACCCGCCGGGTCGCAACCAGGTAGGGCTCCTCAACGCCATCGTCACGTCCCTGGGTTTCGATCCCGTGTTCTGGCTGCAGACCGAGACGTTCAACCTCAACGACATGCTCATGATGGTCATCGTGGTCTGGCTCCAGACCGGATTCGCGATGGTGTTGTGCTCGGCCGCAATCAAGGGCGTTCCGGAGGAGACCCTGGAGGCGGCACGCATCGACGGAGCCAATGAGACCAAGACCTTCTTCCAGATTGTCGTGCCACAGATCAAAGGCACCATGATCACTGTCTTCATCACGGTCTTCCTGCTGGTCATGAAGCTCTTTGACATAGTCTATGTGATGACCAACGGCAACTTCGGCACGAACATCATCGGCGTCGAGTTCTTCCAGCAGATCTTCATCAACGGCAACAACGGCATCGCGTCCGCGATCGTCACACTCTTGATGCTCGCAGTGATACCTGTCCTCATCTACCAGGTGCGGCACTTCAAGGCTGAGGAGGCGACCTGATGAGCAGCGCTGCAGCGACGACCACGAGTGGTGGCACCAAGACGAAGGCTCAGGCACAGAGCGCGGCCCGCAAGGGTGGGGACCCGACCCGCCGCGGGGGCTGGGGGGCAAGGATTGCGCTGGTCCTTGTGGTGCTGATCTGGTCGGTGCCGACGGTCGGCCTGTTGGTCACGTCGCTGCGCACGCGCGACGAGGCCAACTCCACCGGGTGGTGGACGGCGCTGGCCAACCCGTTCGGGTCCGAGTGGACACTCAGCAACTTCGATGCCGTGCTCAGAGGAAACGGTATGGGCACGGCCTTCATCAACAGCTTCATCGTCTCGGTCCCGGCCACGATCATTCCCATCATGTTTGCGGCATTCGCCGCCTACGCCTTCACCTTCATGCAGTTCCGCGGTCGCGACTTCCTGCTCATCATCGTCATCGCACTGCTGGTCGTGCCCAACCAGATCGCCTTCGTGCCGATGCTGGAGTTCTTCGGCAGCCGAGGGCTCGACGTCATCGGGCAATTTCTCCCGATGTGGTTGTTGCACACCGGATTCGGCATGCCGCTCGCCATCTACATCCTGCGCAGCTACATGTCGACGCTGCCGCGGACGGTCATCGAGTCCGCAGACATTGACGGCGCCTCACACTTCCAGACGTTTTGGCGGCTCATTGTTCCCATGTCGGTCCCAGCCCTGGCTGCGTTCGCGATCTTCCAGTTCCTCTGGGTCTGGAACGACCTGCTCATCGCCTTGCTGTTCCTGGGGTTCGGCAACGAGGTCGTGACCGTGAACCTGTCCCAGTTGCTTGGCCGACTCGGCGAGGGCTGGCAGTTGTTGACGGCAGGTGCGTTCGTGACCATGACCGTGCCGCTCATCGTGTTCTTCTCGCTGCAGCGCTACTTCGTCCGCGGTCTCACCGCGGGCTCGGTCAAGGGGTGATCCGCACCTCCTGACCTGCACCACCCATCACAACGGATCGTCCGGCACGTTCCTGCCGGTGAAGGGAAAGGTTCAGCTCATGGCAGAAGTCATGTTCGACAAGGCGTCCCGGCACTTCCCGGGAGCCGACACCCCCGCGGTCGACAAGCTCGACCTCGAGATCAACGACGGCGAGTTCATGGTGCTCGTCGGCCCGTCCGGCTGCGGCAAGTCCACCTCGCTGCGGATGCTCGCGGGCCTCGAAGAGGTCTCCGAGGGCCAGATCCGGATCGGTGAGCGAGACGTCACGCACATGCCGCCCAAGGACCGCGACATCGCGATGGTGTTCCAGAACTACGCGCTCTACCCGCACATGAACGTCGGCGACAACATGGGCTTCGCCCTCAAGATGGCCGGCGTGAGCAAGGAGGAGCGGGCGCAGAAGGTCAAGGACGCGGCCGCGCTGCTCGACCTGCAGGACTACCTCGACCGCAAGCCCAAGGCGCTGTCCGGTGGTCAGCGCCAGCGGGTTGCCATGGGCCGTGCCATCGTCCGCGCGCCGCAGGTCTTCTTGATGGACGAGCCGCTGTCCAACCTGGACGCCAAGCTACGGGTACAGACCCGCGCCCAGATCGCTCAGCTGCAGCGACGGCTCGGCGTCACGACGGTCTACGTCACCCACGACCAGGTCGAGGCCATGACGATGGGCGACCGGGTGTGCGTGCTCAAGGACGGCCTGCTGCAGCAGGTCGACAGCCCGCTGAACCTCTACGACAACCCGCGCAACCAGTTCGTGGCCGGGTTCATCGGCTCGCCGGCGATGAACATCTTCCCGGTCGACGTGACCTCGGACGGGGTCATGGTCGGCAACGAGTCCGTCCGGATCGACCGCGACACGCTGCAGCGGCTCGGCGGGGCCAAGCAGGCCATGATCGGCGTGCGGCCGGAGTCGTTCAAGATCGTCGGTGAGAACGACGAGGGCCTTCCGGTGACGGTGGAGGTGCTCGAGGAGCTCGGTGCCGACGCCTTCCTCTACGCCCAGCTGGAGATCGACGACGGCGAGAACATCGACCTGGTGGCCCGGGCGGACGCGCGC
>JBBSNM010000042.1:0-22641 GCA_038232655.1 Propionibacteriales bacterium | reverse complement strand
GCACGCTAGCGAGCCGGCGCCGCGGGAACCAAGACGTCAAGCACATGGGTGGTCGACAGCCCGCTGAGCTGTAGCGCCTCGTCCTCAGGGACCGCGACCACCAGCAGCGAGCCGTCGCCACCGGCACCGGCGGCCGCCTCGCCCGGCACCAGCACCACGGTGGCCGCGGACGCGACCACCCGCGTCTCGACCGAGCCGCGTGGGTCGGTGGCCACGACCGCGACGACGTCGCCCACCCGCAGCAGGCCGGGCACGAGCGCCCGCACGGCAACGGTCGCGAGCACATGCCCGCTCGGCAGCGTGTCGGTCACCCCCGGACCCAGGACCGAGACGTCGGTCAGCGGTTCGCCCCGGCGCGCGGGTGCCGCTACCAGCCGCCCGTACGGAACCTCGGCCGGGGCGTAGGCGCCGTCGGGGACCGTCGCCTGGTCGGCTCGTGCGCTGGTGACGTCGCGGGCGCCCAGCGGTCGGCCGGGTGTCAGGTCATGGGCGGCCACGGCGACCGGCACCGTCGGCGGCAGCGGCGGCCGGGTCGCAGCCAGGGCGGCGATCCCACCCACGCCCAGCACCAGCGCGACCAACAGCAGCCGATGTCGGCTGAGCGCGCGCCGCACGCGTCGCTGCAGGCCCGAACGCAGTCCGGACGCTGGTCGGGTGGCCCGCTCGGGGCCGAGGGTTGTCGACACGCGGGCAACCTAGGTCGCCAGGCACCTGCCCGAGACGTTGTCCACAGCGCGGTTGGGAGCTCAGACGGCAGAGCCGGCGGGCTTGGGCTTCGAGGACCGGCCCGGCGACCCGGCGCCGGCCGTCGCCTTGCCGGCGTCCGCTCCGGCTCCGGAGCCGGAGCCGCTGCCCCGGGCTTCTTCACCGGCATCAGCCGATGCCCCGGAGGTGTCGGTCTTCGTCGACGAGTCGGCCTTCGCATCCTTGTTCGTCGCGTCGGAGCCCTTGCCGGCTGACCCGTTCGACGCCTCCGGCGCCCGGCTGTCGTTGCGGTAGAACCCCGAGCCCTTGAAGACCACGCCTACTGCCGAGAAGACCTTGCGCAGCCGGCCGGGGCAGGTCGGGCACTCGGTCAGCGTCGGGTCGCTGAAGGACTGCTGCGCCTCGTGCGGGTTGGCGCAGGTGGTGCAGACGTACTGATAGGTGGGCACAGGGTGTCTCCTCGTCGGTTACCGGCGTGCGCCGGTGCCCCATCGAGGCACCAGACGCAACGTCTCATTCTGCCTTACCGCCGCAGCCGTACCCGCCATCGGCGCCGGGCCGGCACCGGGCAGGCCGTCGCGCGCGGCACAATCGCGGCTGTGCCACGTACCCGGAGGTTCCTCACGTGGACCGCCGCGGCCCTCGCGGTGCTGCTGGTCGCGGTGGCCATGCTCGGCACCTGGACCGCACGCCGCTCCTTCCCCGAGACCCGAGGGTCGATCGAGGTTGACGGACTGCGCGGGCCGGTCGAGGTGTTGCGCGACGCCAACGGCATCCCGCAGATCTATGCCGCCGACGCCGAGGACCTGTTCCGTGCGCAGGGCTTCGTGCACGCGCAGGAGCGCTTCTACGAGATGGACTTTCGCCGGCACGTCACCGCGGGGCGGCTCGCCGAACTTGTCGGCGAGAGCGGGCTCGAGGCCGACGTGTTCACGCGCTCGCTCGGCTGGTACGAGGTCGCCGCCGAGGAGATGGCCCTGCTGGACACCGATACCCGGCGCTACCTGCAGGCCTACGCCGACGGTGTGAACGCGTACCTGGAGGGCCGCGACGCCGGTGAGCTGTCCCTGGAGTACGCCGTGCTCGGCCTCACCGGTCCGGACTACGTGCCCGAGGCGTGGACGGCAACCGACTCGGTGGCCTGGCTGAAGGCGGTGGCATGGGACCTGCGCAGCAACATGACCGACGAGATCGACCGGACGTTGGCCTCGACCCGGCTGGACACCGAGCGGGTCGAGCAGCTCTACCCCGCCTACCCGGCCGCGCGCCATCCGCCGGTGCTGCAGGCCGGCGCGGTCGTCGACGGCCGCTTCCGCCCCGACCGACGACCGGAGGTAGCCCGCGCCAGGCCACCACTCGCTCCCGGGGTTGCCGCGGCGGTGGCCGGCCAGCTGCGGGCGATCAGGGCCGCGTCGGCCAGCGTGCCTGCGCTGCTCGGCCGGGGGGAGGGGCTTGGCAGCAACTCCTGGGTGCTGGCGGGCGACCGGTCGGCCACGGGTGCCCCGCTGCTGGCCAACGACACCCACCAGACGCCGGCGATGCCCGGCATCTGGATGCAGCTGGGCCTGCACTGCCGCACCGTCGGCCCCGACTGCCCGTTCGACGTCAGTGGCTTCACCTTCGCGGGGCTCCCCGGTGTCGTCGTCGGCCACAACGATCGCATCGCCTGGGGTCTGACCACCATGTACGCAGACGTGTCGGACCTGTACGTCGAGCAGATCCGCGGCGACACCTACGTCTATGGGGGTCGGCGCGCGGAGCTGCGACAGCGCGAGGAGTCCTTCGCGGTCGCCGGGCGAGACGAGCCCGAGGTGCGGACGGTGCGCGCCACCAGGCGCGGACCCCTGCTGTCCGACATCGACGACGAAGCCCGGCAGGTGGGCGAGGAGGCGCCGTTGTCACGCCCACCCGGTGGTGGCGAGTACGCCGTGTCCCTGCAGTGGACGGCGCTGACGCCGGGTCGCACGATGGACTCGCTGCTGGCCATCAACCAGGCCACCACCTTCGGTGAGTTCCGGGCCGCGGCCCGGTTGTTCTCGGTCCCCTCACAGAACCTTGTCTACGCCGACGTCGACGGCCACATCGGCTACCAGGCGCCGGGTGACATCCCGATCAGACGGACCGGCGACGGTCGCTGGCCGGCGCCGGGGTGGGACCCGCAGTACGGCTGGCGCGACACCATCGAGTTCGCCCAGCTGCCGTGGACCCGCGACCCGCCGGCCGGCATGGTCGTCACCGCCAACCAGGCCGTCGTCGACCCAGCAACCTATCCGTTCGAGCTCGGCGCCGACACCGCGCAGGGCTACCGCTCGCGGCGGCTGGCCCGACTGCTCGAGCGGCAGCCGACCTGGAGCGTTGCTGAGCTCGCCAGGCTGCAGAACGACACCCGGCACCCGTTGGCGGCGGCGCTGGCGCCCCGACTGCTCGACGTCGCGCTCGCGACCGGCTACGCCCGCGAGGGCCAGCAGCTGCTGGTCGGCTGGGACGGCAGCCAGCCGACCGACTCCGCCGCGGCGGCGTACTTCAACGTGGTCTGGCGCAAGCTGCTGTCGGCCACCTTCCACGACGAGCTGCCCGAGGAGGTCTGGCCGTCGGGTGGGGAGCGGTGGTACCTGGTCGTGCGTGGACTGCTGCGGCAGCCGCGGTCGCCATGGTGGGACGACGTGACCACCGAGAATCGCCGCGAGACCCGAGACGACATCCTTAGGCTGGCGATGGTGCGTGCCCGCCAGCAGCTGACCAGCCGGATCGCGCGCGACGTCGACCGCTGGAGCTGGGGCGCGCTGCACGAGCTCGAGCTCGTCAATCCCACCCTCGGGGCCTCCGGTGTCGGCGCGGTGGAGTCCCTGTTCAACCGCGGTCCGTACGAGACGCCGGGCGGCCCGGGCGCGGTGGCGGCGCTGTCGTGGGACGCCGCACTGGGCTACGAGGTGACCGCCGCGCCGTCGATGCGGATGGTGGTGCCGTTGGGCGACCTGGACGCGGCTCGGTGGGTCACCTATGGCGGGGTGTCCGGCCACGCCTTCTCGGCCCACTACAACGATCAGACCGAAACCTTCGTGGCTGGGCGGACCCTGCCTTGGCCCGCCAGCCGGGCGGCCGTCGAGGCGGCCAGCCAGCAGCGGCTGCTGCTCACCCCGCCGACCGGCCCCGGCGCAGCGTCCGATGCGGGGTGACGACCACGTCCACGTCCACGTCATGCGCCTGGGTGGGTACGTCGTCGACGATCTCGTCGTCGTGGACCAGCGCGACGCTCAGCGTCGATGCGGGTACGCGGGCCAGCGCCCGGTCGTACGAGCCACCGCCCTTGCCGAGTCGCGCACCCCCGGCCGTCACCGCGGTCGCGGGGCAGACCACCACCTCGGCGCGCGCGACGGCGGACCGGCCGAGCCCGGTCGCCGGGTCACCATCGACCACCCAGTCGAGGTCGCCGTCGGCCAGCAGGACAGGTAGCAGCACCGTCGTCCCGCGCTCGCGCAGCGCTGCGCGCAGCGGCCCGGTGCCCGGCTCGGACGGGTACGACGCGTACGCCGCGACGGTGTCGGCCGAGGCCACCTCGGGCAGCGACAGCACCCGCTCGCACAGGGCGACGGCGACCGCGTCGCGGTCCGGTGCCGGACGCGCCCGGCGGCGGGCGGCGACCGCCCTGCGCAGGTCGGTCTTGGCGCTCGGTTCGAGCATGAGAGCACGGTAGGCACCGGCGGCAGCCGGGCAGCCAATAGGGTCACCGCATGAGTGCAGCAGGGCTCGAGCAGGCGCGCCGCAAGATGGCCGACGGTGACCTGCACCCCGAGGCCATCGAGGTGTTCGCGCACTTCTACCGCCAGCTGGAGTCCGGGGCGACGGGTGTGATCGCGGAGGACGACATCGAGCCGCTTACCGACGTGTCCCGGCTGGCCGACCTCGACGTCGACGACCAGCAGGCCGCCGAGGCGCTGTCGCAGACCGCGGTGGTCAAGCTGAACGGCGGGCTCGGCACCTCGATGGGGATGGACCGGGCAAAGTCCTTGTTGCCGGTGCGTGGTGACCGGACCTTTCTCGACGTGATCGCCCAGCAGGTGCTGGCGACCCGCGCGACACACGGCGCCCGGCTGCCGGTCGTGTTCATGAACAGCTTCCGCACCCGCGACGACACGCTGGCCGCCCTGAAGCGCCACCCCGAGCTGGCGGTCGAGCAGCTGCCGCCCGACTTCTTGCAGAACCGTGAGCCCAAGCTGCGCGCCGACGACCTGACGCCCGTGCAGTGGCCGGACGACCCGCAGCTGGAGTGGTGTCCGCCGGGCCACGGCGACGTCTACACCGCGCTGGACGCCTCCGGGCTGATGCGTCAGCTGCTCGACGCCGGCTACCGCTATGTCAGCGTTTCCAACGCCGACAACCTGGGTGCCTCGCCCAGCCCGACCGTGGCCGGCTGGTTCGCGGCTACCGGCGCCCCGTACGCCGCCGAGGTCTGTCGCCGTACCTCGGCCGACCGCAAGGGCGGGCACCTCGTGCGCCGCCGCTCCGACGGTCGGCTGGTGCTGCGCGAGACCGCACAGACCCGCCCCGAGGACGCTCAGCGGGCCGCCGACATCGACCGGCACCCGTTCTTCCACACCAACAACCTGTGGTTCGACCTGCAGGAGGTGGCGCGCACGCTCGCCGAACGCGACGGGGTGCTGGGGCTGCCGCTGATCCGCAACGACAAGACCGTCGACCCCGCCGATCCCTCGTCACCCGCAGTCGTGCAGATCGAGTCGGCGATGGGTGCCGCGGTCGAGGTGTTCGAGGGTGCCCGCGCGATCGAGGTCGACCGCAGTCGCTTCCTGCCGGTCAAGACCACCAACGACCTGCTGCTGATGCGCTCCGACGTGTATGACCTCGACGACGACGGGCGGCTGCGCCTGCACGGTGACGCGGCGCCGTTCGTGGACCTCGCCAAGGAGCACTACGGGTTGCTCCCTCGCTTCGACGTCCGCTTTCCTACAGGGCCGCCGTCGCTGGTCGACGCGCACAGTCTTCGTGTCGAGGGGGACTGGACCTTCGGCGCCGGCGTACGCGTGGTGGGCGACGTCACCCTCGGCCCCGCCGGCGGGACGGTGGCCGACGGGGAGCAGCTGGCCGCGCCCTGACCCCAGTGCAGGCAGCAGATGTGCAGGCAGCAGACCGACGCTGGCTCGGGTGCCCACTTTGCGTATACCGACGACATCACACAGCCCGTGACTCACACCCTGGGTGTGCGCAGTGGGATACGCGAGAGGGGCGGGTCGTCCAGCCCCCGGCACGCGGTCGAGACGGGATCGTGGACGCGACATTAAGGTGTCGGCCATGCCCCCCGCTGCGCCCGACGAGCCGCACCCGGACCGCCCGTCGCCGTTCACCGCGCAACCGGGCGGCGAGCTGCGTTCGGTGGACGAGCACCTGCGCGAGGTGCTGGCGGTCGTCGACCCGCTGACGCCCTACGAGCAGCCGCTGCTCGACGCCGGCGGGCTTCCCCTCGTGCACGGGGTGCGAGCCCCGATCGACCTGCCGCGGTTCACCAACTCCGCCATGGACGGTTACGCGGTACGGCACGAAGACGTTGCCGACGCCCGGGAGGACCGCCCGATCCACCTGCCGGTTGTCGGCGAGTCCGCGGCCGGCCAGGCCGGTCCGTTCGGCATGCCCCCGGGCACGTCGATGCGGATCATGACCGGTGCCGCGATGCCCGCCGGTGCCGACTCGGTCGTCCCGGTGGAGTGGACCGACGCGGGCGCGGCGGCGGTGCGGATCTACGCCAGCCCGCGGCCCGGGCAGCATGTGCGTCAGGTGGGCGAGGACGTCAGCGAAGGCGACGAGCTGCTGGCCGCTGGCGCCGTGGTCGGTCCACGCGAGATCGGCCTGCTCGCCGGTGTCGGCATCGGCCGGGTCCGCACCCGGCCACGCCCGCGCGTGGTGGTGCTGTCCACCGGCAGCGAGTTGCGCGACCCCGGCCAGCCGCTCGGGTTCGACTCCGTCTACGACGCGAACAGCTACCTGCTCGCCGCGGCGGTGCGCGCGGCCGGTGCGATCCCGTACCGCGTCGGTGTCGTGGGGGATGACCCCGGCACCTTCAGCGACGCCCTCTCGGACCAGCTGGTGCGCGCCGACCTGGTGGTGACCAGCGGCGGGGTGTCCAAGGGTGCTTACGATGTGGTCAAGGATGTGCTGTCCACGCTCGGCACCGTGCGCTTCGTCGAGGTCGCCATGCAGCCCGGCAAGCCGCAGGGCGTCGGCCGCATCGGCGAGGACCGGACCCCGATCCTGACGTTGCCGGGCAACCCGGTGTCGGCCTACGTGTCGTTCGAGGTGTTCGTGGTGCCGGCGCTGCGCCGGATGATGGGCAAGACGCCCGAGCGGCGGCCGCTGGTGCAGGCGGCGCTGCGCGGGTCGCTGCGGTCGGCGCCCGGTCGCCGGCAGTTCCTGCGGGGGCGGTTCACGATCGAAGCCGATGGCGCGAGCGTGCGTCCGGTTGGCGGCAGCGGATCACACCTGCTCGGTGGCCTCGCCCAGGCCAACGCGTTGATCGTCGTGCCCGAGGACACCACCGCCGTCGCCGACGCTCAGCCGGTGTCGGTGCTGGTGCTGGACCGGGAGTGGTGATGCCCCGACCCGAGGGCGACCCCGGCAGTGACCGCCCGCAGCTGACCCACCTCGACGAGCGCGGCTCGGCGCGGATGGTCGACGTGTCAGGCAAGCAGGTGACCGCTCGTACCGCGGTCGCCACCGGCCGGGTCCGAATCTCGGCCGAGGTGGTGCGCCTGTTGCGCGGCGAGGGCGTGCCCAAGGGCGACGCGCTGGCGGTTGCCCGGGTGGCCGGGATCATGGCGGCCAAGCAGACCCCGTCGCTGGTGCCGCTGTGCCACCCGATCTCGGTCAGCCGCGTCGAAGTCGACCTGCACGTTGACGACGACGCCGTGGCGGTCTGGGCGCTGGTCGGCACCGCGGATCGCACCGGGGTCGAGATGGAGGCGCTGACCGCGGTGTCGGTGGCGGCGCTGACCGTGATCGACATGGTCAAGGGACTCGACCGGGAGGCGAGCATCGAGCAGGTCCGGCTGGAGGCCAAGGACGGCGGCCGCAGCGGCTCCTGGCGACGCCAGGACGAGCCGTGACTGGCCGGCCGCTGCGGGCTGCGGTGGTCACGGCGTCCAACCGGGCTGCCGCCGGGGTCTACGCCGACAGCGGCGGGCCGCTGATCGCCGCGGCACTGCGCGCGTGGGGCTTCGACGTTGCCGAGCCCGCCGTCGTCGGCGACGGTGAGCCCGTCGGGGCGGCGCTGCGGGCGGCGGTTGCCGACGGCGTCGACGTCGTGGTGACCACCGGGGGGACCGGCATCAGCCCCACCGACGCAACCCCCGAGCAGACCGCCCCGTTGCTCGACCGCCAGCTCGCCGGCCTGGCCGAGGCGATCCGCGCGCACGGGGTGGCCCAGGGGGTGCCCACCGCGGTGCTGTCTCGCGGGCTGGCCGGGGTGGCCGACCGCACGGTCGTGGTCAACCTGCCAGGCTCGACCGGGGGTGTGCGCGACGGGCTGGCCGTGCTCGAGCCGGTGCTGCGCCACGCCGTCGACCAGGTGCGCGGCGGTGACCACCGGTGACCGCCCGCGGCTGGCCGGTGCGCCTGCACCATGGGCAGATCGGGCTGCGCCCGTTCGCCCGCGGCGACGCCGCCGTGTGGCGCGAGGTGCGCGCACGCAACCGGGCCTGGCTGACCCCGTGGGAGGCGACGCTGCCGCCGGGTGTCGAGCGGGCGCCCCAGTCGTTTCGTGGGATGACCCGAGAGCTCAACCGGCAGGCGAGGGCGGGCCGTACGCTGCCGTTCGCGACCACGTGGGACGACCGGCTGATCGGGCAGGTCACGGTGTCGTCGATCACCTGGGGGTCGTCGCGCTCGGCCACCATCGGCTACTGGATCGACTCCGCCCACGCCGGCCGGGGGATCACGCCGATGGCGGTCGCGATGGCCATCGACCACTGCCTGGGCACGGTCGGGCTGCACCGCATCGAGGTCGCCATCAGGCCCGAGAACGTGGCCAGCCTGCGGGTCGTCGACAAGCTGGGGCTGCGCCGCGAGGGGGCGGCACCGCGCTACCTGCACATCGACGGCGCCTGGCGCGACCACCTGCTGTTCGCGGTCACTCGCGAGGAGGTCCGTGAGGGGCTCGTGACCCGGTTGCAGCGTCTGTCCCACCCGTCACAGCAGTGATCTCACGACACACCGCTCACGCTGCCGGGGGACGCTGCCGTGCGGCCGTACCGTCATGCTCGTGAGTCTCACCGGCGTGATCTACGGCGGCATCGTCGTGCTGTGGCTGTGCTACCTGGTGCCGCTGGCCCTGCGCCGCTACGACGAGGCCTCGCGGGCGCGCTCGGTCGAGCGTTTCTCCACCGCCATGCGGGTGCTCGGTCGCGAGGATGCGCCGGCGGTCAGCGGGGCGGCACGTCAGGCGGGGCGCCGCCCGACCGCCGGCCGGCCCACCATGGCCCGCGGCAGCCGTGCCGCGGCGCGGGCAGCGGCTCGCCGCCGGCGGCGAGTGCTGCTCGTCCTGCTGGTCCTGAGCGGAGCCGTCGCCGCCGTCTGTGCCGTTGGCCAGGCACCCTGGTGGGCTCTTACGTTCCCGGTGGTGCTGGTGGTCGGCTTCCTCGTGCTGGCGCGGGTGCAGGTCGCCCGGGCTCGTGGGCGCACGTGGCAACACCAGCTGGTCAGCGCTCTCGAGCTGGCTGCCGTGGACGCCGAGGACGCCGAGGACACCGAGGACACCGAGGACACCGAGGACACCGCGGCGACGGTGCCCGACGACGCGTCGCCAGCGCGACCGGTCGGGTCGCCCGACGAGCAGCTGGTCGAGCAGCAGCTGGTGGCCGCCGCGGTGGTCACCAGCGACGGCGGCTCGCTGTGGGACCCGCTGCCGGTGACGTTGCCGACGTACGTCTCCAAGCAGCGGGCCACCCGCAGCGTGCGCACGATCGACCTCGGTGGCCCGGGCTCCTGGACCTCGGGTCGGCTGACCGCCGAGGAGTCGCAGCAGGTGCGCGAGGCGGACGCTGCCACGGTCGGTGCCGCCGCGTCGGTGCCCGACGCCGAGCCTCCCCGCGCGGTCGGTGACTGACCGCCCGGCTGATATTCTCATCGCCGGTCGCGGGCGACGTCCCCGGCCGGTTCCGGGGCTGTGGCGCAGTCCGGTAGCGCACCTCGTTCGCATCGAGGGGGTCAGGGGTTCGAATCCCCTCAGCTCCACCACCCGGCACCAACAGGGTTGTCACCGGCGCAGCTGCTGCGGCTCGAACGCGCTAGATCCAGCGGTCCAGCCACATCCGCTGCTGCCAGGAGGTCTCCGGGATGAGCTGGTCGGTCCAGATCGGCCAGAAGAAGACCGCGGCGGCGATCGCGCCGACCAGCAGCGCGCCGATCACGGCCGCCCCCGCCGTACGCCGCGGTCGGGAGCCGTCGGCACGCCCAAGCAGCGTCCCCAGCACCAGGGCCAGCGCCATGCAGGTGAACGGGACGCTCGCCACGGCGTAGAAGGAGAAGATCGAGCGCTCGTCGAAGAAGAACCACGGCAACCAGGTGGCGGCGACGCCGACCAGCGGAACGCCGAAGCGCCAGTCGCGGCGGGCCACCCACAGCCACGCCGCCGCCAGCAGCGCTAGCGCGCCGCTCCACCACACGACCGGGTTGCCGAGCGCGAGCACCTGACGCAGGCAGGTGCCGTTGCCGACCGCGGTGCAGCCCTGCTCGCCGGCGGGCACGTCGCCGCGCAGGTCGATGCCGACCGGTCGGTTCATCAGCAGCCAGCCCCGTGGGTCGGACTCGTACGGATGCGGGTCGTCGCGCGTGGTGCGCACCACGTCGACGGTGTGGAACCGCCACACCTGCTCGTGGTAGTTCCACAGGTCGCGCAGCGCCTGGCCGGTCTCGCCGGCAGCCGACGCGGGCTCCGCGCCGGCGTAGGCGCCCCAGTCGTACGGCTCGGCGTAGGCGTCGGCCATCAGGTCGTGGTTCACCAGCCAGCCGGTCCAGGTGGCGACGTACACCACGAACGCGACGCCGACGAGGGACACCAGTGCCGGCACGGCGTCGACCACGGCCGCCCGCAGCCATGCCCACGAGACGCCGAGGGCGCGGCGGGCACCAGCGTCCCAGGCCCAGGTGAGCAGGCCGAACGCCGCGAGCACCACGATGCCGTTCCACTTGGTGCCGCACGCCAGCCCGAAGCACACTCCCGCGCCGAGCCGCCACGGGCGCAGCAGCATCCCGCGTACGGGCCCGAAACCAGCTACCTTGGCACCGCGAGCAACACCGGCGCGCTGGTGCATCCGCAGCAGCCGGCGGCGCCCCCAGTCACGGTCCGCGACCAGGCAGGCGACCGCGCAGACCAGCCAGAACGCGAGGAACCCGTCGAGCAGAGCGGTGCGCGACATCACCAGGTGCAACCCGTCGAGGCTCAGCAGCAGCCCGGCCAGGCAGCCCACCAGCGTCGAGCCGGACAGCCGGCGCACCGCCCGGCACAGCACCAGCACGGTCAGCGCGCCGGTCACCGCGGCGGCGAACCGCCAGCCGAAGGGATCCATGCCGAACAACCGGATCCCGACGGCGATCATCCACTTGCCGACCTCGGGGTGCACGATCTGCGCCGGGCCGTCGGCGTACAGACCGTCGAGGGTGCCGGCGTTGATCTGCTTGTCGGCCTTCTCGACGTAGTTGCGAACGTATCCGAATTGCTCCAGGGACCAGGCCTCCTTGGCGTAGTAGGTCTCGTCGAAGGTGATCTCGTCGGGCTGTCCCAGCCCCCACAGCCGCAGTAGCAGGGCGAAGGCCGTCACCGCCAGCGGTCCGAGCCAACCGGTCCACGACCCGCGGGCGGCGAGCGCGGTGAAGCGCTGCGGCACCGTCGGGTAGGGCCGGCCGGTCGCGGTGCGACCCAGCGGTTGCCGCCCACCTGGTGCGCCACGCTCAGCAGGAGCCTCCGCGTCCAGCGCCGTGGAGCCCCGCGTAGCCGTCACGGCACGAGGGTAGGTGAGCAGTCGACGCGACGCCGGTACGTCACGATGGTGCGGTGACCGAGACCGCCGGCCTGCTCGTTCTCGCCGCCACCCCCCTCGGCCACACCGGCGACGCGCCGCCCCGGCTGGCCGCCGAGCTGGCCGGCGCCGACGTCGTCGCGGCCGAGGACACCCGGCGGCTTCGGCGGTTGGCCGCCGACCTGGGCGTCGAGCTCGGCGGCCGGGTGGTGTCGTACTTCGAGGGCAACGAGCGCCAGCGCACGCCCGAGCTGCTCGATGGGCTGCTGGCCGGTCAGCGGGTGGTGCTCGTCACCGACGCCGGCATGCCGAGCGTGTCCGACCCCGGCTACCGGCTGGTGACCGCGGCGGTGGCCGCCGGGGTGCGGGTGACCGCGGTGCCCGGGGCGTCCGCGGTGCTGACCGCGCTGGCGGTCTCCGGCCTGCCGGTCGACCGGTTCTGCTTCGAGGGCTTTCTGCCACGCAAGGCGGGGGAGCGGGTCCGCCGGCTCACGGAGCTGGCCGCCGAGCGGCGCACGCTGGTGCTCTTCGAGGCGCCGCACCGCACCGCCGCCACCCTGGCGGCGATGGCCGATGCGTTCGGTGCCGACCGGCCCGCGGCGGTGTGCCGCGAGCTGACCAAGACCCACGAGGAGGTCCGCCGCGGCCCGCTGGCCGAGCTGGCTGGATGGGCCGGCGCCGGCGTACGGGGCGAGGTGACGGTCGTGGTGGCCGGCGCGTCGGCCGCGCCGGCGCCGGGGGAGGCGGACCTGGTGGCGGCGGTGGCCGCGCTGGAGGCGGCGGGCAGCAGCCGCCGGGATGCGATCGCCGAGGTCGCCCGGTCCACCGGCGTACGCCGCAACGACGTCTACGCGGCAGTGCACCGCTGAGACCGCGGCTGGCGGCGGGTCAGCGGGCACCCCGGGGACGGCGGGGGCTAGGTCGCCGCACAACTAGGATCGCCTGCGTGAGTCGCCACGTGTTGTCCGCGGTCGCCTGGCCGTACGCCAACGGCCCGCGCCACATCGGGCACGTGTCCGGGTTCGGCGTGCCGTCCGACGTGTTCAGCCGCTACATGCGGATGGCGGGCAACAACGTGTTGATGGTCTCGGGAACCGACGAGCACGGCACGCCGATCCTCGTGCAGGCCGAGCGCGAGGGTGTCCCACCGCGCGAGCTGGCCGACCGTTACAACCGCTACATCGTCGAGGACCTGCACGCGCTCGGGCTGTCGTACGACCTGTTCACGCGGACCACCACGCTCAACCACGCCGCGGTGGCGCAGGAGATGTTCCGCACCGTGCACAAGAACGGTTACCTGGTCGAGCAGACGACGATGGGGGCGATCTCGCCGAGCACCGGGCGCACGCTGCCCGACCGCTACATCGAGGGCACCTGCCCGATCTGCGGCTACGACGGGGCGCGCGGCGACCAGTGTGACAACTGCGGCAACCAGCTGGACGCCGTCGAGCTCAAGCGCCCGGTCAGCCGGATCAACGGGGAGACGCCCAGGTTCGTCGAGACCGAACACTTCTTCCTCGACTTGCCAGCGCTCGCGGACTCGTTGGGCGGCTGGCTGCAGACCCGCACCGACTGGCGGCCCAACGTCCTCAAGTTCTCGCTGAACCTGCTCGACGACCTGCGGCCCCGGGCGATGACCCGTGACATCGACTGGGGCATCCCGGTGCCGCTGCCGGGCTGGTCCGACAACCCGAACAAGCGGCTGTACGTGTGGTTCGACGCCGTGATCGGCTACCTGTCCGCGTCGGTCGAGTGGGCCCGCCGCACCGGTGACCCCGATGCCTGGCGGGCCTGGTGGAACGACCCCGATGCCCGCTCGTACTACTTCATGGGAAAGGACAACATCACCTTCCACGCCCAGATCTGGCCGGCCGAGCTGTTGGCGTACGACGGTGGCGGGGCCCGCGGAGGTGAGCCGGGAGCGCTGGGCACGCTCAACCTGCCGACCGAGGTGGTGAGCAGCGAGTTCCTCACGATGGAGGGGCGCAAGTTCTCCACCAGCCGCTCGGTGGTGATCCATGTCCGCGACTTCCTGGCCCGCTACGACGCGGATGCGCTGCGCTACTTCATCGCGGTGGCAGGGCCGGAGAGCCAGGACACCGATTTCACCTGGGCGGAGTTCGTGCGCCGCAACAACGACGAGCTGGTGAGCACCTGGGGCAACCTTGTCAACCGGACGGTCTCGATGATCGCCAAGAACCTCGGCACGGTCCCAGCTGCCGGCGAGCTGACCGATGCGGACCGCGCCTTGCTGGCCGACACCCGGCAGGCATTCGGAGTCGTCGGCGACCTGATCGCCCGGCACCGGCAGAAGCAGGCGATCGGCGAGGCGATGCGGCTGGCCGCCGAGGCCAACGGCTACCTGTCCCAACAGGCGCCCTGGAAGCTCAGGCACGCCGACCCGGCGCGGATGGCGACCGTGCTGCACGTCGCCGCACAGGCGGTCAGCGACATCAACACGATGTTGGCGCCGTTCCTCCCGCACACCGCACAACCAATCCACGAGTCGCTCGGCGGGACCGGTGCGGTCTCACCGGGTCCGCAGATCCGCGACGTCGACGACCTCGACGGCGGCAGCGGATACCCGGTCATCACCGGCGACTACTCCCAGCAGGCGACGTGGGGCTCGGTTCCCGTGCAGGTGGGGGCTGTGCTGCAGGCGCCGACGCCGGTGTTCACCAAGCTCGACCCTGCCGTCGTCGACGAGGAGCTGGCCCGGCTGCAGGGCGCCGCCGAGCGGGGCGCATGACCACTGGCCCGACCCGCTCGCGCGCCGCCGCCGAGGAGAAGAGCGGCCGGCGGCGGGACCGGTCACGCCCGCCGGCGCCCGTCCCGCTGCCGCACCCGGTCGTCGACAACCACTGCCACCTCGACATCGCCGACGGGCCGTCCGACGCCCCGGTCGAGGACGGCGGCTGGCTCGACGTGGACGCTGCGCTGGCCGCCGCGACCGCGGTGGGGGTGCCACGCATCGTGCAGATCGGGTGCGACCTGGCGGGCGCCCGGTGGGCCGCGGAGGTCGCGGAGCGGCACCAGCCGATCATCGCCGGTGTCGCCCTGCACCCCAACGAGGCGCCGCGGCTGGCCGCCCAGGGCGAGCTGGAGCCGGCGCTGCGCGGCATCGAGCGCCTCGCCGGATCGTCGACTCGCGTACGAGCCGTCGGCGAGACCGGCATGGATTTCTACCGCACCGGCGAGGACGGTCGCGCTGCGCAGGAGGAGTCGTTTCGGGCACACATCCGGCTGGCGCACCGGCTCGACAAGACGCTGGTCATCCATGACCGGGACGCGCACGCCGACATCTTGCGGGTGCTCGACGACGAGGGTGTGCCGGCTCATACGGTGATGCACTGCTTCTCCGGCGACGCCGACTTCGCCCGACAGTGCCTCGAGCGTGGCTGCTGGCTGAGCTTCGCCGGCACCGTGACCTTCGCCAACGCCGAGCCGTTGCGGGCGGCGTTGCGCGTGGTGCCGCTGGGGCGGCTGCTCGTCGAGACCGACGCGCCGTACCTCGCCCCCATGCCGTACCGGGGACGGCCGAACGCGTCCTACCTGGTGCCGCACACTGTCCGGGCCATCGCCGACGTGCTCGACGCCGACCTCGAGCGGATCTGCCGCGAGATCGAGGCGGCAACGGAGGAGGCGTACGGCGGCAGTTGGTGACCTGGTCCTCGGGTGCCGCGTGGGCGGTCGGCGCTGCCGGGGGGATCTTCCGACGCTCACGCCAAAGCCACGCTGAGTGACTACCAGAAACACTGGCAGTGAGCTAGACACCGGCCAGACGTGTCCCTGCTCACGTTGCCCCTCAGATTTTTGGCCGCTCGTTATCTTTTCGTTATCGTCGCGCACTGCCCGCGGGTGATGAATGTTCCCGGAGCAGCCATCGCAGGTCATGTGCGTCTCAACCCGGCGCGGACCTCGCACGCATCACCGGAACCCCGGTGCAGGCAGCTCCGTTTCGCGCCCGGACCCTGCAAGCCCCCTGGAGAACCGTGCCCAAGAAGATCCTCATTGCCACCAGCCTGGCCGCCGTGCTGGCGCTGGTCGGCGGCACCTTCGCCTACGCAAGCATGAGCAAGACCGTCACCTTGTCGCTCGACGGCAAGGAAACCAAGGTCACGACCTTCGGCGACAGCGTTGCCGACGTCCTCGCCGACAAGGGCATCGAGCTCGGCAAGCGCGACGTGGTCGCGCCGGCGCCGGACGCGTCGATCAACGACAGCTCACGCGTCGCCGTTCGGTTCGCGCGCGAGCTCGACCTCAAGGTCGACGGCAAGCCCTCGTCGTACTGGGTGACCGCGACCGACGTCGGCTCCGCCCTGTCGCAGATCGGCAAGCGTTTCACCGGCGCCGAGCTGTCGGCCAGCCGCAGCACCTACATCCCCCGCGGCGGCACGCAGCTCAGCGTGCGCACGCCCAAGCAGGTGGTCGTCAAGACCCCCAAGGGCAAGCAGCGCGTCACCAGCACCGGTGTGCGCGTGCAGGACGCCATCGACGAGCTGAAGCTCGACGTCGACAAGAACGACGAGCTCAAGCCCGGCGGCGGCGCCAAGCTCAAGGACGGCATGGACGTCACCTTGACCCGCATCGAGTCCCGCCGCCGGGTGGTGTCGGAGAACGTCGACAACCGCACCCGCGTCCGCTACTCGGAGAAGATGTACGCCGACAAGGACAAGGTCGTCGAGCAGGGCCGGGACGGGCGGCGCCGCATCGTGCTGCGTGACGTGCTGGCCAACGGCAAGGTGCGCAGCACCAAGGTGGTCGACCGTTCGCTGGTGACCGAGCCCGTCACCACGGTCGTGGTGCAGGGCACCGCCGACCGGCCGGCGCCGAAGCCGGAGCCGTCCCCTGAGCCCAGCCCGCAGCCGCAGCCCGACCCGCAGCCCGACCCGCAGCCTCAGCCCGAGCCCGAGCCCGAGCCCGAGCCCGAGCCCGTGGTCGGTGGGTCCGGCGTGTGGGACCAGCTCGCCCAGTGCGAGTCCGGCGGCAACTGGTCGATCAACACCGGCAACGGCTACTACGGCGGCCTGCAGTTCAACCTGTCCACCTGGCAGGCATACGGCGGCTCGGGTCTGCCGAGCGAGGCCAGCCGCGAGACCCAGATCGCCGTGGCCACCAAGCTGCGTGACGCCAACGGTGGGTACGGCGCCTGGCCGGCGTGCTCCGCGTCGCTGGGCCTGCCCAACTGAGGTAACGCCCTGCCGTAGCCCGGGCGGGGTCGCCCATCGGACGGCCCCGCCCGGATCCGCCCGCCCCGGCCGGCTCGCCGCTGGTTGCTGTGGCAGCCTCTCGGCGTGACCGACAGGGGTGCGACCGGGGTGCAGATGCTCGGCCCGGCCGACGTGCGCGGCCTGGCCGACGACCTCGGCGTACGCCCCACCAAGCAGCGCGGGCAGAACTTCGTGATCGATCCGAACACGGTGCGCCGGATCGCCCGGCTCGCCGACGTGCAACCCGACGACGTGGTGCTCGAGGTCGGTCCCGGGCTCGGGTCACTGACGCTGGCTCTGCTCGCGGAGGTCGGACGCCTGGGTGGTGCCGGCCGGCTGCTGGCCGTCGAGGTCGACCAAGTCCTCGCCGACGCGCTGCCCGCCACGGTCGCGGCGCGAGCACCCGCCCTCGCCGACCGGGTCCGCGTCGTCCACGCCGACGCGCTGCGCATCGACGATCTGCCCGGCCCACCGCCCACCACGATCGTGGCAAACCTGCCGTACAACGTGGCTGTCCCGGTGCTGCTGCACCTGTGGGCGCTGCTGCCGTCGCTGCAGCACGGGCTGGTGCTGGTGCAGGCCGAGGTCGCCGACCGGCTGGTCGCCGGGCCGGGCTCGCGGACGTACGGCGTGCCGAGCGTCAAGGCCGCCTGGTACGGACCCGTCCGCGCGGTCGGCCGGGTCGGTCGGGCGGTCTTCTGGCCGGCGCCGAACGTCGACTCCGGCCTGGTCGCCTGGCGCCGCGCCGATCCGCCGGACACCACCGCCAGCCGCGCGCAGGTCGTCACCGTGGTGGACGCTGCCTTCGCGCAGCGCCGCAAGACGCTGCGCGCCGCCCTCGCTGGCCTGGCCGGCTCCCCGCCGGCGGCCGAGCGGGCGCTTCGGGCGGCCGGGGTGTCGCCGGCGAGTCGGGGCGAGGCCCTGGACGTGTGCGCCTTCGCCCGCATCGCCGAGACCCTCGCCGGAGCCGGCCGATGAGCCCACCCAGCGTCCTCGCACGAGCGCCGGCCAAGATCAACCTGGCGCTGCACGTGGGCCCGGTGCGGGGCGACGGCTACCACGAGCTGGCGACGGTGTACGAGGCGATCGACGTGTACGACGAGGTGCGGGCAACGCCGCGCAACGACCCGGCGGTCAGCGTCGAGACGGTCGACCCGGCCGGCTGGCCGGTCGTCGGGGTGGGTGCCGACGCCGACCACCTGGCGGTGCGCGCGGCCGCGGCGCTGCGACGGCAGTGCGGGGTCGAGACCGGTGTCCACCTGCACGTACGCAAGGACATCCCGGTCGCGGCCGGGCTCGCCGGTGGGTCGGCGGACGCCGCCGCCGCGCTGGTGGCGTGTGCCGCGCTGTGGGGGCTCGGGCTCGACCGGCCAGAGCTGCTGGACGTGGCCGCCGGCCTCGGCAGCGACGTGCCGTTCGCCCTGGTGGGCGGCACCGCCGTCGGCACCGGGCGTGGCGAACGCGTGCAACCGCTGCCCGCCGCACCCGCGACCACCTGGGTGCTGGTCACGTCCACCCCCGGACTGTCCACCCCGGCGGTGTATGCGCGCACCGACAGCATGCGCGCCGGCCATGACCTGCCCGCCGCCGGCTTCGACGGCGAGACTCCGGCCGGCGACGTGCTGCTCGCCGACCTCCTCGCCGCCGTGCGCTCCGGTGACGCCGACCGGATCGCCACCGGGCTGCACAACGACCTGCAGCCCGCGGCGACCCGGCTGCGGCCGGGTCTTGCCGACGTGCGGGCCGCCGGCCGGGCGGCCGGCGCCCTGGCGGGGCTGGTGTCCGGCTCCGGCCCCTCGCTGCTGCTGCTCGTACGCGGCGACGCGCACGCAGCGGCGGTGGCCACCGCGGTCACCTCGGCGGCCACCGGCGCCCTCGCCGGCGTCCGGGTGCGGACCGTGCACGGCACGGGCACGGGCGCCGCCGTGGTCGACGACCCGCCAGCCCGCCTGGGTGGCGGGTGAGCACACCGGGCAGGCTGGTGCGGTGCCGCCAGCCCCGCTCGTCGCCCTCGACCGCGTCAGCCTCGCCCGCGGCGACCGGCTGCTGCTGGACGGCGTCAGCCTCGGTGTCGGCGCCGGTGAGCGGGTCGGCGTCGTCGGGCGCAACGGCGCCGGCAAGACCACCCTGCTGGACGTGCTGGCGGGCCGGCTCGCACCCGACCGGGGTCGGGTCACCCACTCGGGCGATGCGGTGGTCACCGCGCTGAGCCAGGGCGACCCGCTCGACCCCGACGCCAGCGTGCTGTCGGCCGCCCTGGGTGACCGTCACACCCACGAGTGGGCCGCCGAGGCGGCCACCCGCGAGGTGGTGCAGACGCTGCTCGCCGGTGTCGGCCTCGAGCGCACCGTGGGATCGCTGTCCGGCGGTGAGCGGCGCCGTGCCGCGCTCGCCTCCGTGCTGCTGCACCCCGGTGACCTGGTGGTGCTCGACGAGCCCACCAACCATCTCGACGTCGAGACCGTCGCGTGGCTCGCGGACCACCTCATCGGTCGTACCCGGCCGACGTCGCTGGTCGTGGTGACCCACGACCGCTGGTTCCTCGACGCGGTGTGCAGCCGCACTTGGGAGGTGCACGACGGGACGGTCGACGCCTACGACGGTGGCTACGCGGCGTACGTGCTGGCGCGGGCCGAACGCGACCGACAGGCGAGCGCGACCGAGTCCAGGCGGCGCAACCTGGTGCGTAAGGAGCTGGCCTGGCTGCGCCGCGGACCGCCGGCGCGCACGTCCAAGCCGCGGTTCCGCCTCGACGCCGCGACCGCGCTGATCGCCGACGAGCCACCGCCACGTAACCGGCTGGCGCTCGAGCAGCTGGCCGTGACCCGGCTGGGCAAGGACGTGCTGGACCTCGAGGACGTGCGCGTCACACGCGGCGGTCGGCAGGTGCTCGAGGAGGTGACCTGGCGGATCGGTCCGGGTGACCGGCTCGGGCTGGTGGGGGTCAACGGGGCAGGGAAGACGACGGTGCTGCGCGCGCTCACCGGCGAGCTGGCCCCCGATGCTGGCCGGGTCAAGCGTGGAAAGACCGTCCGGATCGCTCAGCTGCGCCAAGAGCCCGAGCTGCTGGCGCCGGACCTGCGGGTGCTCGCCGCGGCCCAGGAGGTCGGCCGGGTGGTGCGCACCGCGTCCGGCGAGCAGACGGTGACGTCGCTGCTGGAGCGGTTCGGGTTCACCGGTGAGCATCTGCAGGCGCGGGTGGCCGACCTGTCCGGCGGCGAGCGGCGCCGGCTGCAGCTGCTGCGGCTGCTGCTGACCGAGCCGAACGTGCTGCTGCTCGACGAGCCGACCAACGACCTCGACATCGACACGCTGACCGTGCTCGAGGACTACCTCGACGACTGGCCGGGCACGTTGGTGCTGGTCACCCACGACCGCTACGTCCTCGAGCGGGTCTGCGACACCGTGTACGGGCTGCTCGGCGACGGCACCGTGCGGATGCTGCCCGGTGGAGTCGACGAGTACCTGCAGCGGCGTAGGCGCGCCGCTGGCTCGTCCGCCGGTTCGGTCGTTGCCTCGCCGCGCGCAACAGCCGCCCGGCACGGCTCGGCCGCCGACCGGCGCGAGGCCGGCAAGGCAGCCGCCCGGCTGGAACGCCAACTGGTCAAGGTGTCCGCCCGCGAGACCACGCTGTATGACCGGGTGGCCCGCGCCGGGGCCGAGGGGGCCGACCACGTCCGGCTGCGCGAGCTGGCTGCCGAGCTGGACGCGGTGGCCGCCGAGCGGGCAGCGCTGGAGGAGCAGTGGCTGCTGGCGGCCGAGACCGCGGAGGCCGCCGGGGGGTGACGGCTGGCAGCTACTGGACCTCCCGGTCGAATCGCGAGACCACCACCCGCAGCAGTGATGCGAGCCGGTCGCGGTCTGTCACCGACAGCTCGACGAGCAGCTCGCGCTCCGAGCAGAGCAGCGCCTCCAGCGCCGCGTCTACGACCGTCCGACCGGCGGGCGACAGCCGCACGAGTACGCCGCGCCGGTCGGCGGGGTCGGGTCGCCGCACGACCAGGCCGCGGGCCACCAGCCGGTCGACCCGATTGGTCATCGTGCCGCTGGTCACCAGCATCTCGTGCAGCAGCCGGCCTGGGGACAGCTCGTACGGCGCCCCCGCGCGCCGCAGCGCGGACAGCACGTCGAACTCCCAGGTCTCGAGCTGGTGCGTGGTGAAGGCGCGCCGCCGGGCGCGGTCCAGGTGCCGCGCGAGCCGGGTGACACGGCTCAAGACCTGCATCGGGCCGGTGTCGAGGTCGGGGCGTTCGCGCCCCCACGCCAGGATCAGCTGGTCGACCTCGTCCATGTGCCGCAGACTACGCGACAGGTCAAGAATCTTGACATCAAGATAACTGCACGGCAGGCTCATCCTGCAAGGAGGTGGTCACGGTGCCCGCAGCCTGGGACCCCGCGCAGTACCTGGCCTTCGCCGACGAGCGCACCCGGCCGTTCGTCGACCTGCTCGCCCGGGTGGACGCGACGCCCGCCCGCATCGTCGACCTCGGCTGCGGTCCGGGGCACCTTACCGCGCTGCTACACGCCCGGTGGCCGCGGGCCGCGGTGACCGGGGTGGACTCCTCGGCGGACATGATCACCCGCGCGCGGCGCGAGCACGCCGACCGGCCGACCGGCGAGGTGGCCTACGTCGTGGCCGACCTGCGGGCCTGGCGTGCCGAGCAGCCGGTCGACCTGCTGGTGTCGGCGGCGACCTTCCAATGGGTCCCGGAGCACCTGCTGCTGCTGCCCCGCCTCGCCGACGCGGTGGCACCGGGCGGCACCTTCGCCTTCACGGTGCCGGCCAACTTCGACGCGCCGAGCCACCGGCTGCTCCGCGACCTCGCCGCGCGCCAGCCGTACGCCGCCTACGCCGCGGATGTGGAGCAGCCGGCCGCTCATGACGCGGCGACGTACCTGGAGGCGCTGGCCCGCCCCGGCTGGCGTATCGACGCCTGGGAGACGACGTACCTGCACGTGCTCGAGGGGCCCGACCCAGTGCTGCGATGGATCTCGGGCACCGGCGCCCGACCGGTGCTGCAGGCGCTGCCCAACACCGACCCCGACGACCTGCGGGGTCGCTTCGAGCGCGCGTACGCGGCGGCGCTGCGCGAGGCGTACCCGCCAACGCCGCACGGCACCGTGCTGCCGTTCCGGCGCGTCTTCGTGGTTGCTCGGCGAGTGGCCGGGAGCACGGTGTGATGCGGCTGCACCACGTACAGGTCTCCTGCCCGCCCGGCGGCGAAGCCAAGTTCCTCGTCGACGACATCGGCGCGTTCGCCGAGGCGTGCGTTCGCGCCGGGTTGCCGGTGCGCTGGGATGCCGGCCTGCCCGGCTACCAGCGCTTCCATACCGAGGACGGGCACGGCAACCGTGTCGAGCTGCTGGCCGACGGCTGACAGCGCCTGCGCGCGGCTTGATCGGCTGGCCGCGTCGCTTGGTCCCGACAGCACCCCGCCGGGCTGGACATGGGTGCCGGGGGAACCGAGTGAGCCATCCGCCGCCGGAATGAGTGGCCGCCGGACGGATGCCCGACCGTTGCCCCGCCGCTGACCCCCACCCGCGCCGCGCGCCACGTAAACGTGGCGTACCGACCCTTTGCGAGGCGTGCGCGCCACGCAAAGCGTCGGCCGGCCCCCTGTACGGGGCGCGCGGCGCCGGTTGGGGTGCGCGGCGGGGCACCGGGCGGGGATCCGTGCGGGGGCCACGCAGTGCGGCGGCGGGGT
>JBBSNM010000041.1:0-23035 GCA_038232655.1 Propionibacteriales bacterium | reverse complement strand
TGGTCAAGTCCTCGTCCATCACGATCTGACGTACCGCAGTACGTGCGGCATGCCAGATGTCGGCATCGGCAACCCCGTGCTTTCGCGCCCGATATCGATACGCACGTAGACAACCTATCTTGCCTAAGGTTGGCCGACAAGGCTCACTACCTTGCAGCGGCGCGGCGTCCGGTCACCGATCCCTGGCCGGGCGGTTATGAGCGGTCGCCCAACGGGTCAAGGCTGGCTTGGATGTCCTTGATCCGCCGGTACAGGCGCAGTGGATGCTCGGGAACCGCGAGGAATCCGTGATGGGCGTAGAATCGCGCTGCCGCTTCGTCGATGGCATCCACGACTACCAACCGGGCGGCCGCCGACTTTCCCGCGAGCACTGCCTTGCGGAGCGCCTCGGCGAGCAGCAGCGCCCCGATGCCCTCACCCTGGTGGTCTGCATGCACGGCAAGCCGTGCGAGCAGCGCAACGCCAACCGGATACGCAGGCAGCCCGCGGACGAGCTTGTGCGGTGCATCGGCCCGCCGCACCGACCCCATCGTGAGGCTGAAGTAGCCCACAATGCTGCCGTCTTCAACGAGCACGAAGGTCCGAGCCGAATCCATATGCTGCGAAGTGAGCGCATGGTCGGCCAGCCAAGAGTCGAGTGTGTCGTTGCCGGATTGGAAACCGGCCAGCCCATGGGAGTCGTTGAGGCGCTCCAGCCGCCTCGCTGTCACACTTCAGGCAACTTTGGGTGGCGCTGGAACAGGTCGACGAGCTCGGGGACTGTGGTCGGCGGCTCGTCGAGTACGGCGATGAACCGATCGAAGGCCTCATTCGACAGGGTCACATCACGACGCTGCTCGATCACCGATGTCGCTCTGGCGGTCACCGTGTCGAGCACAAACGTCGTGACAGTGGCGTGTTCAAGGTCCGCCGCCTGACGAATCAGTGCGTCCTGCTCCGGGGTCACTCGTACCTCAAGCCGGTGGCGCTTGGGGAGGTGCACATCTGCGTCGCTCATGAGACCGATGCTACCTCGTCCGGACAATGTCCGGACGGGATGTTCGCCGCAACGGGAACCCCTTTCGGGGACCTCCGGGGAGCGACCAATCCTCGTCCCTCAGATCTGCTGCGCATCGACACCGGCCCAGCCCGACTCGTACGACACCATCACCGGGCCGAAGGCCAGCACCGGGGTGTCCCCGCCCCTACACATCCAGGCGCCGTCGAACGTCTTGGGCGAGGCGACCGGCGCGTTCGGCATCCACACCGGCACGTCGGCCAGGGCCGCGAGCTCGGACAACGAGTGCCTCTTCGCACGCGGGCACGGCTCTCCGGGCTCAATCTCGAGCTCGATGCCGTCGGAGTCTGCAGGCCCCGCCGACACGGGCTGGCTGCCCGCCGCTGGGGTCACATCGCTCTCCCCAAGCAGCCCCGTCATGAGGGTGGCGACACCGAGCGCCACGGCGACGACCCCGATGCAGAGAACCACCAGCCAGCGTCGGCGGTGCGGCGGCGCGTTCGGCGTGCTGCCGACGGCGTCGTGGTCTGGCTGGGACCGGTCCGGGCCGGCCCCGTCGAAAAGTTGGGGGGATGTCCGTGACCGGGCGGGGCGTCAACTCCTGGTACGCCCTGTCGCGGCGACCAGCTGCTCCTCGGCCTGGCGACCCGGACCGATCTTCGGAAGCCGGGCTACCAGCGCTGCCCCGGCCGCCCACCAGACGCCGAAGATGACCCACTCGTACGGCCAGATCAGCGCCGCAGGCATCCCAGGCAGGAACAGCACCGCCAGGCCGAAGCTGAGCACGGCGGCCAGCGTGCCCACCACGCGTCCGTTGCTGACGCGGAACGGCCGCTCCATGTCCGGCTCCCGGTTGCGGAGGACGAGGAACGTCAGGGCGACCAGGAAGAACGCGATCACGATCGCCAAGCCGCCGGCGTCGACCAGCCACACCAGCATCTGGCGGCCGAACAGCGGCGCCAGCATCGACAACGCTCCCACGAAGACGATCGCGTTGCTGGGCGTGCGGTAGCGCGGGTGCAGCCTGGCGAACCAGCGCGGCAGCATGCCCGAGGCGGCCATGGCGTAGATCAAACGGCTCGCGCCCAGCATGAAGCCGTTCCAGCTGGTGAGGATCCCGGCGATGCCCCCGACCACGAGGATGTTGCCGAACACCTCGCTCCCCCACAGCGCGGTCATGCCGTCGGCTGTGGGCAGCTCGGACTCGGCGAGCACGTCCTTCGGCAACGAGGAGCCCACCGTCATCATGACCAGCATGTAGAAGAGGGCGGCAGCGGCGACCGCCACGACGACAAGCTTGCCGATCTGCTTGAACGGCAGGTCGATCTCCTCCGCGGACTGCGGGATGACGTCGAAGCCGACGAACAGGAACGGCACCGCGACGAGCACGCCGACGATGCCCGCGACACCACCGGTGAACAGCGGCTGCAGGTTTTCGCCCTCACCGCCGACGGCGGTCCCCACCAGCAGCAGCACGCCGACCGCGAGCAGGAACAGCACGGCGAACCCTTGGAAAACGGCCGCCGGCCTGATCCCCACGTAGTTGAGCCCGGTGATGACCGCCGCCCCGACGATGCCGACCGCCACCCATGAGGCGTACACGTCGTAACTCGCGACCGTCCACAGCTGACCCACCAGCATGTTTGGCGCGAGGAACAGCACCGTCTGCGGCAGGGCGACTGCCTCGAAGGCGACGACCGACACGTAGCCGAGCACGAGGCTCCAGGACGTCAGCAGGGCCGGCCGCGATCCCATGCCGCGCAGCACGTAGTTGTGCTCGCCACCGGCGCTGGGCATCGCCGAGACCAACTCGGCGTAGGTGAGCCCCACCAGCCCCATGATGACGCCGCCGATGGCGAAGGCAAGGGTCGCGCCGAGGGTTCCAGCGCCGTCCAGGAAACCACCGGTGAGGACGATCCAGCCGAAACCGATCATCGCCCCGAAGGCGACGGCGAGGACGTCCCAGCGACCGAGGACCCGGGTGAACTGACTGTCGTGGTTGGCCATGGCGCCCTCCCTGGTCTGGGTGGGTAGAGCATCCTCCATCCACATCACGGTCTGATTACATCGGGGTCATCTCGGAGGGCGGGGGTGGGCGGCGTCAGGAGAGCAGCAGCTGCAGCCCGACCACGGCGGCCATACCCACGAGGATCGTCGCGAGCAGGCTCCGGGTCCGCCACGCAACGACCAGAGCCGCCAGTCCGGCGAGCGCCTCGGGCCCGAGGGGGGCGAGCTGTCCGTCGGGGCGCAGCAACGCCGGGGTCACCAGGGCGGCCAGCGCCGCTGGCGGGATCATCCGCAGCACCTCGTGCACGCGCGGCGGCAGCTCGGCCAGCCGGTCGGCGAAGACCAGGAAGCTGCCCCGCAGCGCCACCGTGCCGAGACCGACCAGGACGGCCGCCAGCACCGGCGTCGACGTCATCGCCGACCCCGCCACAGCCCGAGAGCACCGCCGGCGACCACACCGCTCACCGCGGCCACCGGCAGGGCACCATTGCCCAACGGCGAGGCGGCGACCGCAACGACACCGGAGACGAGGGCCGCGACGATTGTCGGCCGGTCGGTCACGTTCGGAACCAGCAGCGCCAAGAACGCCAGCGGCACGGCGAAGCCCAGCGGCACCGACTCTGGCACCGCGCCTCCGCCCACCGCACCCACAACGGTGGACACCTGCCAGGTGAACCACATCGCCAGACCAGCGCCGAGGTAGTAGCGCCACCGCGACCTCGGGTCCAACCGCTCGCGGAACCGGACGACCGAGACTGCATAGGCCTGGTCGGTCAGCAGGTAGGCGCCCAACAGCCTCTGGCGGCGGCTCAGCTCGGCCAGGTGCGGCGCCAGCGACGCGCTATAGAGCAGGAAGCGCACGTTGATGACCAGCGCGGTCCCAACCACGACGGGCAGCGAGGCGCCGGCGCCCAGCAGGTTGAGCGCCGCCAGCTGCGCGGCCCCGGCGTAGATGACGACGGAGAACAGGACGGCGCCCTCAGGCCCGAGCCCGATCTGCACGGCGGTGAGCCCGATGATGAAGCCGAACGGGATCACGCCGACCAGGATCGGCAGCACGGTCGTGGCACCGTCGCGCAGCCCGGCGCGCCCGGTTGCGGCGGTGTCTGCCGGCTCGGCCCCGCCACCACTGGCCGACTCGTCCCCGGTCACCGGCGTGACCCTAGCCGGTGCGACCCGGGTCGGGGACGGCCCGTGGAGAGGTCAGCCGACCTCCGCGCCACCCCAGAACGTCCCGCTGTCGGCGAGCACGGTGTAGATCTCCCACGCCTCGCCGTCCGGCGCGCCCTGCACCCAGAACTTGTCCTGCTTGGCGTAGCAGCATGTCGAGGCACGCTCTTCGGCGCGCGCGAGCCCGAGGCCGGCCAGGCGGCGCTGCTCCGCGTCCACGGCATCGGTCGAGTCCACCCCCCAAGTGGTTCACGCCGCCGCCGCGACCCGGCTGCTCCAGCAGCACCAGCTTCAGCGGCGGGTCGGCGAGGCTGAAGTTGGCATACCCCGGGCGGGTCTTCACCGGGTCGGCCCCGAACAGCCGGGGGTAGAACGCGGTGGCCTTCTCGACGTCGTCGACGTTGAGAGCCAGTTGGAGACGGGACACGATGCGACCTCCTCTGGACGCGCCAGGCATCGGGTAGCCTGGACTTATCGCTCAAGCGCAGCCGTGCTGTGCGCCGCTAGCGGCCGACGTGGTCTCGCCGGAAGACGCCGCGGTGCTCTCACGGCAGTTCGCTGCGCTCGCCGACCCGGTGCGCCTGCGACTGCTCAGCCTGCTGGCGACCGCGGACGGCGGGGCGGTGTGCGCGTGCGACCTGGTGGAGCCGGCGGGCCGGAGCCAGCCCACCGTCAGCATGCCGAACTCGGACAGCCTGCCGGCGATGTGGTCGTACGGCGTCGTGCGCAGCACGAACGTCGCCACCCACGGTGGCTCGTCGTCAGCAGCCGCGTCCGCGACCCGACCGAAGGTGCGTTCGGTGACGTAGGAGCTGCCACCGGCCATCGTGACCAGGTCGATGGTGGCGAGGTCTGCGGCGAAGCCGGCCGACGGGTCCGCCGCCTCGAGGTCTTCGGCCCAGGCGTGCTCGAGCAGGCCGACGCGCTCGCCGTACGACACGGCGTTGGGCGCCGCGTCCAGCCCGGGAACCTGCACCGCGTCGGGACGCTGCCGCTCGGCATAGAAGTCCGCGTCGGAGTCGGCCAGATCGGCCGACGACACGTCGTCCAGTGCCGGGCTGGTGTAGCGGTCGAACAGGTCGTCGAGGGTGACGTCGCAACGCAGCAGCGCGGCGTTGATGCCGTACGAGCAGCACACGTCGAGCACCCGGACGGGCTCCTGCTGCGGCGCCTCCGCCGCCCGGGCCGCCAGCAGCTGATCGAAGACCGGCTGGGCGAGCTGAGGGATCTCATAGTCCAGCCCGCCCAGCGTGCGGAAGTACTCCCGCGGGTCGGGCCGGTCGTACATGTGGTTGAAGTCGGCCTTGCCGGTCACCGCGCGCTGCTGTCCTGAGTCGCTGCGTGCATGGCTCTCTTATCGAAGGGGGAAGAACCAGCCTATCGGTAGGCGCCGAACCCCCTGCCGGGTCAGAGCTTGGCGAGCGCGTCCTTGATGCCCTGCTCGGCCTTGTCGCCGAGCAGCTTGAACGGCAGGTTGAGCCCGGGCAGCGACAGGGCCGGGCCGACCTTCGCCAGGGCGCCCTTGAACTCGAACTCCGCGACGTAGTGCACCTTGGTCCCGGTGCCGTTCGGCGTGAACGTCATGGTGTCGGTCGCGGTCACCGACTCGTTCTCGCCGCGCAGCTGCAGCAGCGTCGGCTCGTGTGACTCCACGACGGTGTAGGTCAGCTGGGTCTCACGGCCCATGAACTTCGAGGTGTTGTCGTACGTCGTGCCGACCCCGCCGTTGCCGGCGGAGCGCACCGTGCGCACGGTGCCGGGGTCCCACTCGTTGGTGTTGGTGAAGTCGGACATGTAGTCCCACACGGCCTGCGGGTCGGCGTCGGTGGTGATGGTGCGATCGATGGTGGGCATGGGGCAACGCTACGTGTCCTGACGTGTGGCGCAAGCGATGGTCAGTGCGACTGCCAGGCGTCGGTGTCGGTGGTGAGGCGCTCGACGTCGGCGGGCAGCGAGCCGCGCGCCAGGTGCTCGATGGTCACCGCCTCGAACACGCCGCGCAGGCTGCTGCGGGCCGCGATCCACACCTGCTGCAGCGTGTCGGCCGAGGTGTTGTACGAGACCGCCTCCGGCCGCAGGCCATACACGCTGACCAGCGGACCGTCGACGGCACGGATCACGTCGGCGACGGTGACGTCGGTCGGCGGGCGGCCCATCCGCCAGCCGCCGGCCTGGCCGCGCTGGCTCATCGCGATGTCGGCGCGCCGTAGGTCGGCGAGGATCGCCTGCAGGAAGCCGTGCGGGATCTCTTGCAGCCGGCCGATCTCCTCCGCGGACACCGGCGCGCCGTCCCCCCGGCGGGCGATCTCGATCAACGCACGCAGGGCGTAGTCAGACTTCGCCGAGACCCGCATCGGCCAAGTCTGTCAGACCGATTGACTTGGTTGCCCAATCGTGCTTGCGCCCGGGTGGGCAGGTGGCATACTAGAAGTTACTGACTGGTAGGTAACTTCAGTTGGCGCAGCCGACGCAGGCAGGGGAATGGCGATGAGTCACTACAGGTCCAACATCCGCGACATCGAGTTCAACCTGTTCGAGGTCCTCGGGCGCGACGAGGTGCTGGGCGCCAGACCGTTCGCCGAGATCGACGCCGACACCGCCCGGACGATCCTGCACGAGGTCGACCGGCTCGCCAGCGAGAAGCTGGCGCCCTCGTTCGCCGACTCCGACCGCAACCCGCCGGTCTACGACCCCGCGACCAAGACCGTGGCGCTGCCACCGGGGTTCAAGCAGAGCTATCAGAACTGGCTCGACTCGGAGTGGTGGCGGCTGCAGCTGCCGGCCGAGCTCGGCGGTCAGCCGGCGCCGGCGTCGCTGAACTGGGCGGTCGCCGAGCTGGTGCTGGGGGCCAACCCGGCGGTCTGGATGTACAACGCCGCACCCAACTTCGCCAGCATCGTGCACCAGGTCGGCACCGAGCGTGACCGGCGGATCGCCGCCCACATGGTGGAGCGGCGGTGGGGCGCGACGATGGTGCTCACCGAGCCGGACGCGGGCTCCGACGTCGGCGCCGGCCGTACGACGGCGACCCGGCAGGGTGACGGCAGCTGGCACCTCCAGGGCGTGAAGCGCTTCATCACCTCCGCCGAGCAGGACATGTCCGAGAACATCGTGCACCTGGTGCTGGCGCGGCCGGTGGGCATCGAGGGTGCGGGTGGGCCGGGCACCAAGGGGCTGTCGCTGTTCATCGTGCCCAAGCAGCACTTCGACCTCGAGACCGGCGAGCTCACCGGCGAGCGCAACGGCGTCTACGTCACCGGGGTGGAGAAGAAGATGGGCATCAAGGTGTCCACCACCTGCGAGCTGACCTTCGGCGACGGCACGCCGGCCACGGGCTGGCTGCTCGGTGAGGTGCATGACGGCATCGCGCAGATGTTCAAGGTCATCGAGAGCGCCCGCATGATGGTGGGCACCAAGGCGATCGCAACGCTGTCGACCGGCTACCTCAACGCGCTCGAGTACGCCCGCACCCGGGTGCAGGGCCCCGACCTGACCCGGTCGGCCGACAAGACCGCACCGCGGGTGCCCATCACGGCCCACCCCGACGTACGCCGCTCGCTGATGACGCAGAAGGCCTTCGCCGAGGCGCTGCGGGCGCTGATGCTCTACACCGCCAGCTGGCAGGACCGCATCGCGGTGGCCGCGGACGCCGGCGAGCGCGACGAGGTGGCCGAACGGGTCAACGACCTGCTGCTGCCGATCGTCAAGGGCTACGGCTCGGAGCGGTCCTGGGTGCTGCTCGGCACCGAGTCGCTGCAGACGTTCGGCGGGTCGGGCTACCTGACCGACTACCCGGTCGAGCAGTACGTCCGCGACGCCAAGATCGACACCCTGTACGAGGGCACGACCGCGATCCAGGGTCTGGACCTGTTCTTCCGCAAGATCGTCAAGGACCGGGCCCAGGGGCTCGGCCACCTGGCCGCCCAAATCGAGGAGTTCGTGACCTCCGAGGCGGGCAACGGACGGCTCAAGGTCGAGCGCGAGCAGCTGGCCGCCGCGCTGGCCGACGTGCAAGGCATCGTCGGTGCGATGGTCGAGCAGCTGATGAGCGCCGACGCCAGCGCCGATGGCGGTGACCCGCGCAACGTCTACAAGGTCGGGCTGAACACCTCGCGGCTGCTGATGGCCCTGGGCGACGTGGTCTGTGGTTGGTTGCTGCTGCGCCAGGCCGAGGTCGCGCAGGCCGCGCTGGACGCCGGCGCCACCGGGCCGGAGCGCTCATTCTACCTGGGCAAGGTGGCCGCGGCGTCCTTCTTCGCCCGCACCGTGCTGCCCGGACTCGCCGCGGAGCGGTCAATCGCCGAGGCCACCGACCTGTCGCTGATGGACCTCCCCGACGACGCGTTCTGAGCCCCCCGCGCGGCCCGGCGCCGTGCATGCGGCAACACCGGAGGTTACCGTCGAAGCCGAGCCGCGAGGGACGTGGCGTCGACGAACGGAGCAACCATGGGTATCGGTGTGGGAGTAGTCCTCATCGTGCTGGGGGCCATCTTCGCCTTCGCGCTGGACTTCAACATCGCGGGCGTCGAGGAACACGTGCTCGGCTGGATCCTCATCCTCGGTGGCGTGCTGGCGATCGTGCTGGGCTTCTTCCAGAGCTACCAGCGCAACCGCATGCACACCACGGTCGAGGAGCGCCGCTACGACAACCGGCCCTGACCGGGGTCAGCGCGACGCGGATCGGCGCGCGTGGCCCGCTGCCGGACGACCGCGGTAGCCGCCGGCTGGCCGTCGACCGCGAAACCCGCTGCCGCCGCCCCGGCGGGGCGCACCCGCAGTACGCGGGCCGCGGCCGGCTGAGGGAGCGGCAACCCCCGCCCCGGACAATGCCTCGGCTGTCATCGGCCGCAGCGCAGTGCGCTCGTCATGGTGGCGAGCCCGCACGCCCGCGGAGCGCTGCAGGCGCACCACCCGGTCCACCAGGTACGGCGTGGTCATCGTGACGACGGCGCCGGACTGACCGGCGCGCGCCGTACGCCCGGAGCGGTGCAGGAACGACTTGGAGTCGTCGGGCACGTCGTAGTGGACGACCAGTGACACCTTGTCGACGTGGATGCCCCGGGCGGCGACGTCGGTGGCAACCACGACGTCGGCGGCACCGCCGGAGAACGTGCGCAGGTTGCGCTCCCGCAGCCGCTGGGACAGGTCGCCGTGCAGCTCGACCGCCGGCACGCCGGCCGCGCTCAGCGAGCGGGCCAGCTCGGTGGCGCCGGCCCGGGTGCGGGTGAAGACGATCGAGCGCGGGTTGGCGGCCAGCAGGGTGGCGGCGGTTGCCGCCTTGGCGCTCGGGGCGGTGACCAGCACGTGGTGGTCCACGGTGCCCGGACCGCCGTCGTCGGGGTCGAGGTCGTGGCGCGAGGGGTCGCTCAGATGGGTGCGGACGAGGCGGTCCACGTCGCCGTCCAAGGTTGCCGACAGCAGCATCCGCTGTCCACCGGACGGGGTCTGCCTGAGCAGCGCGTCGACCGCTGGGTAGAAGCCGAGGTCGCAGAGGTGGTCGGCCTCGTCGAGGACCACCAGCTGCACGTCGTCGAGACGGCAGGCGCCGCGCTTGATGAGGTCGTCGAGGCGGCCGGGGGTGGCGACCGCCAGGTCGACGCCCTGCCGGAGGCGCTTGAGCTGCCGGTCGTACGGCGCGCCGCCGTAGACGGTCGCCATCCGCAGCTGCAGCGCGTGGGCCAGCGGCTCGAGCGCGCTGCGCACCTGATCCGCGAGCTCGCGGGTCGGCAGCACGATCAGCGCGCGGGGAGCGTGCGGACGGCGGCGGCCACCGGCGAGCCGTGCCAGCACCGGCAGGCCGAAGGCGAGCGTCTTGCCCGAGCCGGTGCGCGCGCGGCCGAGCACGTCGCGGCCGGCGAGGGCGTCGGGCACGACCGCCGCCTGCACCGGCGTCGGCACGGTGATGCCCTGGTGGGCCAGCACCTCGCTCAGCCGGGCGGGCAGACCCATGGCGGCGAAGCCGTGGGCGGTGGGCGTGGTGGTGTGGACGGACACGTCGGGTCTCCAGGCACGTCGGTGCACGGGCGGCGCCCGCGCTGTCGGGCGCCCGAGCCAGGACCGCGGCGCGGTCCGTGTGAGCCCTGCTGGACGCTGAGCACCCGATCAGTTCTGGCGAGGAGCCTGGTGCCGGGCACGAAGAAGGCCCCGCAATCACCGGGGCCGTGGCTGGTACTGATGCTAACAGGTTCAGCGCTCGACCTCGGCCAGCCGGTGCAGCAGGTACTCCCGCTCGGGACCGGCGTCAGTGTGGGCCAGCGCCTCCCGGTAGGCCGCCGTGGCCTCGTCGCGGCGTCCGAGCCGGCGTAGCAGGTCGGCCCGGGCGGCCGGGAGGTAGCGGTAGCCCGCGAGCCGCGGATCGTCCTCGATGAGGGCCAGCTGGTCCAGACCCGCCCGCGGCCCGTCGGCCATCGCCACCGCCACCGCCCGGTTGAGGGCGACCACCGGTGACGGCCAGGCACCCAGCAGCACGTCGTAGAGGCCGACGATCTGGCGCCAGTCGGTGTCTGCCCACCGCGGCGCCTCCGCGTGCAGGGCGGCGATGGCGGCCTGCAGGGCAAACCGCCCCGGCCGCTCGCCGCGCAGCGACTCGCTCACGAGACGGCGCCCCTCGGCGATGGCCGACCGGTCCCACGCGGTGCGGTCCTGGTCGGCCAGCAGCACCAGGTGGCCGGCGCTGTCGATCCGGGTCTGCCGGCGGGCGTCGGTGAGCAGGGTCAGCGCCAGCAATCCGCGCGCCTCGCGCTCGTCCGGCATGACCTCGACCAGCGTCCGCGCCAGCGCGATCGCCCGCGACACCAGCTCCGGGCGTACGAGCTGATCGCTGCCGGCGGTGTGCCCGGCGGTGAAGACCAGGTGCACGACGGTGAGCACGGCGTCGAGCCGCTCAGGCAGCTCGGCGGCAAGCGGCACCCGGTACGGGATCCGGGCGGCGGCGATCTTCTTCTTGGCGCGGGTAACCCGGGCGGCCATCGTCGACTCGCTGACCAGGAACGAGGCCGCCACCTCTGCGGTCGACAGGCCGCACACCAGCCGCAGCGTAAGCGCCACCTGTGCCTCCCGCGCCAGCGCCGGGTGGCAGCAGGTGAAGACCAGACGCAGCAGGTCGTCGGTCACCGCCGGTTCGTCCTCAAGCACGGCATCCTCCACGGAGTCGGCGCCGGCGGGCTCGACCAGGAGCGGCAGCTTGCTGCGCAGCGTCTGCCGGCGACGCAGCGCGTCCAACGCCCGGCGCCTGGCCGTGGTGGTCAGCCAGCCACCGGGTGAGCGCGGCACCCCGTCGCGCGGCCAGGTCTCGACGGCAGTGGCGAACGCGTCGGCCGTGGCGTCCTCGGCCAGGTCGAGGTCATGAGTGAACCGGGCGGTTGCCGCCAGCACGTACGCCCACTCCCGGCGGTAGGCATCCGCAACGGCGGCAGCCGTCCGGTCAGGCACGGGTCACTCGAAGACCATCACTGGGCGCACCTCGACCCCACCGCCCGGCGCCGGGCAGAGCTTAGCGATGGCGAGCGCCTGGTCCAGGTCCTCCGCCTCGATCAGGTAGTAGCCGCCGAGCGCCTCCTTGGTCTCGGCGAACGGCCCGTCGGTCACCACATCGCCGCGGATCGTGGTGGCCGTGCTCGTCGGCTGCAGGGCCTGGCCGGCAACCATCTTGCCGCCGTGCTCCACGATCTGCTCGGCGAAGCGGCCATGCGCGGCCATCGCCTCGGCGAAGACGCTGGGGTCGGCGTCGGCGTAGGTCTGCTCGTCCTCGTAGATGAGGATCAGGTACTCGGCCATGGCTGTCTCCTTGCTGCTAGTCGGTGCGGACATCCCTACGACGGACGAGCCTGCCCGACATCGACAGCGCGGCGAAAGTGTCTGGCAGGATCGCCGGTGTGGATGTGCTCACGACCTACCTGACGGCCTGGCGGGACAGCGCCGAGCGCGTGCTGGGGCTGTGCCGCACGCTCGCGCCGGAGCAGTGGTCGGCGGCAACCGATCTGCCCGGCTGGACGGTGCGCGACGTGGTGGCGCACCTGGCCGACGTCGAAGCCCAGCTCGCGGACAGCGGGCTGGCGACCGGCGCCACCGGACGACGGGAGATGGCACCCGACGCAACTGCAGCCGGGGTCGAGTCCCGTCGCGACATGCACCCCGAGCAGCTGGTCGACGAGCTGGCCGGCGCCGTGGGGCGGCGGGTGACCGCCCTGACCGCGGACCCGCCTGCCGACCCGGCCGGCCTGCCCCCGGGGATGGCGGCCGGGCTCGGCTGGGACTGGCAGACGCTGCTGCGCAACCGCGCCATCGACCTGTGGGTGCACGAGCAGGACATCCGTCGGGCGGTGGGCGTGCCGGGCGGGATGGACTCCCCCGGAGCGGAGGTGACGGTGTCGGCGTTCGCTGCCGCGCTGCCGTACGTGCTGGGCAAGAAGGTGTCACCCGCCCCCGGCACGGTCGTCGGCTGGGCGGTCACCGGCGAGGTGCCGTTCGAGCAGGTGCTTCGCGTGGGCGACGACGGACGCGCCCGCCGGCTCGACCGCACGCCACCAGCCGGCACCACCTGGCTGCGGATGGACACCGAGACGTTCGCCGTGCTGACAGCCGGCCGGCGCGGGCCCGGCGACGTCGCGCTGCAGACCGCCGGCGACCACGAGCTTGCCGCCCGGGTGGCGGCGGAGATGGCGGTGACCCCATGACCTGGTCGACGGCACAGATCCCCGACCTCGGCGGCCGCTGGGCAATGGTGACCGGTGCGAGCAGCGGGCTCGGCCACCACGTGGCGCTCGAGCTGGCGCGTGCCGGCGCGGGCGTGGTGATGGCCGGACGGAATGCCGACCGGCTCGCGACCAGTGCCGAACTGGTCCGCCGCGAGGTGCCGGCCGCCGAGCTGCGCAACGTGGCGCTCGACCTGGCCGACCTGAGCGCCGTCCGCAGCACCGCCGAGGAGGTGGTCGACGGCTACGAGCACCTCGACCTGCTGGTCGACAACGCCGGGGTGATGGCCACGCCCGAGCGCACGACGGCCGACGGCTTCGAGCTGCAGATCGGCACCAACCACCTGGGGCACTTCGCGCTCACCGGGCTGTTGCTGCCCGCGCTGCTGGCCTCGCCGCACGGGGCCCGGGTCGTGGTCACCTCCTCGGTGGCGCACCGCACCGTCTCGGGCGTCGACCTGCGCAGCCTGGTCGCTGGTGCCGACCCACGGCCGTACCGCAAGTGGCGGGCCTACGGCGAGTCCAAGCTCGCCAACCTGCTGTTCATGCTCGAGCTCGAGCGTCGCGCGGCGACCGGCGACCTGGCCCTGCTGAGCGTCGCCGCGCACCCCGGCTATGCGGCCACCGAGCTGCAGACCGCAGGGCCCGGGCTCGGTGGCGACACTCTCGGAAGCCGGCTGATGTCTCTGACCAACAAGGTCGCGGCCCAGCCCGCTGCGCACGGTGCCTGGCCGCTGCTGATGGCAGCCACCCAGCCGGGACTGCCCGGCGGCGCCTACGTCGGGCCGGGCGGTCCCGGCGAGGTGCGCGGCCGACCCCGGCTGGTCGGCATGTCGGCCGCCGCGAGCGACCCCGAGCTGGCCCGCCGGGTGTGGGAGGCCAGCGAGGCCGCGACCGGCGTCACCTGGCCCTAAACCCGAAGTTGTCGGGGTCAGGCTGGGCGGCGGGACTGCACGATCCGGAACCGGCTGGCGACGAACGCGGCGTCGGTGTAGGAGGAGTTGGCCGCCGGGTTGGCGCCGGTGCCGTGGAAGTCGCTGAACGCCGCGGACTGGTTGACGAACACCGCACCGGTGAGGTTCTCGCTGAGCGCGACGCCGGCGTCCAGCGCAGCCGCTCGTGCGTCGGCGAGCACGCCTTCGGAGGTGGAGTAGACCGCCGCCGTCATCGCGCCCCCCGACTGCGTCGTGCGTACGAACGCGGCCAGCGACTCGGCCGTCGAGGCGGTGGCGATCAGGTAGGCAACCGGGCCGAAGCACTCGCTGCCGTACGTCTCGGCGTCGGCCACGCTCAGCCCCAGCAGCAGGGGCGTACGCACCCGTGCCTGCGGCCACACCGGATGCTCAACCGCTCGCGACTCGACCAGCGCCCGTCCCGGCCCGCCGCCGGCCGCAGCGGCGTCCAGCCGGGCCAGCACCGGGTCGGACACGACGGCGCCGAGCAGCTCGACGGCGCGCTCGTCCTCGCCCAGCAGCCGGTCGAGTGCGGCCCCGATCCCGGCGGCTACCTCGTCGTACGACTTGGGTCCCTCGTCGGTGTCGATGCCGCCCTCGGGCACGAACAGGTTCTGCGGCGCGGTGCACATCTGCCCGGTGTAGAGCGCCAGCGAGACCGCCAGGTTGTCGCACATGGCGGTGAAGTCCGACGCCGAGTCGATGACGACGGAGTTCACCCCGGACTTCTCGGTGAAGACCGCCGCCTGGGTGGCGTGCTGCTCCAACCACGTCCCGAACGCGTTCGACCCGGTGAAGTCGACCAGCCGCACCTCGGGCCGTACCGCCAGGTCCGCCGCCAGCCCGTCCCCCTCGGCCTCGGCGGCCAGGGTCACCAGGTCGGGGTCGAAGCCCGCCTCGGCCAGCACCTCGCGGCACGCCTCGACCGTCATCGCCAGCGGCAGCACCGCCCGCGGGTGCGGCTTGACCACCACCGGGTTGCCACACACCAGCGACGCGAACAGTCCCGGCCACGAGTTCCACGTCGGGAAGGTGTTGCAGCCGATGACCAGTCCGACCCCGCGCGGCACCGGGGTGAAGGTCTTGTCCATGCGCACCGGCTGGCCGCGACCGGGTTTCTCCCACAGCGCGGTGGCGGGGTGCCGGGTCATCTCGTCGTAGCCGTACGCCAGCGCCTCGAGCGCGCGGTCCAGCGCATGCGTGCCACCGGCCTGGAAGGCCATCACGAACGCCTGCCCGCTGGTGTGCTGCACCGCGTGCGCGAGCTCGAACACCCGGCCGTGCAACCGCGCCAGCACCTCCTGGCACACCGCGACCCGCACGTCGGGGCCGGCGTCACGCCACTCCCGCATGCAGCGCTGCGCGGCGGCCAGCAGCTGGTCGAGCCCGTCCGCCGACACCTGGGGGTAGTCGATGCCCAGGTCGAGACCGTACGGCGAGCGTTCGGTCGCCACGGTGCCGGACGCGCCCGACGTCTGCCCGCCCCACTCAGCGCCCAGGCGTGCCCGGAACGCCGCCTCCCCCTCGGCGGCCGCCTGCTCGCCGTAGACCCGGGGGCTTGGCGACTCCGGGTACGCCGACCAGTAGTCGCGCTTGTGGATGGCCGCCAGCGCCTGCTCGAGCGTCTCTCGATGGCTCTGGACGAGCCGCTCGGTGACTGCGCGGTGGTGGGCCATCAATGTCCTCCTCGTGCCAGGATGCGCCCGTGCGCACCCGACGGTACGACCCCGCCGACGCAAGCGCCGTCCTGGCCCTCAACCAGGGCGCGCTGGAGGCAGTGACACCGCTCGACCCGACCGGGCTGGACCGACTTGTGGGCCAGGCCGCGGAGGTGGTGGTCGCCGAGGACGACACCGTCGACGGTGCGACCGTGGCCGGCTTTGCCGTGGTGCTCGCACCGGGCAGCCCGTACGAGAGCCGCAACTACGCGTGGTTCGGCGAGCGCTACGACGACTTCCGCTACCTGGACCGGGTGGTGGTGGCTCCCACGCACCGGCGCCGCGGCGTGGGCACGCTGCTCTACGACCACCTCGAACGAGCGGCGCGCACCGCCAGCCGGATGACCCTCGAGGTCTACAGCCGGCCACCCAACACCGGGTCGCTGGCGTTCCACGCGGCGCGCGGCTACGTCGAGCGCGGCCAGCTAGACCAGCGCAACGGCAAGACCTGCGCGATGCTGGTAAAGGAGCTGTTGTGAGCGAGCAGCCGACCGACCCGGACGCCTTGGCCCGGGCATGCGTCGAGGCGATGTGGGCCGACGACCGGGCCAGCCGGGCGCTCGGCATGCGCATCGTCGACGTCGCGCCCGGCCGGGCCACGGTGGCGATGCCGGTGCGACCCGACATGGTCAACGGGCACGGCAGCGCGCACGGCGGCTTCGCGTTCGCGCTGGCCGACAGCGCCTTCGCGTTCGCCTGCAACAACCGCAACGTGGCGTCGGTGGCCTACCACTGCGACATCACCTACCTGGCGCCGGCCGGGGCCGGCGACGAGCTGGTCGCCGTCGCGCAGGAACGGTCCGTGGTCGGTCGGACCGGCACGTACGACGTCACGGTGCGCGCCGGTGACCGGGTGGTGGCGGAGTTCTGCGGCACCTCGCGAACCGCCGGCGGTCCGGTCCTCTGAGTTGAGCCGGCCCTGCACCAACGTCAGTGCAGCAGCGCCTGCGCCGGGTCGTGGACCAGCGCCGCCACGTCGGCGAGGAAGCGGCTGCCCTGCTCGCCGTCTACGACTCGGTGGTCGAAGCTCAACGCCAGCGTTGTGACCCACCGCGGCCTGATCCGGTTGCCCACCACCCACGGCTTCTTGGCGATCGCACCCACCGCGAGGATCCCGGTCTCGCCCGGGTTGAGGATCGGCGTGCCGGCGTCGACCCCGAAGACTCCGACGTTGGTGATCGTGAAGGTGCCGCCTGCCATCTGCTCGGGCTGGGTGCGCCCGTCGCGTGCGGTGGCGGTCAGCTCGACGAGCGCGTCCGCGAGCTCGCGCAGCGTCATCTTGTCGGCGCCCTTCACGTTGGGCACGACCAGCCCGCGCGGGGTGGCCGCGGCGATGCCGAGGTTGACGTCGTGCTTGAGCACGATCTCCTGCGCCGCGTCGTCGAACGTGGCGTTGACCTCCGGCGTACGCCGCGTCGCCAGGCAGACCGCCTTGGCGACGACCAGCAACGGGGACACCTTGACGCCGGCGAAGCCGCGGTCGGCCCGCAGCCGCTGCACCAGCCGCATCGTGCGGGTGGCGTCGATCGTCACCCACTCGGTGACATGCGGGGCGGTGAAGGCGCTGGTCACCATCGCCTGCGCGGTCATCTTGCGCACGCCCTTGACGGGCACGCGAGTCTCGCCACCTGTCGCGGCGGTGGCTGCGGCGCTCGCCGGCACCCCCTTGTCGCCACCGGCATGCGCCTCGACGTCGGCCCGGGTGACGACACCGCCCGGCCCGCTAGCCTGCACGGCGGCGAGGTCGACGCCGAGGTCCTTGGCCAGCTTGCGTACCGGCGGCTTGGCCAACACGCGCGTCCCGCCGGTCCCGCCGGTGGTCGCCGGTGCCCGGCGGGCGGATGCCTCGGCGACCTGCGGGACGGCTGGCTCGGCCCGGTCGACGTCGAGTCCGGGGCCGGGAGGGTCCACCGCGGTAGAGAACGCCGACTGCACGCCCTGCTGTGCGGTCGCCGACGACGCACCGCTGGGCACGGCGCCGGTCTTGCGCGGGCGCCGCTTGGCCTCGGTGGCCTTGGGCCCGTAGCCCACCAGCACCGAGGTGCGACCGCCCGGCGCGGGACCGCCGATCAGCCCCGGCTCCACGGCCCCCTCGTCGGGAGGCTCGCGCACCGCGTCGGACCCGTCGGCCCCGTCGGACCCCTCGGACACCGCGATGATCGGCGTGCCGACCGCGACCGTCTCCCCCTCGCCCACGAGCAGGTCTGCCACGGTGCCGGCGTACGGGCAGGGCAGCTCGACGAGGGACTTGGCGGTCTCGATCTCGACGACGATGTCGTTGACCTCGACGCTGTCGCCGGGCTTGACCCGCCAGGTGATGATCTCGGCCTCGGTGAGGCCCTCACCGACGTCGGGGAGCTTGAACTGTCTGGCGCTCATCGGGTGCGTCTCCGTCCGGCTCGGGGGTCAGTGGGCGAGCGCGCGGTCGACGGCGTCGAGCACCCGGTCCAGGTCGGGGAGGTACTCCTCCTCGATGCGCGACGGCGGGTACGGGGTGTCGAAACCGCCCACCCGCAGCACCGGGGCCTCTAGCGCGTAGAACGCCTCCTCGCTGATCCGCGCGGCCAGCTCGGCCCCGAGGCCCAGGTTGACGGCGGCCTCGTGCACCACGACCGCGCGGCCGGTCTTGCGCACCGAGCCAAGCACCGGCTCCATGTCCAGCGGCGAGAGCGTGCGCAGGTCGACGACCTCGAGGCTCTTGTGCTCCTCGCTGGCCGCGATGGCGGCCTCCAGCGCGGTCTTGACCATCGGTCCGTACGCCAGCACGGTCACGTCGCCGCCCTCGCGAACGACCCGTGAGCTGTGCAGCGGGACCGGGACGGCCGACTCGTCGACCTCGGCCTTCTCCCAGTAGCGACGCTTGGGCTCGAGGAACACCACCGGGTCGTCGGAGGCGATGGCCTGCTGGATCATCCAGTAGGCGTCGGCGGGGTTGGCACAGGCGACGACCTTGAGGCCGGGCGTGTGCGCGAACTGCGCCTCCGGGCTCTCGCTGTGGTGCTCCACCGCCCCGATGCCGCCACCGAACGGGATGCGGATGACGATCGGCATCGTCAGCTTGCCCTGGCTGCGGAAGTGCATCTTGGCCACCTGGCTGACGATCTGGTCGTACGCCGGGTAGACGAACCCGTCGAACTGGATCTCGCACACCGGCCGGTAGCCGCGCAGCGCCAGCCCGACCGCGGTGCCGAGGATGCCGGACTCGGCCAGCGGAGTGTCGATGACGCGGTCCTCGCCGAAGTCCTTCTGCAGCCCGTCGGTGACGCGGAAGACGCCGCCGAGCTTGCCGACGTCCTCGCCCATGATCAGCACCTTCGGGTCGGACTCCATCGCGGCGCGCATCCCACTGGTCAGCGCCTTGGCCAAGGTCAGCTGGGTCATGCCGACACCGTCTCGTCGCTGGTCTCGAACCCGGACAAGTAGGCGGCGAATTGCTCCCGCTGCCTGGCCAGCTCGGGGGTCTGCTCGGCGTACACCTGGTCGAAGATGTCGAGCACGTCGGGGTCGGGCATGCTCAGGCAGCCCTCGCGCAGCCGCTGGGCGATCACCCCGGACTCGGCCTCCACGTCGGCGAAGAACGCCTCGTCGGCCGCGCCGCCACGCGACAGGTAGGCCTTCACCCGGGCGATCGGGTCCTTCAGCTTCCAGTGCTCGAGGTCCCCGGACAGCCGGTAGCGGGTGGGGTCGTCGGACGTCGTGTGCGCACCCATCCGGTAGGTGTAGGCCTCGACCAGGGTCGGTCCCTGCCCGTCCCGGGCCCGCTGCAGGGCGGCGGCGGCCACCGCGTGGCAGGCGAGCACGTCGTTGCCGTCGACCTGGACGCCGGGGAAGCCGAAACCCATGGCGCGCTGGTAGAGCGGGATCCGGCTCTGCCGCTCCATCGGCTCCGAGATCGCCCACTGGTTGTTCTGGCAGAAGAACACCACCGGCGCGTTCAGCACGCTGGCCCAGATGAACGCCTCGTTCACGTCGCCCTGGCTGGTCGCCCCGTCGCCGAAGTAGGCGATCACGGCGGCGTCGCGCTCGGCGTCGCCGGTGCCGACGGCGCCGTCGCGCTGGATGCCCATCGCGTAGCCCGTGGCGTGCAGCGTCTGCGCACCGATCACGATCGTGTACAGGTGGAAGTTGGTCTCGCGGGGGTCCCAGCCGCCCTGGTCGACGCCGCGGAACAGGCCAAGCAGCCGCAGCGGGTCCACCCCGCGGCACCAGGCGACGCCGTGCTCGCGGTAGGTGGGGAACGCGTGGTCCTGGGCTCGCAACGCCCGGCCGGAGCCGATCTGCGCCGCCTCCTGACCGAGCAGCGAGGCCCAGATGCCGAGCTCGCCCTGGCGTTGCAGCGCGGTCGCCTCGGTGTCGATGCGCCGGGTCAGCACCAGGTCTCGGTAGAAGCCCTTGATCGCCTCGTCGTCGAGGTCGCAGCCGTACTCGGGGTGGTCGCGCCGCTCGCCCTCCGGCGTCAGCAGCTGGACCAGGCTGGCCGAACCGTCGTCGCTCACCTGCACTCCCTTCGTCCGTCGGCTACAGGGTCACCGTGGCCGCACTCAGAAAGCAATCCCCGCTCGCGTCGCGCGGAGGTGGTGCACGCGCTCACGGTAGTCGCAGGCTACCCGTGCTCAGGCGAGCGACTCGAGCCACGCATCGTGCAGCCCGGCACAGCGACCGCCCTCGGGGGCGATCAGGTCGCTCGGCGAGCCGTCCTCGACGACCGCACCGCGCTCGACCACCAGCACCCGGTCGGCGGCGGTCATCGGTCGGTGACGGTGCGCGGCGGCCTGCGAAGACGAGCTCCAGGAGGAGGGGACGGTAAGAGCCAGCATAAGCCGCGGGTCTGACATCGACCACTCAGTTCTTGTGCGTCGCCACCTGCAGGAAGACGTCGTTGGCGGCCGGCTCGGCGACCGTGACCCGCACCCCGTGGCCGGCGAAGGGTCGCACCGTGACGCCGGCCTCGTCGGCCGACGTGGCGAAGGCTGCGGCCTCCCCGTCGCCGTTCAACGCCAGCCAGACGAAGTTCGCCTGCGTAGCCGGCACCGCCCAGCCCGCCGCGGCCAGGCCCGCGACGACCCGCTCGCGCTCGGCGACCAGCGCGTCCACCCGGGCCATCAGCTCACGCTCGGCGGCCGGCTGCAGCGAGGCGACCGCCGCCGCCTGGGCGATGCCGGACACCCCGAACGGCAGCGCGACCTTGCGCACGGCGGCAGCGACCGGCTCGCGTGCTGCGGCATAGCCGACGCGGAGCCCGGCGAGCCCGTAGGCCTTGGAGAACGTGCGCAGCACGGCGACGTTGTCGCGCGCCCGGTACGCAGCGAGGCCGTCGGCGGCGGCCGGGTCGCGGACGAACTCGACGTACGCCTCGTCGACCACTACCAGCACCTCGGCGGGCACCCGGTCGAGGAAGGCCTCGAGCTCGTCGGCGTGCACCACCGGCCCGGTCGGGTTGTTCGGCGTGCAGACCATGACGATGCGGGTGCGGTCGGTGATCGCGGCGGCCAGCGCGTCGAGGTCGTGCCGGGCGCCCTCGCCCAGCGGCACCGGCACCGACCGGGCGCCGCTGGCGGCGATCGCGATCGGGTACGCCTCGAAGGAGCGCCAGGCGTGCACGACCTCGTCGCCGGGCTCGCACAGCGCCTGGATCAGGTGGTAGAGCACCGCCACCGAGCCGGTCCCAGTCGCCAGCTCGGCGGGCGGCAGGTCGAACCGCTCGCTGATCGCGGTGTAGAGCGCGGAGCAGGCCATGTCGGGATAGCGGTTGACCCGGCCGGCCTCGGCGTCGATCACCGCCCGCACGCTCGGCAGCGGGTCGTACGGGGTCTCGTTGCTCGACAACTTGTAGGCGACGACGCCGGCTCGGCTCTCGGGCGGGCGCCCCGGCGAGTAGGCGGGGATGGCCGACAACGACGCGCGCACCCTCGGACCGCTCATGCCAGGCACCCTAACGAGCCGCCGCTACACACTTGCCCGAGATCTCGGGCAAGTGTGTAGCCTCCGCGTCGCTAGGGTCTGCCGGTGCCCACCGACCGCCGCCCGATTGCGTACGCGATGGTCGTCACCGCGGCGGTCTGCTTCATCGTCAACGCGGGCATCTCGCGGGTGGTGCTGCGTGCGGGGGTCGACCCGGCGACGCTCACGACGCTGCGCGTCACCGGCGCCGTGCTGGTGCTCGCGGTCTGGGCGTTGTTGCTCAAGCCGGCGGCGCTGCGGCCGCCGGGCGGCCGACGGCTACTGCTGGTCGCCGTGATGGGTGTCGTCGGCGTGGCGGGGCTGCAGTGGACCTACTTCGTCGCCATCGACCGGCTGCCGATCGGTCTTGCGCTGCTGCTGGAGCACACTGCCCCGGTGCTGGTGGCGCTGTACGTGCGGGTGGTACGACGCGAGTCGGTTCGGCCTCGCGCCTGGGCGGCGCTGGGTCTGGCGCTGCTGGGTCTGGCGCTGGTCGCGGAGTTCTGGCAGGGCTTCGCCCTGGACGGGCTGGGGGTGCTCGGCGGGCTGGGCGCGGCGGTCTGCTTCGCGACGTACTTCCTGCTCGGCGAGAGCGGGGTCAGCGATGAGGACCCGCTCACGGTGGTGCTGTGGTCGTTCGCCGTCGCCGCGGTGCTGATGAACCTCGCGAGCCCGCTGACCGCGCTGGACGCCGGGGTGCTCACCGCCGAGACGACGCTGCTCGGGGCGCTGGCGGGCTGGTCCGCGCCGGTGTGGGTGCTGCTGGGCTGGGTCGTGGCGCTGGGCACGGTGACCCCGTTCGCGCTCGAGCTGTACGCCCTGCAGACGTTGCCCGCGACCGCCGTCGTCGTGGTAGCGATGCTCGAGCCGGTGGGGGTCACCGTGCTCGGGTGGGCATGGTTCGGCGAGGCGCTCACGTGGGTGCAACAGCTCGGCGCCGCCGGTGTCATCGTCGGAATCGTGCTCGCCCAGACCGCCCGGCGCCAGCCCGTGATCGAACCACCGCCCCTGGGTTGATCAGCTGGCCTGATCAGCCGGCAGGACCAGCTCGCCGCCCGGCAGCGAGGGCAGGTCGCGACCGACCACGATGTCGAGCGGGTTGGTGAGACAGCGCACCGAGCCGCCGCCCTTGTGCAGCTCACCGACGTCGACCAGCACGACCTGGAAGCCCCAGGCCTCCAGTTGCGCACGCACCCGATCCGGGCAGGCCGGCATCACCACCGTACGGCCAACGACGACCGAGTTGGCGCACATCGTCATGGCCGCGGACTCGGTGAGCACCAGCGGATCGGGCACCAGGTCGAGCACCGCCCGCGCACTGGCGTCGTCGAACGCGTCGGGGCACACCATCGCCCGAGTGGAGTCGAGCGGGCAGAACGCGAGGTCCAGGTGGTACATGCCCGGGTGCGCGATCCGCAGTGCCCGGACCCGTACGCCGAGCTCGAGGGCCAGCCCCTTCAACCCCAGCTCGTCGCTGCGCGGGCCGTAGCCGGCCAGCAGTGCGTCGCCGAAGGGGAACATGTCCCCTGCCTCGAGGTGCCCCCCGACACCGTCACG
>JBBSNM010000040.1:0-24623 GCA_038232655.1 Propionibacteriales bacterium | reverse complement strand
GGGGTCCATCCGCCCATGCTACGCACGCGACGCCCCGCGACAGGCTCGTGACACCTGGGCGCCGCCGATGAGCCGGCAGCCTCCGGGGCCGGTCTGGTGGTCGAGGACCGGGCCGCGGAGGCCGGCCTGGCCAAGAAGAGCAAGATCTGGTCGGCCGACGGCATCGACTACAACATGGACGGCGACCAGGACGTCTGGATCGGCTACCACGGCCAGGGCGGCAAGCTGTGGCGCAACAACGGCGCCGGCCGCTACCGCTGGGTCGCCAGGTCGGCGTGGCCGGCAAACAACCCTGGCGGCAAGACCATCGACCGGCACGACTGCGCCTGGGCCGACGTGGACCATAACGGCCGGAAGGACGCCTACTGCTCGACCGGGCGGTTCATCCGCAACATCGTCAAGGACGCCGACCGGGACAACGAGATGTGGAAGCAGACCAAGCGCGGCCGGTTCCATGACGTCGCCCGAGCCCGGGTGCTCGGGGATGTCTGCGGACGCGGTCGGCACGTCGCCTTCCTGTTCGCCAACGACGACAAGTGGCCCGACCTGTTCCTCGGCAACGACGTCCAGCGGAAGATGCCGGACGAGTGCAACGGCAACCCGAAGCTGCCGAACGAGCGCAGCAAGATCTTCATCAACAAGCGCGGCGACGGGTTCAAGTACGTGCGGGACCGCTGGGACTACTCCGCCGGCCCGGACACCGAGTGCGCAGAGGTGCTGGACTTCGACGGCGACGGCCGCGACGACCTGTTCACCTGCCAAGCGCCGAGGAAAGCGCCTCGGCTGTTCCGCAACCAGGCCAAGCTACGCCGCTTCGTCGACGTGACCGACCGGCACGATCTGGACCGGGGGATCAGCGACGCCGAGGTCCGCGACCTGGACGGCGGCGACGACGACGACCTGATCACGGCTGCCGAAGGTGGGTACTACTACCAACTCAACGACGGTGGTCGCTTCGGTACGCCTGTCCTGGTGGGGTCGCCCCCGGGCGGGGAGGGCAACTCGGTCGACGTGGGTGACGCAGACGGTGACGGGGACCTCCATGTGTACGGCATGGTCTTCGGCAGCAGGACCACGAACCCCGACGACGTGCTGTATCTCAACGACGGCAACCTGAGCGGCTTCACCGCGGTGGACGTGCCGTCGGCTGCGGGGTCGGCGCAGCAGGTCATCACAGTGGACCCGAGCGCGGCTGGCCCGCACGACGCGTTCCTGGCTCTGAACGGGTTCGGCCGCAGCATCGCCCCCGGCCCGATCCAGCTGCTGCGCATGGTCCGCCCGTCCAGCTGAGGCCGCCCCTCGGCCCCGTCACCCCCGGTGGTCGACGCCGGCGGCTCTGGACTTGCCCGCAGTCGCGGGCAGGTGCAAAGGCGCGGAAGTCTGCCCCGGACGTGACACAGCCCCGGACCCTCACCAGGTCCGGGGCTGCGTCAGTTGCGGAGGGTGCTCAGTGGCTGTGGCTGTGCCCGTGCCCGCCCGCAGCGCCGTCGTCGTCGTCGGCCGGCTTGTCGACGACCAGGGTCTCGGTCGTCAGCAGCATGGCCGCGATCGACGCCGCGTTGGCCAGCGCCGAGCGGGTCACCTTGACCGGGTCGAGCACGCCCTGGGCGACCAGGTCGCCGTACTCGCCGGTGGCCACGTTGTAGCCGGTACCGGCGCCGCCCTCGCGGACCTTGGACACGATCACAAGGCCCGGCTCGCCACCGTTCTCGGCGATCCAACGCAGCGGCTCGACCGACGCGCGCCGGACGATCTTGACGCCCGTCGCCTCGTCGCCGCTGCGCCCGAGACCGTCGTCAAGGCACGCGGCCGCGTGCACCAGGGCGGAGCCGCCGCCGGCGACGATGCCCTCCTCGATGGCGGCGCGGGTCGCGGAGACGGCGTCCTCGATGCGGTGCTTCTTCTCCTTGAGCTCGACCTCGGTGGCAGCACCGACCTGGATCACGCAGACGCCGCCGGCCAGCTTGGCCAGCCGCTCCTGCAGCTTCTCGCGGTCCCAGTCGGAGTCGCTGGCCTCGATTTCGGCCTTGATCTGGGCGACCCGCGCGTTGACGTCGGCCTGCTCGCCGCCACCATCCACGATCGTGGTGGTGTCCTTGGTGACCGTGACCCGCCGGGCCGAGCCGAGCACCTCCAGGCCCACCTGGTCGAGCTTGAGGCCCACCTCGGGGGCTACGACCTGCGCGCCGGTGAGGGCGGCCAGGTCCTGCAGCATGGCCTTGCGGCGGTCACCGAAGGCCGGCGCCTTGACCGCGACCGAGGTGAACGTGCCGCGGATCTTGTTGACGACCAACGTCGACAGCGCCTCGCCGTCGACGTCCTCGGCCAGCACGAACAGCTGCTTGCTGGTCTGCGAGACCTTTTCCAGCAGCGGCAGCAGGTCCGCTACCGCACTGATCTTGCCCTGGTGCAGCAGCACGTACGCGTCGTCGAGGACCGCCTCCATCCGCTCGGAGTCGGTGACCATGTACGGCGAGATGTAACCCTTGTCGAACTGCATGCCCTCGGTGAACTCGAGGTCGGTTCCGAGGGTGTTGGACTCTTCGACGGTGATGACGCCGTCCTTGCCCACCTTGTCGAAGGCCTCGGCGATCAGCTCGCCGATGCGGGCGTCCCGGGCCGAGATGGTGCCGACGTGGGCCATGTCCTTCTTGTCGTCGACGTCTCGAGCCAGCTCGCGCAGGGCGTCCGACACGGCCTCGACGGCCGCCTCGATGCCGCGCTTGAGGCCGACCGGGTTGGCGCCCGCGGCGACCGCACGCAGGCCCTCGTGCACCATGGCCTGGGCCAGCACGGTGGCGGTGGTGGTGCCGTCACCGGCGACGTCGTTGGTCTTGGTGGCGACCTCCTTGGCGAGCTGGGCACCGAGGTTCTCGAACGGGTCGTCCAGCTCGATCTCACGGGCGACGGTCACGCCGTCGTTGGTGATGGTCGGTGCGCCCCACTTCTTGTCGAGGACGACGTAGCGGCCCTTGGGGCCGAGGGTGACCTTGACCGTGTCGGCGAGCTTGTCGACACCACGCTCGAGAGCGCGGCGTGCGTTCTCGTCAAACTCCAAAATCTTGGACATGTGCAGGTGGTTCCCTTCCGGGGGATGCTGCGGGAGGTTCAGGGAGAGCCCACCGCCCCGGTGCCCGAGCGGGCCGCCGGGGCGGTGGACATGGGTGCTAGTGCTGGGTCACTTGTCGACGACGGCGAGCACGTCACGCGCCGACAAGATGAGGTAGTCCTCGTTGTTGTGGCTGATCTCGGTGCCGCCGTACTTGCTGAACACGACGACGTCACCGACGGAGACGTCGAGCGGGACGCGGGTGTCGCCACCCTCGTTGAAGCGGCCGGGGCCGACTGCCAGGACCTTGCCCTCCTGGGGCTTCTCCTTGGCGGTGTCGGGGATGACCAGGCCGGAGGCGGTGGTCTGCTCGGCGTCCAGCGCCTGGACCACGATGCGGTCCTCGAGCGGCTTGATGTTGATCGACACGATGTCGCCTTTCGGGGGACGTGTGCACGTAGAAACGTGAGCTTGCGGGCTGCGATCTGCCGCACGTCGTCGCGGGTGCCGTGCGGCCGGTCGCTGGCACTTTCACGGTGAGAGTGCCAGGACCGAATCTAGGACCCTGTTGGCACTCGGTCAAGCCGAGTGCCAGAAACGGTTGCTGGTATCCCGAGCCGGTCAGCACACCGGCGAGAGCACCAGCAGCGTCGCCAGCAGGTACGCCACGACCAGCGCGGCTCCGTCCAGACGGCCGATGCGCTCCCGAATACCGGTAGCGATGAGCAGCGGCACCACGGCACCCACGACGCCATACGACAGCAGGGTGGTGACATCCACGATGTGCAGCGGAGCCACCAGCGCGGCGACGCCGACCGTCGCGGTGGCGTTGTACGCCACCGCGCCGAGCGCACCGGCGATGGCGACCTCGCTCAGCGACCGCCGGTGTGCCGCCCACACCAGCGCCAGCATCTCGGCGCTGGTCGCCAACGCGAGGACCGTCAACCCGATGGCGCTGTCGGCCTTGGCTGGCCTTCGCGTGGATGGCGGCTGGAGGCGACGGCCGGTCGAGCGTGACCCGGGTCGACGGTCGGAGCGGCGCGTCGGTCAGCCAGCCACTCGCCCGTGGCCGGCACACGATCGTCAGGGTCAGCGACGACGGCAACGTGCTGGTGCGGATCGAGTCCCAGAGCGCCGCACCAGCAAGCACGGTGGTCTTCAACGGCAGTGCAGCCCCCACGATCGAGGTCGTCGACGCCATCGCCTGGTCGCCAGCGAGCCAGGCGGTCGCGGCCACCGGCGAGCCTGAGGACGACCGCAGCTGCTCGACCGTCCACAACACGTCGCGCGGACGGCCACTCCTGCAGCGGCAGTGCGACTGGCATCCGGTGGACTTCAGCCCGGACGGGCGTTGGATCTATGCCATCGCGTCCTACACCGACGGCCCGTCGACCTCCTCGGCAGCCATCCTCGACGCTGCGACCGGTGAGGTGGCGCGTGAGCTGGGTTTCGTGCAGAGCGACGTGTTCGCCGGCGGCTTCATCGACCAGGCATGGGAGTCGCAGGATGCGCTGGTGCTGCAGGTCGAGTCCGCCGGCAAGACCGCTCTGCTGCGACTCGATGTCGTCGCCGGCTCGGCCGAGCTCACGACGCCAGCCCTCGACTACGCGGGCGTCGTGTCGACCGGTTCACCGTCGCCGTACGCCCTCGGCTGACCGCTCAGGCGACAACGGTGGTGACCGGCATCGCCGAGTCCACCGGCAGGTCGAGTGCCGACGGCGCCCGGCCACGGCCGACCAGCTCGGCACCGAGTGCCGCCACCATGGCGCCGTTGTCGGTGCACAGGCCGGGGCGTGGCACCCGGACGGTGACCCCGGCCGCTGCGGCCCGCTCGACTGCCAGCGCACGCAGCCGGCTGTTGGCGGCGACCCCACCGCCGATCAGCAGGTGGTCGACGCCGTGCGCGACGCAGGCGGCGACCGCCTTGCGGGTCAGGACGTCACACACGGCCTCTTGGAAGGCGGCGGCCACATCGGCGACCGGCACCGGCTCGCCGGAGCGCGCCCGGGCGTCAACCCAGCGCGCGACCGCGGTCTTCAGCCCGGAGAACGAGAAGTCGAAGCGGTGTCGCTGCATGTCTCGGCCGCTGGTGAGCCCCCGGGGGAAGGTGATGCCGGCCGGGTCGCCGTGACGGGCCTCGGCGTCGATGTGCGGGCCACCGGGGAACGGCAGACCGAGCAGCCGGGCGACCTTGTCGAATGCCTCCCCGGCCGCGTCGTCGATGGTGGCGCCCAACGGTTGGACGGCCCGGGTCACGTCGTCGACGAGCAGCAGCGAGGAGTGCCCACCACTCACGAGCAGCGCCAGGCACGGCTCGGGCAGCGGCCCGTGCTCCAGCTGGTCGACCGCGACGTGCGCCGTCAGGTGGTTGACCCCGTAGAGCGGGCGGCCAAGTCCCAACGCCAGCGCCTTCGCCGCCGCGACGCCGACCAGCAGGGCGCCGACCAGACCCGGGCCGCTCGTCACCGCCACCGCGTCGACGTCGTCGAGCCGAACTCCGGCGTCGGTACAGGCCCGCTCGACGGTCGGGACCATGGCCTCCAGGTGCGCCCGGCTGGCCACCTCGGGCACCACCCCGCCGAAGCGGGCGTGCTCCTCGACGCTGGATGCCACCGCGTCGGCCAGCAGGGTGGTGCCGCAGACGATGCCGACGCCGGTCTCGTCGCAGGAGGTCTCGATGCCGAGCACGAGGGGGGCATCGGGGCTGGCCACGTCGACATCGTGCCAGGCTCGCACCCGGGTTGGCACTCTCCGCCTGAGAGTGCTAAAACATAGGTGTGCACGGAGCCGCTCGCCGCGGTGGCGGGCGACGAAGAGGATTCTCAGCAGGAGGTGAGGAAATCGTGCTTCGCTTCGACCCCTTCCGCGACATCGACCGGCTCGCCGAGCAGGTGCTGGGCACCCAGGCCGGCTCGCCTCGGGCGCCTCGGTTCATGCCGATGGATCTGTTCCGGTCCGGTGACCACTACGTGCTGCACGCCGACCTGCCGGGCATCGACCCCGGCTCCATCGACCTCAGCGTCGACGGCGGCAACCTGACCATTCGCGCCGAGCGCACCGCCCGTCCCGAGGAGTCGGTGCAGTGGCTGGCCAGCGAGCGCTTCTCCGGCCGCTACATGCGTCAGCTGTCCCTCGGCGACGACGTTGACTCCACCCACATCGAGGCGACCTACCACAACGGGGTGCTGACGGTGACGCTGCCCGTGGCCGAGCGTGCCAAGCCACGCCGCATCGAGGTGTCGGCCAACGACGACCGCACCATCCTCGAGAGCGGCGAGAAGGCGACCAGCTCCACCGACGGCAGCTGAGTCGGACGCGGGGGGTTCGGCGGCCACCGCCGCACCCTCCGCGAGGCCGACCGCCCCAGCTCACCACTCGGTTCCTCCCGCACGCTCCCGGCCGACAAGCCGGTGCGGACAGGACCCAATGAGCCACGCGGGTGTGAGCCGAGCCCGCCCACCACCTAGCCGGGGTGTCGGCCGACGCTCCTGATGGCCTCCACCAGCAGCGACGGCCGGGTGCCGATCGAGTTGACGAAGATCGCGGTCACCGAGGCGGCCATCGCGACCATGGCCCACACCGGGTGCACCAGGCCGGTGGTGGCCAGCGGCACGCCGATACCGTTAAACGTGAACGCCAGCCCCACGTTGACCCGGGTGCGGCGGAAGGACGAGATGCTGATCTCGCGCGCGTCGAGGACGGCGCCGACCTCGTCGCGCAGCAGCACGATGTCGGCGGACTCCACCGCGATGTCGGTGCCACCGCCGGCGGCGATCCCGACGTCTGCCTGCATCAGCGCGGGGGCGTCGTTGATGCCGTCGCCCACCATTGCCACCCGGGTCCCGTCGGCCTGCAAGGCCCGCACCAGCTCGGCCTTCTGCTCCGGGCGCACCCCGGCGCGGACCTCGTCGATGCCCACTTGGTCGGCCACCTGCCAGGCGGCGCGGTCGTTGTCCCCGGTGACAAGCATCGGGGCCAGCCCAGCGTGACCCATCGCTGCAACCGCCAAGGCGGCGTCGGGACGCAGCTCATCACCCAGGCCGATGGCGCCGAGCGCGGCGCCCTCGGCAGCGACCACGACCACGGTGCGGCCGGCACCCTCCAGCCGGTCCACCCGGCGGGCCAGCGGCGAGATGTCGACGCCGGACTCGACGACGAACCCCGGCTGCCCGACCAGCACCGACCGACCGGCCACGGTGGCTCGCACGCCCGAGCCGGTGACCGACGCGAAGTCGGCCGCCTCGACGAGCGCGAGCCCGCGCTGCCCGGCTGCCTCGACGATCGCGCGGGCCAGCGGGTGCTCCGAGCCGCCCTCCGCGCTCGCGGCCACCGAAAGCAGCATGTGGTCGTCACCGTCGACGGCGTCCACCTCGTGCACGGTGGGTCGGCCCAGGGTCAGCGTGCCGGTCTTGTCCAGCACGACGCGGCGGATCAGCCGGAACGTCTGGAATGCCTCGCCGGTACGCATGATGATGCCCCGGTCGGCGGCCGCGCCGGCGCCGCGCACGATGGCCAGCGGCGCGGCGATCCCGACCGCGCAGGGGTAGCCCATCACCAGCACCGACAGCGCGGCGAACACGGCGCGGCGTACGTCGGGCTCACCGGCCAGCAGCCACCCTCCGACGAGCCAGCCGGCCAGGGCCAGCGCGGACACGGTGAGGATGGTGGGGGTGTAGACCCGCAGCACCCGGTCGACCAGGTGCAAGATGCCGGGTTTGAGCGCGCGGGCGTCTTCGACGTGGCGCACGACCTGCGCCAGGAAACCCTCGGCCCCGGTGGCGGTGACCGCGACGACCAGGCTGCCGGTGCCGTTGACCGCGCCGCCGACGACCTCCTCGCCGGGACCCCTCTCGGTGGGCACCGGCTCGCCGGTGACCAGCGCGAGGTCGATCGCCGAGCTGCCCCGCTCGATCCGCCCGTCCAGCGGGATCCGCTCACCGGGACGCACCCGCACCCGCTGCCCCACGGCCACGTCCTCGACGGGCACCTCGGACTCGGCTCCGTCGGCATCGACCACGCGGGCGAGGTCGGGCTGCAGGTCCAGCAGCTTCTTGATCGACTGACTGGAGCGGGTCTTGACCAGCAGGGACAGCCACTCGGAAAAGACGTGGTAGTTGGTCACCAGCACGGTCACCGCGAAGAACGCCGCGGTCGGGTAGCCCGCCAGCACCTCGGTCAGCCCGATCAGGCCACCGGTGATGCCGGCGAGGGCGCCGACCTCGAGCAGGACGTGCTGGTTGAGGATGCCGCGCCGCGCCGACTGGACCGCCATCCGCAAGATGTGCGGTGCCACCCCGAACACCACCAGCAGCGCCAGCGCACCCGCCAGCCAGCCGATCACCGCCTCGGGGAGCAGTCCGCCGGCGCGGGCCACCAGGGCAGCCACACCCGGGCCGACGATCGCCGTCGCTCCGGCCAGCGCCCGGCCCCGTCCTGCGGGCAGGAGCAGCGCGTAGGCCAGCGGCACCATCAGCGCCACGACCGACGCCGGCACCAGCACCGACCAGATGCCGGCCAGCTCGACGACCAGCCCGATCGCGGTCAGGCTGGCGGCCGCCGCGGCCAGCAGCCGCCGGCCCTCGCGCACCAGGTCGGCCTCCTCCTCCTCGAAGGATCGCAGCTTGCGCGGGTCGTACAGGTCGTAACCGACGTCGCGCAGCGTGTCGAGGATGTGGTCGGGGTGCACGACGTCGGGGTCGTAGTTGACCAGGGCCTGCTCGTGCGTGAGGCTCACCGACACCGTGCCGACCCCGTCCAGGCGGCCCAGCGCCTTCTCGATCGTGCCGGTGCACAGCGAGCAGTGCAGGCCGGCGATCCGAGCCCGGATGCGTTCGTGCCCGGGGGTCGTGCTCGGCTCGCTGGCCCACAGCTGCGGTCTCTCCGTGGTCGGGGTGCTCACGGCCCGGCGCCTCCGGCCACCTCGTAGCCGGCGTTCTCGATCCGCTCGACCACCACCGCCCGGTCGGCGGCTCCCGTCCCTAACCGGACCTCGACCCGCCCGGTCGTGTGGTCGGCCCGCACCTCGCGTACCCCGTCGAGGCGCCGCAGCGCCTTGCCCAGACGCTCCTCGCACCTCGTGCAGGACATCCCGCCCACCTGCAGCTCCAGCGTGTCCATCGACTGCCTCCCGCTCGTCCCACGCCCGGTCGTCCCGGGGACGACAGCTACGCTAGAACCTTTCCCCTGGGGTAAAGTCAAGGGTGAGCAGCGACCGAACGGGTGCGGCATGACGATGACGGTGGGCGCCGCCGCCCGTGCGGCGGGCGTGAGCGCGAAGGCCGTCCGGTTGTGGGAGGCCAAGGGGCTGCTGCCGCCGGCCGAGCGCACCGCGTCCGGCTACCGGCACTTCACCGACGACGACGTGGACGTGCTGCGGTTCATCCGCCAGGCCAAGGCGCTCGACCTGACGCTTGCCGAGATCCGGGACGTCATCGACCTGCAGCGGCAGGAGTCGGCCCCGTGCGGGCGCGTCACCGAGCTGCTCGACAACCACGTCGCCGAGATCGACCGCAAGCTGGCCGACCTGCGTCAGCTGCGGCGCACCCTGGCCGGAGCCCGCGATGTCGCCCGGACCAGCCAGCGCCGCGGCGAGGCCGCGGTCGTCTGCCAGATCATCGAGGCCGCGTCACCAGGCAGCTGAGCTCGGTTCCCCACCAGCAGGGTCAGGACCGCTTCCACGGGCGGTTCGCGGCCCTGGCTCGCTTCTCCCGCTCCTTGGCGACGAACCTCTTCGCGCGGTCACGCTTCTCGGCCGCGTCCAGGACGGCCGCCTGCTCCAGCGTCGGCGCGGTCCCCCCGTACGACGCCGGCGCCCACCAGTGCCCGTCGGGCGGGTCGGGGTATCGGCGGATCGTCTCGTCCAGCAGGACCGCCATCGACGCCTTCAGCTCGGCGGTCTCGTCCACCGGCCGGTCGCCGCTCGGGTGCAGCGGCTCTCCAACAGTGATCGCGACGTGCTGCCCGCGGGAGAAGTCGCGGGGGTGGTCCTTGGTCATCATCCGCTGCGTGCCCCACAGCACGGCGGGCACCAGCGGCACCCCGACGTCCGCGGCGAGGCGCGGCGCGCCGGACTTGAACTCCTTGAGCTCCATCGCGCGGCTGATGGTGGCCTCCGGGAAGATGCCGACGACCTCGCCCGCTCGCAGGTAGCGGTTCGCCTCGGCGAACGACTTCAGCCCGTCGCCGCGGTCGACCTCGATGTGGTGCAGCGAGCGCATCAGCGGGCCGGCCAGCCGGTGCGTGAACAGTTCGCGTTTGGCCATGAAGCGCACCAGCCGGTCGCTGGGCTGGGCGGCGAACCCGCCAAGGATGAAGTCGACGTAGCTGACATGGTTCAGCGCCAGCACCGCGCCGCCGGTACGCGGGACGTTCTCGGCGCCGTGCACGTCGACGGTCAGGTCCAGCAGCTTGAACGACGTCTTGGCGGCCAAGACGACCGCTGGATAGGTCAGGTCACGCACACTGCTCACCGTACGACCTCGGCCGGCGGGACCCGGGCCGGGGCGGCGGTCACGGCAGCGCCCGGTCCGGGGCTGCAGCACGGGGCTGCTGGCTGGAGACGGTGACGTCGGGACGGCGCAGGTACAGCGGCTCGGCCGGCAGCAACGGCACCGAGCCGGCAGCCACGGCGGCCGCCAGCACGCCGGCGTCCGGGCCCCGCGGGCCGGGGGCAGCTGGCAGCACGTCGACGTACAGCTGCCCACCGCCACCGACGACGACGCAGCCGGCTGGCAGCCGGTCAGCCAGACCAGTCGGTGAGTCGACGTGTGGCCCCTCGGTGCGCCGACCGTCGCCGTCGTAGCCGGCCCAGTACACCTCTTTGCGACGGGCGTCGGTGGCCACCACGAACGGGCTGCCGCCGACGCTGCGCTCGGTCACGACGGCCCTGGCCAAGATGTCCAGCGTGCAGACCCCGACCACCTCGGCGCCGGTCACGACCGCCAGCGTGCGGGCCGTCATCAGGCCGACCCGCAACCCGGTGAACGGACCAGGCCCTACGCCGACGGCGATCCTGGTGAGGTCGCGGGGCGCGACCCCGGCCTCGGTGAGCACCCGCTGCACGGTCGGCGCGACCAGCTCACCGTGACGGCGGGCGCCAAGGCTCGACGCGGCGGCCAGCACCGAGGTCCCGTCATGGACGGCGACGGTCACCGCGGGGGTGGCGGTGTCGAGCGCGAGCAGCAGCACGACGCGCCATCCTAGGTGCGACCCCCGCTACCGGCGCTGGGTTTCCACCCTCGCGGACCGCGAAGCTAGCGAGCGGCGAGCAGGGTCGACCGTAGTCGCGCGGTGGCCCAGCGAGCACCGTGCGGGCGCACGCTGACCACGCGTGCCTCGGCGCCGTCGGCCAGTTCCGGTTTCTCGTTGCCCACCCGCTGCGGACGGCCACGATCGGGACCGGCCGCAGCCAGCGCCCGTTCCCCCCCGTCGGCCAGCCGGTCGAGTCGGATGTCCAGCCTGGCCTCGGCCAGCTGCTCGGCCAGCCCGTCGCCCCACTCGACGACCGTGACCGACTCGGCCAGCGACGAGTCGAGGTCGAGGTCGTCGAGCTCGCTCACCCCGCCGAGACGGTAGGCGTCGACGTGGACCAGGCCGGGGCCGGCGCCGGTTGCACGGTGCTCACGCGCGATGACGAAGGTCGGTGAGGTCACGTCGCCCCGCACCGCGAGCGCGGCACCGAGGCCCTGGGTGAGGGTCGTCTTGCCCGCGCCGAGCCCACCGGTCAGCACCAGCAGGTCGCCGGCCCGCACCAGCCGCGCCAGCCGGCCTCCGAGCGCACGCGTGTCCTCGGGCGTGGGCACCGGCACCGCCACCCACAGCGCCTTGGCGAGCTCGAGCAACGGACCGGCACGGGCGACCTCGACGTAGCCCCGGCGCAGCCAGAACCTCAGATTGTCGGGCAGCTCGGGGCGGGTGGTCAGCCAGACGGCGTCGAGCCCGCGCTCCTCGGCCACGTCCTCGGCGAGCCCGACCATCGCCGAGGCGACACCGTGCCCCTGGTGCGCAGGGTCGACGCTCACCCGTCGTAGGCCGAGCAGGCCGGGACGGGAGGTGTCGAACAGCACCGCACCGACCGGCAGGTCGTCGTTGCGGCGCACGAGCACGCCGCCGACCGTCGCCAACGTCTGGGCGACCGACTCGTGGGTCTCGTCGAGCGCGGTGCCCGGCGGGTCGAGCGCGGGGCGGGCGCCGAAGGCTCGGTGGACGACCGTGAGGACGTCTGCTGCCTGGTCGGGCCCCGCCTCGGCCACGTGCAGCGCCCTCATCGGCCCACCAGCCCGGCGGCCAGCAACAGGTCGGCCGCGAGCGCCGCCCGCGGCTCGCCGGCCGGCCCGAAGCGCAGCGCCGCGGCGGGGTGGTAGGTGGCTACGAGGTCGCAGGCCCGCTCGTCGCGACCGGGCAGTCGGAGCCGCTGCACGCGGCCGCGCTCGTCGCGGAGCCGCCGACCGGGGCCCAGCGCCCAGGCCAGCGCGGAGCCACCCAGGGTCACCACCACCGCCGGGTCCACGTGGACCAGCTGCCGGTCGAGCCACCCCCGGCAGGTCGCCGCCTCGGCCCTCGTGGGGGTGCGGTTGGCGGGCGGACGGCACTTCACGGTGTTCGCGATGGCGATCTCGGCGCGACCCAGTCCGGCGCCGGCGAGCAGCTCGTCGAGCAGCCGGCCGGACCTGCCGACGAACGGCAGCCCGCCCTCGTCCTCCTCGCGACCGGGTGCCTCGCCCACGAGCAGCACCCGCGCACCAGGCGGCGCCACCCCCGGCACGACCTGCGTACGCGAAGCGGCCAGCCCGCACGCGGTGCAGCCGGCCATCTCCTCGGCGAGGGCGGCCCAGCCGTTCACCGGCGACGCACCGCCGGCTCCCGCCCGCGCTCCACCAGATCCACCAGCGCCTTGTTGACCTCGTCGGGCCTTTCCAGCATCACCAGGTGGCCGGCGTCGGCGACACTCAGCAGCCGCGCGGCGGGCAGCTCGCGGGCCAGCCGCTCGGTGTGCCCTGCGGACAGGATCGCATCGTTGGCGCCGGCGACGACGAGCACCGGGACGCCGGCGAACGCCGCCAGCGCCGGGTAGCGACGATGCAGCCGCACCGCGGGCACGAAGTCCCAGATCACCTGTGACGACGTGGCCGAGATCATGTCGTCAACGAACACCACGTACGAGTCGGGCACCGGTCCCCCGAAGGCGAGTCGGCGGGTCATCGTGAACGCGCTGCCGCGACGCCCGGCGTCGACCACCGCGGACAGCTTGGTCAGCGACCCGACCAGCAGCGGCTGCAGCCCGTCGAGCAGCTTGCCGGGCGCGCCGGGCAGCAGCCGGCCGACATGGCCGGCGCTGGTCGCCAGGAACGCAGCACCGGCCACCCGGTCGGCGATGAGCCCCGGCAGCTGCTCGGCCAGGCTCATCAGCGTCATGCCACCCATCGAGTGCCCGACCAGCACCAGCGGTCCGGTGGGTGCCACCGCCTCGATCACGGTGGCCAGGTCGTGGCCGAGCTGCTCCAGCGTGCTGTGCTCGGGGTCGGAGCGATCGGACCGGCCGTGCGAACGCTGGTCGTAGAACACCATCCGGTGCTGGCCCCGCAGCTCGGTCCGCTGGAAGTGCCAGCAGTCCATCGTCAGCAGCCAGCCGTGCACAAACACCAACGTCGGTTCGGTGGCTCCGACGGCGTCGGCCTCGTCGACCTCGACGTGCAGCCCCACCCCGTCGGAGGCGACCACCGTATGCGGGGCCGAGCGCACCGAACCGAAGCCCATCGGCGTGCTGCGCCGGGCCCGGCCACGGGCAACAGTGCGCTGCGCGGCCAGTCCGGCGGCGCCAGCTGCCGCGGCGGCGCCGGTGACTGCGGCGCCGATCTCGAGTGCGCGCACCCAGCGGCTCATCGCACCCCCCCGAGGTAGCTGCGGCCCAGCCGACCGCCGAGCCGGGTGACGACCTCGTAGACGATGGTGCCGCCGGCCTCCGCCCAGTCCTGCGCGGTCGGCTCGCCGGCAGCACCGGGGCCGAACAGCACCACCTCGTCGCCCGGCGTCGCCGACGCGGCCGCACCGGCTCCGAGGTCGACCACGAACTGGTCCATGCACACCCGACCCACCAGCGGACACCGCTGCCCGCGCACCGACACCTGTGCGGCGTTGCTCGCCGACACCGCGATCCCCTCTCCGTAACCGACCGGCACCAACCCGAGCGTCGTTGCCCGCTGGGTCACGTGGGTGTGACCGTACGAGACCCCGGCGCCGGCCGGCACTCGCCGGACGGCCGCCAGCCGGGAGCGCAGCGTCATTGCCGGCCGCAGCCCGAAGTCTTGCGCCGAGCCGACGGCAGGTGCCGGCGACAGGCCGTAGCTGGCCAGCCCGACACGGACGAGGTCGCGGTGGCTGCTGGGACGAGTCAGCGTGGCCGGTGAGTTCGCGAGATGCGCCAGTGGCGGGGTCAGGCCGGCGGCCGCCACGACGTCCAGTGACTCGTCGAACACCCGCTCCTGGGCGTCGTTGGCCGGGTGCTCCGGCTCGTCCGCGCAGGCCAGGTGCGACCACACCCCCACCACCTCGACCCGACCCCCGCGCTGCAGCCGCCCAGCCGCCTCAACCAGCCGCGGCCAGTCGTCGGGGGGGCAGCCGTTGCGCGACAGGCCGGTGTCGACCTTGAGGTGCAGCCGTGCGCGTCGCCGCACGCCGTCCGCGGCGGCAGCGATCTCGTCGAGCTGGGCGAGGGAGGAGGCGGTGACGTCGACGTCGGCGTCGATGACGGCCGCGAAGTTGGCACCGGGCACCGCCAGCCAGCAGAGCAGCCGACCGGTGTCCCCGGCCGCGCGCAGCGCCAGCGCCTCGTCCAGCAGGGCGACGCCGAGCCAGTCCGCACCGGCGGCGCGGGCGGCGCGGGCCACCGGCGTCATGCCGTGGCCGTATCCGTCGGCCTTGACGACCACCAGCAGGGCCGCGCCGGCCGCGACCTGCTGCAGCCGCGCGACGTTGTGAGCGATGGCGTCGAGGTCGACGACCGCCTCGGCAGCGGGCCGGTTCACGAGCCGGCCAGCACGTCGCCGGCGACGGCGGGAAGCGCGCGCGCCACGTCCGCTGCGGTGATCGGAGCGCCCTGGCTGGCGTAGGTGGCGGCCGCGCCGTGCAGCCAGGCGGCGATCGCGCCGGCCCCCTCTGGGCTGGCCGGGCAGCCGGCGAGCAGCGCGCCGCACAGCCCGGCGAGGACGTCGCCGGCCCCCGCGGTGGCCAGCCAGGGGGTACCGGTGGTGTTCAGCAGCGCCGGCGGCACCGGCTGGTCGGGCGTGGGCGCCGGCGCAACCACCGTGCGGTTGCCCTTCAGCAGCACCGCAGCCTCGAACCGCTCGGCCCCCGACCGGGCGACGCGCAGCGGGTCGGCCTCGACGTCCGCCCGCTCGACGTCGAGCATCCGGGCGAGCTCGCCGGCGTGCGGGGTGAGCAGCGCCGGCACCCGCAGGGGACCGGTGACGTGCTGCAGGGCGTCGGCGTCGACGACCAACGGCACCCCGTCGGCGCGTGCCCGGTCGAGCGCCGCGGCCGCGTCACCCCCACCGCCGGAGCCCACGACCCAGGCCTGCACCCGGCCGTCGCCGACGACCACCTCGGGGTGGCGGACACGCACCCGGTCGGCGACCTCGTCGGGTCCTGAGTAGCGCACCATCCCGACCAGCCCGCAGTCGGCTGCCGAGACCGTCAGCAACCCGGCGCCGGTGTACTGCGCGGACCCGGCGGCCACCCCGACCACACCGCGGGTGTACTTGTGCGATCGGGCCGTCGGCTGCATTGCACGCAACCAGGCGACCACCGCGGCGCGGGTGGTGACGCACGCCGTCGGGGACGGGAGGTGCGGGCCGAGCCCGATGTCGACCAGTTGCACCGCGCCGGCGGCGCGGGCACCCGCACCGACGAGCAGGCCCACCTTGTCCGCCCCGAACGTCACCGTCACGTCGGCGACGACGTGACTGCCCTCGGCGGTGCCGTCGTCGACGCCGATACCGCTCGGCGCGTCGACGGCCACCACCGGGCAGCCCGCGGAACCCACCCGCTCCCAGACCGCGGCCGCGTCCGGCCGCAGGCCACCGGACGCGCCGATCCCGACGATGCCGTCCAGGGCGAGGTCGCAGTCGACCGGACGGTCGAGGCTCTCGGCCACCCGACCACCGGCTGCACGCAGTGCGGCCAGGCCATCGTGGTGCACCTGATCGGGGCGCAGCAGCGTCGCCGTCACCTGGGCGCCGCGGCGGGCCAGCCGGGCACCCGCGAACAGCGCGTCGCCGCCGTTGTTACCGCTGCCGGCGAGCACCAGCACCCGGCGACCGTAGACCGACCCGAGCAGGTCGACGCAGGCCGCCGCGAGCCCCGCGGCGGCTCGCTGCATGAGCGCTCCGGGCGGTGTCACGGCCATCAGCTGGCCCTCGGCGGCGCGGATCTGCGCCGCGGTGAAGGCCGGCCGGTAGTGGTCCAGCCGGTTCACGCCAACCCCTCCAGCACCACGACCGCCGACGCGATGCCGGCGTCGTGTGACAGCGACACGTGCACGTGGTCAACACCCAGCGTCTCCGCCGACGTCGCGACGCCGCCGGTGAGGGACAGGTGCGGGCGTCCGTCGGTGCCGCTGACAACCTCGGCATCGATCCAGTGCAGTCCGGCGGGGGCGCCGAGCGCCTTGGCCAGCGCCTCCTTCGCCGCGAACCGGGCGGCCAACGAGGCGGGCGGCCGCTGCTGCTCGGCGGTGGTGAACAGCCGCGACCGCAACCCGGGCGTACGCGTCAGGCTGGCCTCGAAGCGGGCGACATCCACGACGTCGATGCCCACCCCCACGATCACCGGCTCACTCGACGGTGACGGACTTGGCGAGGTTGCGGGGCTGGTCGACGTCGTGTCCCAGCGCCGCAGCGAGCTCGCAGGCGAACAGCTGCAGCGGCACGGCCGCCACCAGCGGCTGCAGCAGCGTCGGGACCCGCGGCAGCACGATCAGCTCGTCGGCGTACGCGACCACGGCATCGTCGCCCTCCTCGGCCAGCACGATCGTGCGCGCACCGCGGGCGCGCACCTCCTGGATGTTGCTGACGACCTTGTCGTGCAGCATCTCGCGGGCGCGGGGCGGCGCGACGACGAAGACGGGCACGCCGTGGTCGACGAGGGCGATGGGGCCGTGCTTGAGCTCGCCGGCGGCGAAGCCCTCGGCGTGCAGGTAGGCCAGCTCCTTGAGCTTGAGTGCCCCTTCCAGCGCCACCGGGTAGCCCACGTGCCGGCCGAGGAACAGCACCGACCGGACACCGACAAGATCACGGGCCAGCTGGCGCACCTGCTCCGCGCCGTCCAGCATGATCTGCACCGCGCTCGGGATGCCGTGCAGCTGGTCGAGGATGGTGCCGATCTCGTCGCCGTACTTGGTGCCACGCACCTGGGCGAGATAGAGCCCCAGCAGGTAGCACGCGACGATCTGGGCGAGGAAGCACTTGGTCGAGGCCACGGCCACCTCTGGCCCGGCATGGGTGTAGATGACCGCGTCGGACTCGCGCGGGATGGTCGAGCCGTTGGTGTTGCAGATCGCGAGCACCTTGGCCCGCTGCGCACGGGCGTAGCGGGTGGCCATCAAGGTGTCCATGGTCTCGCCCGACTGGCTGATCGCCACGACCAGCGTCGAGCGGTCCAGCACCGGGTCGCGGTAACGGAACTCGCTGGCAAGCTCGACCTCGCACGGCACCCGGGTCCAGTGCTCGATGGCGTACTTGGCGACCAGCCCCGAGTAGAACGCGCTGCCGCACGCGATGATGATCACCTTGTCGATGTCGCGCAGGTCACCATCGGTCAGCCGCATCTCGTCCAGCTGCAGGGTGCCGTTGGGGCTGAAGCGGCCCAGCAGGGTGTCGGCCACGGCCTGCGGCTGCTCGTCAATCTCCTTGAGCATGAACCAGTCGTAGCCGCCCTTCTCGGCCGCCGCGGCGTCCCAGTCGACGCGATACGGGGTCCCCTGCGCCGACTCGCCGTAGAAGTCGGTGATCACGACGTCGTCGCGCGTCACGACCACCACCTGGTCCTGCCCGAGCTCGACGGCGTCGCGGGTGTGCGCGATGAAGGCGGCCACGTCGGAGGCGACGAAGTTCTCACCGTCGCCCCGCCCGACGACCAGCGGTGAGTTGCGCCGCGCGGCCGCGACAACATCGGGCGCCTGGGCATCGACGACGACCAGCGTGAAGGCCCCCCGCAGCCGGCGGCAGACCACCCGCAGTGCCTCACCCAGGTCGTCCCCGTTGGCGGGCAGCGCCCCCTCCAGCAGGTGCGCCACGATCTCGGTGTCGGTCTCGGAGGCCAGCTCGTGGCCGGCGCGCTCCAACTCGACCCGCAGCTCGGAAAAGTTCTCGATGATGCCGTTGTGGATGACCGCCACTCGACTCCCGCAGTCGACGTGCGGATGTGCGTTGGTGTCGTTGGGGGCGCCGTGCGTGGCCCATCGGGTGTGGCCGATGCCCGCCGTCGTGGGGGGCGGCGGTTCCTCGGCGAGCAGCTTGTCGAGGTTGGCGATCTTGCCGGCCCGCTTGGCCACGTGCAGGTCGCCGGCACACGCGAGCGCAACGCCGGCGGAGTCGTACCCGCGATACTCCAGCCGACGCAGGCCGTCCACGACGACGCCGAGCGCCTCCTGCTGACCGACGTAACCGACGATGCCGCACATGGGGGGCAGCCTACCGATGCGGACCGCCCCGGCAGACTGAAACGCATGGCCGAGGCTTCCCCATACGTCGAGCTGGACCGCAACGCGTGGGCCCTGCTCGCCTCGTCGACCGGTAGCGACCTCACCGACGCTGAGCTGGCTCGGGTGCGCGGTCTCGGCGACGCGCTCGACCCGGCCGAGGTGATCGAGGTCTACCGACCGCTGAGCGACCTGCTCAGCCTGCAGGTCCGTTACTCCGATGAGCTGCATCGCGCGACCGAGCGGTTCCTGCGCCGACCGCGGCCGGGACGCAGCCCGTTCGTCATCGGCATCGGCGGGTCGGTCGCGGTCGGCAAGTCGACGACCGCTCGACTGCTGCGCGAGCTGCTTGCCCGCTGGCCGCAGCACCCTCAGGTCGCGCTGGTCACCACCGATGGTTTCCTGTGGCCCAACACCGAGCTTGAGCGCCGCGGCCTGCTCGAGCGCAAGGGCTTCCCGGAGTCGTACGACCGCAAGTCGCTGCTGCGCTTCGTGATGGAGGTGAAGGCCGGCGTCGACGAGGTCGGTGCGCCGCTGTACTCACACCTGCACTACGACGTGACCGACCAACGGCTGATGCTGCGTGGCCCCGACATCGTGATCGTCGAGGGGCTGAACGTGCTGCAGCCGGCCGGCGTGCGGCGTGACGGTCGCACCGGGCTGGCGATCAGCGACTTCTTCGACTTCAGCCTGTATGTCGACGCCGCCACCCGGGACATCCGGCAGTGGTACGTCGAGCGCTTCCTGCGGCTGCGGGAGACGGCCTTCCGCAACCCGGCGTCGTACTTCCGCCGCTATGCCGACCTCAGCCCCGACGAGGCGACCGTCCGCGCAGGCGAGCTGTGGGACGCCATCAACGGTCCCAACCTGGAGGCGAACATCCGTCCGACCCGTGCGCGGGCGACGCTGGTGCTGCGCAAGGGAAACGACCACGCGGTGCGGTGGGTGCGGTTGCGCAAACGCTGACCCGGCGACGCCTCGGCCGGTCAGGGCGTCATCGCGGACAGTTCGCCCTGCCACTCACCGACCAGCTCGACCGGGCGAAAGCCCAGCAGGTCGTTGACCGCCACCATGGGTGCGTTCTGCTTCGCGTTGTGGGTGTGCAGCTCGCGACCGTCGGGGTGCTGGTGCTGTACGCGGCGCAGGTTGGCAACCTTCATGGCCAGACCCAGCCGGTGCCCCCGGTGGCCGGGCAGCACGAGGGTGTCCCAGTTGTACAGCCGCCCCGGGTCGTGCGCGGCGTGCAGGACCTCGTTGTGCGCCACGATGGCTCCGTCCGCGGCGACCGCGACCACGACGTGGCGGGTGCGTCCCATCGCGGCCAGCTCGGCCTCGGCCTCCCGCAGCCGCTGCTCGTCCCAACGTTCGGGTTCCAGCTCGAGGTCGCCCAGCGGCGCCTCGGCGATCATGGCCTCCTTCAGCGCGCAGTACGCCGCCACGTGTTCGTCCGGACACGGGTCGGTCCAGCTGATCAGCGAGTACGCCTGGCGGTGCGGCGCCGCCTCGTTGGCTAGGTCGGTGAGCAACTCGTCGGCCACCGGCAGGTCGAGCATCCGGTGGACGTCGGTGTTGCGCTCGGTGAGGCCGAGGGCCGTGCAGAAGTGGCTGCCCGGGCTGCGTTCGACCAGCTGGCCGGCGTCGTCGAGCATCCCGCCGAACACCCAGCAGGTCGCCAGCCGTCGACCGGTCCGGTGGGCCTCAGCGCACAGGTGCCGGGCCATCGCCCGCCCGTACCCCCGCCGCCGGTGCCCGGGCGCGACGGCTGCGTCCAGCTCGACGAGGTCGGTGTTGTCCATGAGCGGCAGCTCGACGCCGCCCACGGCTACCACCGCACCGTCGACCCGCCCGAGCCAGGTCCGACGCTCGACGGCCGCGCTCGGTGCGCGATGTGCCGCGCGCAGCTCGAGCAGCGCCCAGGTGTCGGCGTGCTCGCGGCCCGCTCGGTTTGCGGCGGCGTACACGTCGTAGAAGCGAGCGAAGTCTCCGTCGTCGAAGACGTCGAGCTCGCCGATCCGCACACTTTGACGCTAGCCCAGCCCGTGGCCAAGGTCGAACCAATTCACCGGCGGCGGCTCAGGCCAGCGCGAGCCGGTGGCGGACCACGTCGGCGAGCCGGCCGGCGACGGCGTTGGCCAGGTCAGGGGTAGGCGCCTCGACCATCACCCGTACGAGCGGCTCGGTGCCCGACGGGCGAAGCAGCACCCGACCCTGGTTGCCCAGCTCGGCCGCCGCGGCGTCGACGGCTGCCACCACGTCGGGGTCGTCACCGGCACGCGCCTTGTCGACGCCCCGCACGTTGACGAGCACCTGCGGCAGCGCGGTCATCACCGCGGCGAGCTCTGTCAATGACGCGCCGGTCTGCGCCATCCGGGCCAGCACCTGCACGGCTGTCAGCACCCCGTCGCCGGTGGTGGCGTGGTCGCGCAGGATCACGTGCCCGGACTGCTCACCTCCGAGGGACCAGCCGCCGCGGTTCATCGCGGCCAGCACGTAGCGGTCACCTACCGGTGTCTGTTCGACCGACACGCCTTCACGGGCCATCGCCTGCATGAAGCCGAGGTTGCTCATCACGGTGGCCACGACGGTGTCGCCGCGCAGCCGGTGCTGGTCACGCAGGGCGACCGCGAGGATCGCCAGCAGCTGGTCGCCGTCCACGACCTCACCACGCTCGTCGACGGCCAGGCACCGGTCGGCGTCGCCGTCATGGGCGAAGCCGAGGTCGGCTCCGGTGTCGCGAACCGCGGCTCGCAGGTCATCGAGGTGGGTCGACCCGCAGTTGTCGTTGATGTTCAATCCGTCAGGTTCGGCGTGGATCGCGACCACCTCGACACCCAGCCGCGAAAGGGCCAGCGGCGCGGACTGGAAGGCGGCGCCGTTGGCGCAGTCGACCACCACCCGAAGTCGGCCGAGCCGGGCCGGGTCGGCGTCGTGGGGCATCGTGCCCACCAGGTGGTCGACGTAGCGATCCAGTCCACGCACCATTGCCTGCACCCGCCCCACGGCCGCGCCGGTCGGGCGCTGCCAGGGCTCACGCAGCCGCTGCTCGACGGCTGCCTCGGTGGCATCGTCGAGCTTGACCCCGCCGCGGGCGAGGAACTTGAGCCCGTTGTCGGGCATCGCGTTGTGACTGGCTGAGAGCACCACGCCCAGGTCGGCGTCGGTGGCCGCGGTCAGGAAGGCGATCCCCGGGGTGGGCAGCACGCCGACCTGCAGCACGTCGACACCGGCGCTCGCGAGCCCCGCGATCACGGCGGCCTCGAGGAACTCCCCCGACGCCCGCCCGTCTCGGCCGACGACCGCAATCGGGCGGCCCGTGGGGTGCTCGCCCTCGGCGAAGGCGCCGGTCTCGCCGAGCACGTGCGCGGCAGCGACCGACAGGTCCAGCGCCAGCTCGGCGGTGAGGTCGACGTTGGCGACCCCGCGGACGCCGTCGGTCCCGAAGATCCGGGGCACGCGCCGGGTCAGCGCTTGGAGTACTGCGGCGCCTTGCGCGCCTTCTTGAGCCCGGCCTTCTTGCGCTCCTTGACCCGCGCGTCGCGAGTGAGCATGCCGGCGCCCTTGAGCGAGGGACGGTTGGCCTCGTTGTCCAGCTCGTTGAGGGCTCGGGCCACGCCGAGACGCAGCGCGCCCGCCTGACCGGTCATGCCGCCGCCGTGGATGCGGGCCACGACGTCGAAGCGGTCGGTCAGGTCGGTGCGTACGAACGGCTCGGACACCGTCTGCTGGTGCAGCTTGTTGGGGAAGTACGCATCCAGTGCTCGACCGTTGATCGACCAGCCGCCCGACCCTGGCACGAGCCGAACCCGGGCCACGGCCTCCTTGCGTCGGCCGGTCGCCGCCGCGGGACCGATGGTGGCCGGCCGGGCCGGCGCATCCGGTGAGCGGGTGCTCTCCGAGCTGTAGGCGACACCCTCCTCGTCGGTGGTGAAGTCCACCTCACCGTCGTCGGTGGTCGCGGTCGTGTCGATGGTGCTGTCAGCCACGGTGTCCCTCACTGAGCAATCTGGGTGATCTCGAACGCCTGCGGCTGTTGCGCGGCGTGCGGGTGCTCAGGCCCCGCATAGACCTTGAGCTTCTTGAGCAGCTGCCGGCCGAGCTTGTTCTTGGGCAGCATTCCCCACACGGCCTTCTCGACGGCACGGCGTGGATCCTTGTCCAGCAGCTGGCCGACCGTCGTCGACTTCAGCCCACCGGGGTAGCCCGAGTGCCGGTACGCGAGCTTGGTCGCACGCTTGTCGCCACCCAGGGCCACCTTGCCGGCGTTGACGATGACCACGAAGTCACCGGTGTCGACGTGCGGTGCGTACATCGGCTTGTGCTTGCCCCGCAGCAGGGTCGCGCTCTGCACAGCCAGCCGCCCGAGCACGACGTCCGTGGCATCGATGACATGCCACTGACGCTGCACGTCGGCGGGCTTGGGGCTGTACGTACGCAACCTGGAACCTTCGTTCGAGCCGTGGTTGGAAAGTGGTTCGCCGCCGGGGATGCACATCCCCACGGACAGCCGCCCAGCGTACCGGCGGCACCGGACAGGGGTCAAAACGAGAGACAAACTCGACGCCTCGCCTACTGGGCCGTAAGTTTGGCCCGGTGACCGACTCCCTGAGCGTCAGAGACAACCGTACGGGACACGAGTATGAGCTGCCACTCACCGACGGCACGATCCGTGCCGCCGATCTAGGCGGCATCAAGACGGGTGAGGATGAGCCCGGTGTCGCCGTGTACGACCCCGGCTTCACCAACACCGCCTCGTGTAGAAGCGCCGTCACCTACATCGACGGCGACAAGGGGGTGCTGGAGTACCGCGGCTACCCCATCGAGCAGCTGGCCGAGCACTCGACCTTCCTCGAGGTGGCCTACCTACTGATCCACGGCGAGCTCCCGGACAAGGCCCAGTACGAGACTTGGGAGCACCAGGTCACGTACCACACGTTCGTGCACGAGAACCTCAAGAGCTTCATGCAGGGCTTCCGCTACGACGCGCACCCGATGGGGATGTTGCTGGCCTCGGTGGGCGCGCTGTCCACGTTCTACCCCGAGTCGCGCAACATCAGTGACCCGGACAACCGGCACATGCAGATGGTGCGGCTGATCGCCAAGATGCCGACGCTGGGCGCCTGGGCCTTCCGGCACGGTCAGGGCAAGCCCTACGTCTACCCCGACAACGACCTGTCGTACACCGAGAACTTCCTGGCGATGCTGTTCAAGATGTCGGAGCACAAGTTCGAGGCCGACGAGCGGCTGGCCAAGGCCCTGGAGATCTTGTTCATCCTGCACGCCGACCACGAGCAGAACTGCTCGACCAACGCGGTGCGCTCTGTCGGCTCCAGCCAGGTCGACCCGTACTCGGCGACGGCAGCCGGCATCGCCGCCCTCTACGGTCCCCTGCACGGAGGTGCCAACGAGGCCGTGTTGCGCATGCTGCGCCGCATCGGGTCGATCGACAAGGTCGGTGACTTCATCGCCGGGGTCAAGAACGGCGACGAGCGGCTGATGGGCTTCGGGCACCGGGTCTACAAGAACTACGACCCGCGGGCGACGATCATCAAGCGGGCCTGCGACGACGTGTTCGCGGTCACCGGGGTCAACCCGCTGCTCGAGATCGCGGTCGAGCTGGAGCGGATCGCGCTCGAGGACGACTACTTCGTCGAGCGCAAGCTATACCCCAACGTCGACTTCTACTCCGGCCTGATCTACGAGGCGCTGAGCTTCCCGCCGGAAATGTTTACGGTGCTGTTCGCGATCCCGCGGACGGCCGGCTGGCTGGCGCAGTGGAGCGAGTTGGTCGACGACAAGGACCAGAAGATCGCCCGGCCCAAGCAGATCTACACCGGTGATCGGACCTTGGACTTCACCCCCCGCGAGCAGCGCTGGGGCTAG
>JBBSNM010000039.1:0-24675 GCA_038232655.1 Propionibacteriales bacterium | reverse complement strand
GGCCGACAGCTGTTCGCAGGGCCGCACCCGACCTACCAGCTCGTCCAAGGTGGCCCGGTCACAGCCGGTCAGCTCCCCGAACGCGTCCAGCACCGCCCCGAGACCGGCGGCGACCGAACCCCCGGACAGGCCACCGCCATCGCCATCCAGCGGAGCCGTCGAGTCGCTGTCGAACATGGACAAAGCACACCACACGCCACCGACAGTCCAGCCCGGAAAGCGGCCCCACAGTCCCGGCTGCCCACAACAAGTTGAGAACTTCTGACGCGCAGATCGCGCGTCCTGTCGTTCGATCCCGCGCATAGACGCGAGCCTCGGCGTCGGCGGGTGGGACTCAACCGAGGCGGTGCATGAGGCGCTGCTGGTTGAACATGTAATCAGAGTCAGTGCTGACCCGGCGCTCAGCCACCGGCTTGCAGGGCGGCCGCCTCGCGGCTGACGCGGGCCACCCGCTCGGCGGCGGCGTGCTGGCGTCCGCCGTCCACGCCGAGCTGCCCGCGCCACCAGCGTTGACCGGACTGCGGCAGGGTGTGGATCGGGTCGTAGTAGGCGTAGGTGCGCTCCAGCGCGTCGAGGTCGTCTCGCTCGATGGAGGTGCGGTAGTTCTTCGTCCAGTACGAGATGCCGTGCTCCCGGTCGTACTCGGCCGGCTGGTGCACCCAGCGCTTGCCGACGAACGGCACGTCGCACACGATCCGCGGCGTCGCGAACCCCGGCAGGTAGCCCATCATCGCGTGTTGCAGCCGCTGTGCGGTGTCGACGGGGACCCGCCAGTGCTCGGAGAACGGGATCATGTCGCACATGTAGAAGTAGTACGGCAGGATGCCGGCCCCGTCGGTGAGCGCGAAGCACAGGTCGAGCAGTTGGTGGGTGTCGTCGTTGACCCCCGCCATCAGCACGCCCTGGTTGCGGACGTCACGCACGCCAGTGTCCAGCATCGCCCGGGTCGCCCGGGCTACGAGCGGGGTCACGGAGTTGGCGGGGTTGACGTGGGTGTGGATGGCGATCTGCACGCCGCGGTCGCGGGCGGTAGCGCCGTGCCGCTCCATGCCGGCGCGGACGTCTGCTTGCAGCCAGTGCTGCGGCAGGCCCATCAACGCCTTGGTCGCCAGCCGGACGTCGCGGATGTTGTCGATCTCGAGCAGCCGGGACACGAACGCCTCGAGGTTCTTGAACGGCATGTTGGCCACGTCACCACCGGAGACGACCACGTCGCGGACGCCGGGTGTCCGGCGCAGGTAGTCGATCATCGCATCGTGCCGGTCGACCGGCTTGGCGCCGAACTTGAGCTTGACCACCTGCGGCGTGGAGTTGCCCACCAGGTCCATCCGGGTGCAGTGCCCGCAGTACTGCGGGCAGGTCGGCAGCAGCTCGGCGAGCACCTTCGTCGGGTAGCGGTGGGTCAGCCCCTCGGCGACCCACATGTCGTGCTCGTGCAGCGAGTCGCGGGTGGCGTACGGGTGGCTCGGCCAGTCCGTGCGCCGGTCGGAGAACACCGGCAGCATGTAGCGGCGCACCGGGTCGGCGTACAGCGCCTCGGTCGCTCCCGCGTCGCTCGGCGCCACGCCGGGGAGCATCGTGTTTACCATCTGCGGCGGCATCAGCATCGACATCGTGGCCCGCTCGGCCTGGTCACGCTCGAGGTCGGCGTAGAAGCGGTCGTCGATGCCGTCGCCGAGGACTGCCCGCAGCTGCCGGACGTTCTTCACGCAGTGCGCGCGCTGCCACTGCACCGACTCCCACTCGGCCGGCGTCACGTCGCGCCAGCCGGCGAAGCGGGTCCAGTCGGGCTCGACGACCTCGCGACCACGGTAGTCGTACGGCTGTTCGGTGAACATGCCGTTAGAGTACGGACGAAGCGTGCGCTAGTCCACCGGCTCGCCGGACGATCTCCTGTCTGGCAGCCATCTCAGGGGAAGGACGTCCAGCCCGTGGCCAGCGATCCGACCGGGATGCATCGCGTGCTGGACTCGCCTGGCGTGCTGCCCCAAGCCGCCCAGCGGCTGGACACCCGCCGCGAGCTGTGGCCCGACGAGGTATGTGTGCGGGTCGAGCGGCTGAATCTCGATGCGGCGTCGTTCCGCCAGCTCGAGCAGGCGTACGGCTCCAACGTGCGGGCGGCGGTGCTGGAGATCGTCCGCGACCGCGGCAAGATGCAGAACCCTTTGACCGGCTCCGGCGGCATGCTCGTCGGCACCGTGGAGGAGGTCGGTCCCGACTCGCCGCTCGGGCTGGCGGTGGGTGACCGGGTGGCGACCCTGGTCTCACTCTCGCTGACCCCGCTGGTGATCGAGGACGACCTCGCCGGGTGGGACGGCCGCAGTGAGCAGGTGCCCTGCGACGGCTACGCGATCCTGTTCGGTCGCAGCGTCGCCGCCCGGTTGCCGGACGACCTGCCGGTGGAGCTGTCGCTGGCGGTCATGGACGTCTGCGGCGCCCCAGCGCTCACGGCGCGGGTGGTGTCGTCGTACGACGCACCCACCGTCTGTGTGATCGGCGCGGCCGGCAAGAGCGGCTCGCTGTCGTGCGCGGCTTCGCGCGAGGCCGGCGCCGACCGCGTGATCGGAGTCGTGCCGGTCGAGCGCGAAGCCGCGGCGCTGCGCGACGCCTCGCTGGCCGACACGGTGGTCGTCGCCGACGCCCGTGACCCGGTGGCACTTTCGCGAGCCGTGGCGGCCGCCGGTGGCCCGGCCGACGTGACCGTGGTGTGCGTGGACGTGCCCGGCTGCGAGGGCGGGGCCATCCTCGCCACCGCGCAGGGCGGCACGATCGTGTTCTTCTCGATGGCCACGTCGTTCAGCGCCGCGGCGCTCGGCGCGGAGGGACTGGCCGCGGACGTCACCATGCTCGTCGGCAACGGGTACACCCCCGGACACGCCGAGCTCGCGCTGCGGCTGCTCCGATCGGATGGCGGCGTCGACCGGCTGTTCCGGTCGCGGCTGTAGAAGTGGTTCCGGCATTGCCGGACGGTGACCGTGGGGCATACCCTCAGCGAACCCGCGTCTACCCACCATCGGTGACAACGAGGAACCCGAGTTCAGCCTGCTGGCCTGGTTCTCCATGCTGTTCGCCGCCGGCATGGGTATTGGTCTGGTGTTCTGGGGGGCCGCCGAACCGCTCACCTTCTTCACCACCCCGAAGCCGGGTGTTAACGGCGATGGCGCGCAGCTGGCCGAGATGGCGATGGCGCAAGTGTTCCTGCACTGGGGGTTCCACGCCTGGTCGATCTATGTGGTGGTCGGCCTCGCGCTGGCGTACTCCATCCATCGCAAGGGGCGCCCGGTTTCGATCCGTTGGGCCCTCGAGCCACTGCTCGGCGACCGGGTGAAGGGCTGGATGGGCGACGTCATCGACACCGTCGCGATCGTGGGGACGGTAGCCGGCGTCGCGACGTCGCTCGGTCTCGGCGTCCAGCAGATCTCGGCCGGCCTGGTGAACCTCGGCGTCTTCGACAAGGCCGGCAACACGCTGCTGATGGCGTTGATCGCGACGATCACCGTGTTCGCCATCGCGTCGGTGGTCAGCGGAGTGGGTCGAGGGATCAAGTGGCTCTCGAACATCAACCTGGTGCTCGCCGGCGCCTTCATGATTGCCATCTTGGTGCTCGGGCCGACCCTGTTCATCATGCGCGATTTCGTGCAGAACATCGGGGTCTACTTCCGCGAGGTGCTGCCGCTCACGTTCAGCACCAGCGCCTTCGAGGGCGCCAAGGGCACGGAATGGCAGGGCGCGTGGACGATGTTCTACTGGGGCTGGTGGATGTCGTGGGCGCCGTTCGTCGGCGTCTTCATCGCCCGCATCTCCCGCGGCAGGACCATCCGCGAGTTCGTGGCGGGCGTCCTGCTCGTGCCCACCCTCGTCACGTTCTTGTGGTTCTCGATCCTCGGCGGGACGGCGATCTTCCGGCAGTTGGAGGGGCCCGGCGGCCTGCTCGAGTCCGACGGCAGCATCGTCCCCGAGAACGTGCTGTTCGACGTGTTGCAGGGCCTGCCGCTCGGTTCGTTGCTGTCGGTGATCGCGATCATCCTGGTGACGATCTTCTTCGTCACCTCGTCGGACTCCGGCTCGCTGGTCGTCGACATGCTCGCCTCCGGCGGCAACCCCGACCCGCCCACCTGGAGCCGGGTGCTGTGGGCGTCGATGGAGGGGTTCGTGGCGGCCGGGCTGCTGCTCGCCGGTGGTCTCACCGCGCTGCAGACCGGCGCGATCATCACCGCGCTCCCGTTCAGCCTGGTGATGCTGGCGATGTGCTGGGCCACGTTCCGGGCACTCAGCGCCGAGCACAAGGTGCTGCTGCGCGCCGAGCGGCGCCAGCGGCGCGAGCAGCTGGCTCGTGAGGTCGGCGCCGACGTCACGAATGAGCTCACCGGCAACTTCGACGAGCACTTCGGCGAGCCGGTCGAACGACACGTCGAGAAGGTCCTGAGCTCTAACGGCGGCAGCAGAGGCGACAGCAGCCCGCCCGTCCGGCGCAGGTTCCGACGCTCGTAGCCGGATCGGCGCCACCCCTCCGGCGAGCCAGCCCGTCCGGTCGGCCGCCTGAGCTGGCGGCCCGGCCCGGCCGGGGGAGCGCGGCTGGGTGAGACTGGACCGATGTCAGCGCGGCGACCGGCTCGCACCAGGCTGTATCGCGGCGGCGCCGTCTACTCCCCGACCGACCCGTTCGCGGAGGCGATGCTCGTCGTCGACGACCGGATCGCCTGGGTCGGCCCCGACGCGGCCGCAGCCGCCCATGCGGACAGCGCCGACGAGGTCGTGGAGCTCGACGGTGCGCTGGTCACCCCGGCGTTCGTCGACGCGCACGCCCACACGACCGAGACCGGGTTGGCGCTCACCGGTCTCGACCTGACCACCGCGGCCAGTGTCGCCGACGTGTTGGACCGAGTGGCGGCGGCCTCGCGGTGGACGAGCGGACCGGTGCTCGGGCACGGCTGGGACGACCGCGACTGGCCCGAGCGGCGACCGCCCACGCGAGGCGAGCTCGACCGGGCGGCGGGCGGTCGGCCGGTCTACCTGGCGCGGGTCGACGTGCACTCCGCCGTCGTGTCGAGCGCGTTGGCTCGGCGCCACGGCCTCGCCGAGCTGGCCGGCTGGAGCGACGACGGCCGGGTCGAGCGGGACGCCCACCATGCTGCCCGCACGCTGACCAGGCAGGGCCTCGACGAGGGTGACCGACGCCGGCTGCACGAGGTGGCGCTGGGCGCGGCGGCCGCGGCCGGCATCGGTTGCGTGCACGAGATGTCGGCACCGCACATCGCCCCCGCGGCCGATCTCTCCGACCTGGTCGGCCTGGTCGACCGGGCACGCCGCGAGCCGGATCGGCCGGTGCTGTCCGACGTGGTCGCCTACCGCGGCGCTCTGGCCGCCGAGGAGGCCGACGTCGCCCGGCTGCTGGCCGAGCTCGACCTGCCGGGCGACCGGCCGTTGCTCGGACTGGCCGGCGACCTGTGCGTCGACGGCTCGGTGGGTTCGCGCACCGCGGGCATGCAGCACCCCTACGCCGACGCGGACACGAGCGGGCACGCGTACCTGTCGGCAACGCAGATCCGCGACCACGTGGTGGCCTGCACCCGGTCCGGCCTGCAGGCCGGCTTCCACGTCATCGGGGACGCCGCGACCGGCGCGGTCGTCGAGGGACTCCTCGCCGCCACCGCGGTCGTCGGCCCCGTTGCGGTCCGCGCCGCCCGGCACCGCCTCGAGCACGTAGAGCTGATCGACGCGGCGGCGATCGCCGTGCTCGCCGACCTGGCCGTGCTGGCCTCGGTGCAACCCACTTTCGACGCCGCCTGGGGCGGGGACGCCGGCATGTACGCCGAGCGGCTCGGCCGGGCCCGATCCCTGGCGATGAACCCACTCGCCGACCTCAGCCGGGCCGGCGTGCCGCTGGCGTTGGGCTCGGACAGCCCGGTGACCCCGTTCGACCCGTGGGCGGCGGTGGCGGCGGCCGCCTTCCATCACAATCCGGCCCAGCGCATCTCGGCCACGGCGGCCTTCCTGGCCCATACCCGTGGTGGCTGGCGGGCCGCGGGCAGCGACGACCCCGGCGTGCTGAGGCCGGGTGCCGCCGCCACGTACGCGGTCTGGCGGGCGGGGGAGCTGGTCGTCAGGGCGCCCGACGACCGTGGGCACAGCCCTTCGGCCGAATCGCGCTCGGGCGGGCTCGGGCTACCCGACGTCAGCCCGGGCACCCCCCGCCCCCGGTGCCTGCGGACGGTGGTCCGGGGCCGCATCGCCCACGACGCGATGCGCTGACCGCTCGGGACGGGTGGACAGTTGGCGCCACTAGAGCAGTCTCGCCGGACGACCTACGGCTCGGCGGTCTGACTGCCGGACAGTCGGCGCTCGCTGGTAGCCTCGGGCGCATGCCCGAGCTTGACCTGGACCCCGAGGCGGTACGTACCGCTCGCCGGCTGGCGCAGCGGGTGGGCGAGCCGATCGTGGCACTGGCCCAGCAGCACACGACGGTCTCGGTCGAGCGGGCAACGCTGCGCCTGGCCGGTCTCGCGGGGGCAGACCCCGACGGCACGCCCTGGCCCAATCGGCTCCTCGACACCGTGCGAGCCGATGTCGGCATCGAGCACGGCGTCGCGCTGCCGGTGTGGGACGCGCTGGTGCGCGGCGCGGCTGGTGACCTCGCCGAGCTCGCCGCCAAGGCCGCCGTCGGCTCGGTGCGTTTCCGGCTCCCCGCGGGCCGCGACCTGGTGCACGCCCGCTCGGCGGCGCGCAAGGCCGTCGGTGCCGGCGTACGCACGCTGGACGCGCGGCGACGGGAGCGCGAACGGCTGGTGAAGCGGTGGGGCGACCCGCCGCAACAACCGTGGATCTACCTCATCGTCGCCACCGGCGACATCTACGAGGACATCCCTCAGGCACAGGCGGCCGCCCGTGCCGGCGCCGACGTCATCGCCGTGATCCGCTCGACCGGCCAGTCGCTGCTCGACTTCGTCCCCGAGGGCGCCACCCGGGAGGGGTACGCCGGCACCTACGCCACGAGTGAGAACTTCCGGCTGATGCGGGCTGCCCTGGACGAGACCAGCGCCGAGCTCGGCCGCTACATCCGGCTCACCAACTATGCCTCCGGCCTGTGCATGCCCGAGATCGCCGCGCTGGCCGGCCTACAGCGCCTCGACATGATGCTCAACGACTCGATGTACGGCATCTTGTTCCGCGACATCAACCCCGTGCGCACCTTCGTCGACCAGCGCTTCAGCCGCCAGGTGCACGCCCGTGCGGGCATCATCATCAACACCGGCGAGGACAACTACCTCACCACCGCCGACGCCGTCGAAGCCGCGCACACCGTCACGGTCAGCCAGCTGCTGAACGAGTCGTTCGCCAAGGAGGCCGGGCTCGCCGACTGGCAGCTCGGGCTCGGGCACGCGTTCGAGATCGACCCCGAGCTGCCCGAGAGCTTCCGGCTCGAGCTGGCGCACGCGCTGCTGGCCCGCCAGCTGTTCCCCGACGCACCGCTGAAGTGGATGCCGCCCACCCGGCACATGAGCGGCGACGTGTTCCGCGGCTACCTGCTCGACGGCTTCTTCAACCTCGCCGGGACGCTGACCGGGCAGGGCATCTTGCTGGTAGGGATGATGACCGAGGCGGTGGTGACACCGTGGCTGTCCGACCGCGACCTGGCCCTGCAGAACGTGCGCTACGTCCGCAACGCCTGCGGCGGGCTGGCCGAGGACTTCCACCCACCGGCCGACGGCTTCATCGCCACCCGCGCCCGGCAGGTGCTCGCCGAGAGCATCGACCTGCTGGAGCGGATCCTGGACCACACCGAGCCGACGTACGGGGCGGGGCTGCTCGCCGCGATCGCGGACGGCACGTTCGGGCTGATGAAGCGCCCAGCCGACGGCGGTCGTGGCCTGGACGGCGTCGTGCGCCGGGCCGACGGCTACCTGAACCCGGCCATCGACCTGCTCGAGGCGGCGTCGTGACCACCGGCGCGATCGTCCGCCCGTACGGCGACACCACCGGCGACGGCATGGTGCAGACCTCGTTCACCCTGCCCGTCCCGCACGGCAAGCTGGCCGAGGGTGCTGCCCTGCAGCTGGCTACCAAGATGGGCCTCGAGCCCGCAATGGTCGTGCACAGCAAGCCGGTGGGCGACGGCTACACCTTCTTCGTCGTCTACGGCCGGGCCAACCACCTCGTCGACCTGAGCGCGGTGCGGGTCGTCGAGCGCGACTACCCGCTGCTGGCGCCCAAGGAGGCCAACCTCGCCATCCGCAAGGGGGTGAGACGGCGGCTGACGGTGGTGGGGGCGTGCATCGGCACCGACGCGCACACCGTGGGCATCGACGCGATCTTGAACATCAAGGGGTTCGCCGGTGAGAAGGGCCTGGAGTACTACCGCGAGCTGCGGGTGGTCAACCTCGGCGCCCAGGTGTCGGTGCCGCGGCTGATCGAGCGCTGCGCGGTCGAGCGCGCCGACGCGGTGCTCGTCTCGCAGGTCGTCACCCAGCGCGACGCGCACGTGTCGAACACCCAGGAGATGTCGGCGGCCTTCCGCGAGGCGTTCCCGGCCGAGCGCCGGCCGGTGCTGGTCGCGGGCGGGCCACGCTTCGACGAGTCGATGGCCGCCGAGCTCGGCGTGGACCGGGTCTTCGCCCGGGGCACCACCCCGGCCGAGGTTGCCAGCTTCCTGGTCGACGCGCTGGTGACCAAGGGCCGGGCCGTGTCGGCTGGCGACCAGGGCCGGCGCAGCGCATGAGCACTTCCGACCCCGACCCGCGGCTGGGCCTGCAGGTGGTGCAGCGCCGGTACGTGCCGTACGCCCACGCGCACTACGCTGGCCACCTGGTCGACGGCGCGTACGTGCTGGGGCTGTTCGGCGACGCCGCCACCGAGGTGTGCATCCGCACCGACGGCGATGAGGGCCTGTTCGCCTCGTATGTCGACGTGCAGTTCCTGGCCCCGGTGCGGGCGGGGGACGTCGTCGAGGTGTCGGCGCAGGTGCAGCGGGTGGGCCGCCGCAGCCGCGAGCTGGCGCTGAGTGCGCGGGTCGTGTGCCGCGGTCGGCCGGATCGGTCGCAGTCGTCGGCGGAGGTGCTCACGGAGCCGATTGTCGCCGTCACAGCGCGTGGCGTTGTGGTGGTGCCCCCGCCCGATTGACCGACCGGAGGATGCACTGGCGGCGTGTCGCGAGGCGACACGCCGGATAGGTGGATCCTACGTTAACGGCATCTTTCCGGCCGAAGTCTCGTGACCTGCAAAGATGCACATATGCCCAGGTCAGGCCGCTGTTGACAGTCAGCGCACTCGTGGCAGGATCGCGGAGTCCTCCCTCGAGGGTTCGACCGGTCGGCCACACCGGCGGGGCACGTGAGCGGAATGGAAGTTCCGCACTCGCGCCACTCGTGCCATGTCGTGGCGGCCTGTCGGTCGACGGGGTGGTGCGCGCGAGGGGCACGGTGACCAGTAGACAACGGTCCGCGGGTTCGCATCCGGTGGGCACGCGATCGGTCCGAAGGTCGCCGAGCTCCCCGTGCGCCTCCCCGCGGTTGCGGCGTTTGCGATGATGGAGTCGTCTCGATCAAGCGCCCGCACCTGGAGCCCGCCATGCACCTGTCCACTCGGCTTGCCGTGGCGCTCGTGTCGGGCGCCGCGGTCGCGCTGGCGTTCCCGCCGTACGGGCTGTGGCCGCTGTTGCTGGTGGGCCTGTTCGGCATCGTCGCCGTGCTGCACGACGTGGCCCCCCAACGCGGCGCACTGGTGGGCCTGGCCTTCGGGGTGGCCTACATGGGCGTGCTGCTGCCCTGGGTGCGGGTCATCGGCCCCGACGCGTGGGTGGCGCTGACGCTGCTGGAGGCGCTGTTCTACGGCGCGTTCGGCTGGGCGGCAGCGCGCGTGCGCCCGCACCGGTGGTGGCCGCTGGCCACCGCCGGCCTGTGGGCCGCGGTCGAGTTGGCGCGCAGCCACGTACCGTTCACCGGCTTCCCGTGGGGCAAGCTCGCCTTCGCGCTGGCCGACTCGCCGCTGGCGTCCTACGTCCGCTACCTCGGTGTGCCCGCGCTCGGCGCCCTCGTGGTCCTCCTCGCCGCACTGGCGTGGTGGGGTCTGCTCCGGGTGCGCGAGACCGAGCACCGCAGCCTGCCCGTCGCCGCGAGTGCCGTGCTGGCCGTGGTCGGTGTGCTCGCTGTGGGCGTGCTGCTGCCCGTCGGTGTGGCGGGGGAGCGCGGCACCGTCCCCGTGGCCGCCGTGCAGGGCGGTATCCCCGGCACCGGCGCCGACGGGCTCGGCGAGCAGCGCGAGGTGGTCAGGAACCACGCCCGCGTCACTGAGGCGTACGCCGCGGACGTGCGGGCGGGCGCCGCCGACCCCGCCGACGTGGTGTTCTGGCCCGAGAACTCCACCGACATCGACCCGCTCAGCGACCCACAGACGGCGGCGACGATCGAGGGCGCGGTCACGGCAGTCGGGGTACCGACGCTGGTCGGTGCCATCACCGCGGGATCGACGCCGGACACCGCGCGCAACGTCGGGATGGTCTGGTCGCCGACGACCGGGCCCGGGGACGTCTACGTCAAGCGCAACCTGGTGCCCTTCGGCGAGTACATCCCGATGCGCGACCTGCTGGCGCCGCTGATCAGCCGGCTCGACCAGATCCCACGCGACTTCGAATCCGGTGACGAGGTCGGGGTGCTCGACCTCGGGCCGGTGGTGGTGAGCGACGCCCTGTGCTACGACGTCGCCTTCGAGAACGTCGCCGCACCCGCGGTCCAGTCGGGCGCCGAGCTGCTGGTGGTGCAGACCAACAACGCCACCTACGTGGGGACGGGCCAGCCCGCACAGCAGTGGGCGATCTCGCGGATGCGTGCCCTCGAGACCGGCCGCGACCTGGTGGTGGCCTCGACCAACGGCATCAGCGGCATCATCGCCGCCGACGGCACCGTGCTCACGCGGTCGACTGGAAGCGACGCCCAGGTGCTGACCGCCACCGTGCGCCGCGCGGGCGGGCTGACGCCGGCTGTGCGGGTCGGGTCCGTGCTGGAGCGAGGGCTCGCGGCGCTCGGTGTCCTCGGCCCGCTGGCCGCGATCGCCATCAGCCGCCGAGGCCGCCACGGGGACAGCGACCCGGCCGACCCGGACGGGGCAGCCGGCCCGGTCGCCTCCGGCCGGGCCGACCCGCCCCGCCAACCGGCCGGGCGGCCATGAGCGACACGCTCGTCGTCATCCCGACCTACGACGAGGTCGACAACGTCGAACGGGTCGTGCGCGGGGTGCGGTCAGCCACCCCGGCGGCCGACGTGCTGGTCGTCGACGACGCGTCACCCGACGGAACCGGTGCCGTCGCCGACGCGATCGCGGCGGGCGACGCGAGCGTGCATGTGCTGCACCGCCGCGCCAAGCAGGGGCTCGGCGCGGCGTACGGGGCTGGTTTCGGCTGGGGGATGGCGCGCGGCTACGAGCGGTTCGTGCAGATGGACGCCGACGGCTCGCACCAACCGCGCGAGCTGCCGGGCCTGCTCGCGGCGCTCACACCGGGCACCGACCTGGTGCTCGGCTCCCGCTGGGTGCCTGGCGGCGCTGTCGTCGACTGGCCACGACACCGCCAGTTCCTCTCCCGGGCGGGCAACACCTACGCACGGCTGGCGCTGGGTATCGACGTGCGTGACTGCACCGGCGGGTATCGCTGCTACCGGCGAGGCACACTGGAGCGGATAGACCTGTCGGCGGTGCGGTCCCAGGGCTACTGCTTCCAGGTGGACATGCTGCGGCGGACCGTCGCCGCGGGCGGCCGGGTGGTCGAGGTGCCCATCCGGTTCGTGGAACGCACCCAGGGAGAGTCGAAGATGTCGCTGCCGATCGTGCGCGAGGCGCTGTGGCGGGTCACTTGGTGGGGTGTGACCGCGCGGCTGCCCGCATCGGCACAACCCGCCGGGCTGGTCACTCGCCGCGCCGGCCGGGTCGGAGGGAGCTGAGATGGCGCGCTGGTTGATCGCTGCGTTCCTGGTGATGCCGATCGTGGAGATCGCGGTCATCATCCAGGTCGGACAACTGATCGGCACCTGGCCGACCGTCGTGCTGCTGGTGGCGGAGAGCGTCCTCGGTGCCTGGCTGGTGCAGCGCGAGGGCCGCAAGGCGTGGGCGAACCTGAGGGCGATGCTGTCGGCCCAATCAGCGCCGGAGGTCGCCCTCACCGACGCCGGGCTGGTTCTCGTCGGCGGCGCCTTGCTGCTCACCCCTGGCTTCGTGACCGACGCCGTCGGGTTCGCGTGCCTGCTGCCGGGTCTGCGGCCGCTGATGCGACGGCTGGTGACCAAGGCGCTCACCCGCCGCTCCGAGCGGTCGGCGCGGGTGCGGCTGGTCGGTCAGCGCCGCGTCCACCCGCCGGACTGAGTGCCGCCCGCCCCGGTGGGGCTCAGGCTGAGCGCTTGGCGGTGCGCCGCGACCGGTGCAGGTGCACGGGGCCGATCTCGCCGGCGCGCAGCAGCTCGAGCCGCTCGGTGAGGATGTCCTCGAGCTCTGGCAGCGAGCGTCGCTCGCGCAGCATGTCCCAGTGCGTCCTCGCCGGCTTGGTGAACTTGTCCTCGACGGCGCCGCCGTCAAGGCGCATCCCCTCGGCGCCGCAGCGGGGGCACTCCCACACGGTCGGGATCTCGGCGTCGTGGGCGAAGATCAGGTTGAACTCGTGACCCCGGGTGCACTGGTACGCAATCTGGGTGCGTGGCGCCATCTCGACGCCGCGCTCGTCCTCGAAGCTCTGCGTCCCCAGGCGTGTGCCGCGTAGCGCGCGGTCCGACATGAGTCCTCCGTTCGGGTTGCTGGCGACCCTGCGGATGGTTCGCACCCACCTGGTCCCACGGATTGGTAACGATCCGGAACGAGCCATGATTCCCGCGGGCATGGCGTCGCAGGTCACATCACACCACCGCCGGCGGCCGGTTGCCCACGTCGATGATGGCGCGCCGGACGTCCACGCGCAGCAGCAGCACGAACCCGACGACGAAGAAGACCGCCAGCGCGGCCAGTGCCGGGCGGTAGGAGTCGGTCAGCTGTTGCACCAGGCCGAAGACCAGCGTCCCCAGCCAGCTGGTGCCGCGCTCGCAGGCCTGGTAGAGGCTGAAGTACTCCGCCGCGCGGCCCGCCGGGATCAGCTGGCTGAACAGCGAGCGCGACAGCGCCTGGGTGCCCCCCAGCACGATCCCGATGGCGACGGCCAGCGCCACGAAGGGCACCAGCTCGCCCGCCGGTAGCAGGTAGCCGACGGCGACGACTCCGATCCAGATGCACAGACCGGCCAGGATCGTACGCCGGCTGCCGAGGTGGGCCGCCACCCGCCCGAACAGCAGTGCCCCGCCGAAGGCCACGAACTGCACTAGCAAGATGGTGGCGATCAGCGTGCTGGTCTCGAACCCGAGCTGCTTGTCGCCGTACACGCTGGCGGTGCCGATAACGGTCTGGATGCCGTCGTTGTAGAACAGGTACGCCAGCAGGAACGTCAGCGTCATCGGGTAGTTCCGGGCGTCCCGCAAGGTGGCGGCCAGCTGGCCGAAGCTGCGCCGGACCAGCGGCCCGGTCGCGGGGACGACGTCGAGCGGCGGCCGGTCGCGCAGCCGCCGGTAGGGGATCAACGTGAACAGCGCCCACCACAGCCCGGCTGAGGCCAGGCTGACCCGCACCGCCACCGAGGTGGACAACCCCAACGAGTCGTGCAGCGTCACGATGGCCAGGTTGACTGCCAGCAGCAGTCCGCCGCCGAGGTAGCCGAACGCCCATGCCCGCGAGGACACCGCGTCGCGCTCGTCGGGAGTGGCGACCTCGCACAAGATGGCGTCGTAGACGACCAGGCTCGACCCGAACGCGATGTTGCCGGCCAGCAGCAGCACGGCACCGAGCTCCCAGTTCCCGCCGGTGATGGTGAACATCGCCGTTGCCATCGCGGCGCCGGTCCATGCGAACCGCCCAAGCAGCCGGCGCTTGGAGGGGCTCCGGTCGGCGATCGCACCGACCACCGGCAGCACCAGCGCTGACAGCACCGTGGACAGCGTGATGACGTAGAAGACCAGCGAGCCCGGTGACACGGTCAGGCCGAGCACCTCCAGGTCGGCGCGGCACGGGTCGGTCACCGTGCCCGCCCGTCCGCACGCGGCGACCTCGGCGACGCTGGTGAGGTACGGCGCGAAGAGCACCGCGCCGATCGTCGTCGCGTAGGCGGAGTTCGCCCAGTCGTACCAGGACCAGGCGCGCTGCTCGGCGCGCCGGCTGGCGTCGTCGGCCACCTGTCGGTGGTCGCTGTCGGCGCTCACCGGCCGGCCCTCGACTCAGCCAGTGCTCCGGTCACGAGATCGATGCGGTCGGTGATCAGCGCGTCGGCACCGAGCTCGAGCATCGCCCGCATGGACCCAAGGTCGTCCACGCCCCACACGTGCACCTGCAGGCCCAAGGCGTGCGCGTTCCGGACGAACCCGGGCGTCACCACGGTGATGCCGCGGGTGCGATGCGGGACCTGCGCGGCGATCGCCCCGCGCCTGGAAGCGGTCCCGCGCACCCGGCGGGTCGGGCCGAAGCGCAGCAGCGCGACCTCCAGCCGGGCGCACGACGTGGCGATGCCCGGTCCGGCGAGGCGGCGGACCTGGCGAAGCATACGGTCGGAGAAGCTCGCCAGGCACACCCGGTGGCCGGCACCGGCAGCGGTGACCGCCGCCAGCGTCGGGAGCACCGCGTCGTCGGCCTTGATGTCGATGTTCACGCGGGCCTCCGGGAAGGCGGCCAGCAGGTCGGCGAGGCGGGGGAGGGGCTCGCGCCCGCCGACGCGCAGCCGCGACAGCTCGTCCCAGGTCAGGGCGGCCACCTGGTCGGGCACTCCACACAGCCGGTCCAACCGGTCGTCGTGCACGACCACGGCGACGCCGTCCCTGCTGGCGCGGACGTCGGTCTCGAAGAGACGGTGTCCGAGCCGCCAGGCGGTGCCGAACGCCCGCAGGGTGTTCTCGATGCCCGCATTCGGGGGATAGGCGGCACCGCCGCGGTGCGCAATCGCGAACGGGATCGCCAGGTCGCGGAAGACGTGCGTCGTCGCGGTGCCCGCCATCTGGCCAGTATCGGGGCGACGGTTGCGCGCGACGACTCCAGCCTTGCTCGAGCTCGGTGGCCGGCCGTCGGGCGTGGAGGGGTGGCCACGCCGCGATGACGGGCTACCGTGGCGAAGATGAGCACCGAAGACGCCGCCACCATCGTCTGTCCGGCCTGCCAGGGAGACATGGTCGTCCATGACCGACTGCGGGTGCCGGTGACCCAGTGTCAGGCCTGTCACGGCATCTTCCTGCAGCGGTCGAGCCTGGCCGACCTGATCGAGACGGAGAACGACTGGCACGTCTCCCGCGGGCCGCGCACCCAGCCGCTGCCGCGGATCACCCCGGACATGGTGGTCCCCCCCGACGTCGCGCCGCCCGGCCAGGGACGGCCGGCCCGCTCGTTCGTCGACGCGCTGTTCGGTTGAGCTGACGGCCCGAGCACCGGTCAGAATGTCCACCACGAGCCGGCGCGCGCCTCGCACGGCTTGCCGGCGTGCACGTGCAACCGGCCGGCGGCCGGCTCTGCCACGACCACCGCCAGCGTCGCGCTGCGCTGCCCGACCGGTGCGTCCGGGAAGCCGTGCACGCAGACGCTGCGTTCCCCGAGGTCATGGGTCGCCAGCTGGTCGGCGATCGCCTGCGGTGCGGTCGGGCCGTCGGCGTGGCGGGCCAGCAACTCCACCCGGTCGAGGCGCTCGCGGCTGGTCGACAGCTGCGGCACCAGACCGGCATCGGGGCCGACGGCATCGGCGGTGAAGTGGTTGGTGTGCGCCAGCCAACCGCCGCTGTCCGCACGGTTGTGCGGCAGCGCCGACGGGCCACCGGGGTGCATCTCGACGGTGCACGCTGACCAGTCGTCGCCCGGCCCGAGGGTCCGGCCCGTGACGGTGAGCGCCGCCGACGCGGTGACCTCGGCCGCGCGCGCGACCGCCAGCGCCTCGTCGCAGCTGCCCGCCTCGTCCAGCATCCGCCGCGCCACCACGTGCACCGGCACCCCGCCGAGGCCGGTGTCGTCGCGGTGCCGCAGGGCGTTGAAGTGCACCCCGATGCCACCGCCGGCCGACCCGGCCGAGCCGGCCGAGGGATTGATGCCGAGACCGATCTTGCCGACGATGCCGTACTCGGTGAGGGTGCGGACCAGCCGGCCGCTCGGCAGCCAGCGGGTCCACACGAACCACGAATCATGCAGCGTCGCGTGCCAGTCCCATGTCTGCGCGGTGACCGGCGCACCGCCCGACGGCAGCCGCACCAGCGTCGAGCACTCGCTGACCGGTTCGCCCGGCAACCGGCCGGCGGCGAGCAGCCGCTGGTCGCCGAGGGCAAGCAGCTCCGTGCGGGCGTTGAGGGCGCCCAGCTGCCACTCGGGCAGGCTCGCGCCGGCGGCGATCCCGGCGATCTCCGCGCGCAGCGCCGGGCTGAACGCCTCGATCGGGCCCAGCACCGCGGCACCGACCGCGGCCACCTCGTCGGGGGTGACGGCGTAGGCCGCCCACAGCTCGCGGTAGCGGTCCCAGGCACCCCGGACACCGGCCGCGCAGCCGGCCCCGAGCTCGCGGCCCGCCGCGTACGGGTCGGTGCTGGTCGTCTCGAAGCTGCGGACGGTCATCGTCGACGGGCCGGCGCCTAGATGTCGCGGAAGGTCTCGATCTGGGCGCCGAGCGCGTTCAGGCGCTCGGCCAGATCCTCGTAGCCGCGGTTGATGACGTAGACGCTGCGCAGCACCGACGTGCCCCTGGCCGCCAGCATGGCCAGCAAGATGACGACCGCGGGGCGCAGCGCCGGCGGGCAAATGACCTCGGCGGCGCGCCAGCGGGTCGGCCCCTCGATGAGGACGCGGTGCGGGTCGAGCAGCTGGACGTGGCCGCCGAGCTTGTTCAGCTCGGTGAGGTACAGCGCGCGGTTCTCGTAGACCCAGTCGTGCAGCATCGTGGAGCCGGTCGCCTGCGCAGCGATCACCGCGAAGAAGGGCAGGTTGTCGATGTTCAGGCCGGGGAACGGCATCGGGTGGATCTTGTCGATCGGGGAGTGCAGGGTGGAGTGGTGCGTGGTCACGTCGACCAGGCGGGTGTGGGCGTTCTCGGCGAGGTACTCGTCACTGCGGTCGTACTTGAGGCCCATCTCCTCCAGCAGGGCGAGCTCGATCTCCAGGAACTCGATCGGTACCCGGCGCACGGTGATCTCGGAATCGGTGACCACGGCGGCGGCGACCAGGCTCATCGCCTCGATCGGGTCGGGGCTCGGCGCGTAGATGACGTCGCGGTCGATGTCGGTGCAGCCGTGCACCCGCAAGGTGGTGGTGCCGATGCCGTCGATGCCCACGCCCAGCTCGACCAGGAAGAAGCACAGGTCCTGCACCATGTAGTTGGGGCTGGCGTTGCGGATCGTGGTGACGCCGTCGTGCCGGGCCGCGGCGAGCAGCGCGTTCTCGGTGACCGTGTCACCGCGCTCGGTCAGCACGATCGGGCGCTCGGGGCGAACGGCGTGATCGACGCTGGCGTGATAGTCGCCCTCGGTGGCCTTGACCTCCAGGCCGAACCGGCGCAGCGCCGTCATGTGCGGCTCGACGGTGCGGGTGCCGAGGTCGCACCCGCCGGCGTACGGCAGCTTGAAGGTGTCCATCAGGTGCATCAGCGGGCCGAGGAACATGATGATGCTGCGGGTGCGCCGGGCCGCCTCGGCGTCGATGTGGTCCATGCGCAACTGATCGGGTGGGACGATCTCGAGGTCGTTCTCGTCGTTGAGCCAGCGGGTGCGGACGTCCATCGACTCCAGGACCTCGAGCAGCCGGTTGACCTCCTCGATGCGGGCCACCTTGCGCAGCACGGTGCGCCCGCGGTTGAGCAGCGACCCGCACAGCAGTGCGACCCCGGCGTTCTTCGAGGTCTTGACGTCGATGGCCCCCGACAGCCGGGTGCCGCCGACGACGCGCAGGTGCAGCGGGCCGGGCGAGCCGAGCGAGACGATCTCCGAGTCGAGCGCTTCGCCAATCCGGGCCAGCATCTCCAGGCTGAGGTTCTGGTGACCGCGTTCGATCCGGTTGACCGCGGACTGACTGGTGCCCAGCACGTCGGCGAGCTGGGTCTGGGTCCAGCCGCGGTGCTTGCGCGCGTCCCGGATCAGAAAACCGATACGGCTCAGGTAGGCCTCGCTCATGGCATCGACGTTATCTCATATCTGAGATATCTCGGCCTCGGGCACGCCGATGACCAGCCAGTGGGACGGGGGAGCCGGGGGAGGTGTCTTGATCCCGGGTGCCGATCCCGGGTGCCGATCCCGCGTCGGAGGTCTGGTTGACTGCGCCGCTGTGGCTGACTCGAAGGACGTGGCACCGACTCTCGAGCGGTTCATCGCCGAACTGCCCAAGGTCGAGTTGCACGTGCACCTGGTCGGCTCGGCGTCGGTGTCGACGGTGCTGGAGCTGGCCCGCCGGCATCCGGACGGCGGGGTGCCCACCGACGAGCAGGCGCTGGTGGATTTCTACGCGTTCACCGACTTCGCGCACTTCATCGAGGTCTACATCGCGGTCAATTCGCTGGTGCGCACGGCTGAGGACGTCGAGGCGATGGCGGTCGGCGTGCTCGGTGACATCGCGGAGCAGAACGTCCGCTATGTCGAACTGACAGTGACCCCGGACGCCCACCTGCTGATGGGCATCGAGCCGGACGGGGTCGCCGAGGCATTCGTGCGTGCCCGTGCGGCTGCCCGCGAGTGCTGCGGGCTCGAGGTCGGCTGGGTCATCGACATCCCCGGCGAGAACGGTGTGGCCTCGGGGGAGCGGACGGTGGAGTGGGCCGAGCACTGGGCACCGGAGGGCTGTGTCGGCTTCGGCATCGGTGGCCCCGAGATCGGGGTGCCCCGACCGCCGTTCGCCGACATCTTCGCCCGGGCGCGCGCGCTGGGCCTGGCCAGCGTCCCGCACGCGGGGGAGACCACCGGCCCGCAGACGATCCGGGACGCCATCGAGCTGCTCGGTGCGCAGCGCATCGGCCATGGGATCGCCGCAGCGCAAGATCCCACCTTGATGGCCGAGCTCGTCGAGCGCGGCATCCCGTTGGAGGTGTGCCCGACGTCGAACATCCGCACCCGGGCGGTGCCGAGCCTGGCGGAGCACCCGTGGCCGACGCTGGTCGACGCCGGCGTCACCGTCACACTGAACTCCGACGACCCCGGCATGTTCGACACCACGCTGCTCGACGAGTACCGCGTCGCGCACGAGGTGTTCGGGGTCTCCGCGGCCGGGCTGGCCGATCTGGCCCGGACGGCGGTGCGGGTGTCGTACGCCCCGGACGCCGTCAAGGCGCGGACGCTGGCCGAGATCGACGCGTTCGTGGCGGGGCACCCGCTGACCGCTCGCTGACCACCCGAGGACCGGTGGTCGCGGCGCACTCGGTTCGGCCGGCACCGGGCCACCGGCTGCCCGGGTGCCTGTGGAACCGAGTGGCGCTGACCCCACCTGTGCCGTCCGGCTGCTCGGTCGGCGGCGGCCAGGTGCGGCGGGACCGGGCTGACCGGCTCGACCGGAGCCCAGCTCATGGTCGGGTCGGGCGGCGGGTTCCGACGCCGGCCAGCACGACACCGGCCAGGGTGACACCGGCACCCACGGCGGTGAGAGTTCCGATGCCTCCCGCGCCGACGTAGTGGTCGATGACCAGCGCGGAGGTGACCTGCCCGCACACCGTGCACAGTCCGAGGACGAGGACGCCGTGCACCCGCACCAGGACGGCTGCCATGGAGATGAACACCACGCCGATCGGGCCGCCGAGGTAGAGCCACCACGTCGTCGGCATCGCCTGCGTGGGCCCCTCGACGGAGACGGCCCCAACGGTGACCGCGGCGAGCAGCGCGCTGCCCGCCGCGAAGTTGATCCAGGTCGCGGCCCAGGGGCCGCCACTGACCGAGACCCGCCCGTTGACGGCCTGCTGCCAGGCGATGCCGAGCCCGGCGACGAGTGGGAGCAGGGCGAGTGCGAACCCGGCGGCGCCGAGCGCGCCGGGGCCACCCAGCCGCTGCGATGCGGACAGCGCCACCGCCGCGATGGTCAGCACCGCGCCGACGACGCGCAACGCGGAGACGGGCTGCGGTCCCGACGGGCTCAGACCCAGCCGATCGACGAGCAGTCCGCTGGCGGTCTGACCACCGACGAGCGCGACCGTGAAAAGCGCGACACCGATCGTCGAGACGGTGAGTCCCTGGGTTGCCACCAGGAACCCACCGGCGCATCCACCGAGCACCTGCCAGGGTCGAAGGTGGCCGGTGCGCAGCGCACCCCGTACCGACGCGAGGCCACGGCGCATGGGCCGGGACGCCAGGGCGGCGAGGCACAGCAGGGCGAAGCCGCTGCCGAAGCTCACCAGCGCAGCCGACAGGCCCGCGGTGGGTCCTCCGCCGAGGGTCGCCGCCAGCTCACCGTTGATCTGCGTCTGCGCGGCGACCAGGCCACCGATCGCGAGCATCGCCGGGACCGCGACGACGAGCAGCCACGGCGGGTCGTCGTGCTCGGCCCTCGTGCGTGAAGGCGGCAGGGTCGGGGACGTGGTCACTGCACCCATGATCGGGGTGCCCGCGGCGAATGGACGAATCGGCACCGTGCTAAGCGGAGCAGACGGTGCCCGAGCCGACGGGGGTGACGCCGGCAGCGCTAGGCAACCCCGGCGCGACGTGGCATGGTCTCGCAGGTGACCAGCAGACCCGCCGCGGCGCAGCACCTGCGCGATGGGACACGATGAGCATGGCCACGAGGACGGACACGCGGCCGGCTGCGCTCCCGGTTGCCGACAGGCACGATCTGATCCGCGTGCAGGGCGCGAGCGTAAACAACCTCAAAGACGTCAGCGTCGAGATTCCGAAGCGTCGGCTGACGGTGTTTACCGGCGTGTCCGGCTCGGGCAAGAGCTCGCTGGTGTTCGGCACGATCGCCGCGGAGTCACAGCGGCTGATCAACGAGACGTACAGCGCCTTCCTGCAGGGTTTCATGCCGACCCTGGCCCGTCCCGAGGTCGATCGGCTGGAGGGGCTCACCACCGCGATCATCGTGGACCAGGAGCGGATGGGCGCGAACCCGCGCTCCACGGTCGGCACCGTGACCGACGCGAACGCGATGCTCCGGACCCTCTTCAGTCGACTCGGAGAGCCCCACATCGGCCCGCCCAACGCCTACTCCTTCAACATCCCCACGGTCAGGGCCAGCGGCGCGATCACGGTCGAGCGCGGCAACAAGACCAAGGCCGAGAAGGCGACCTTCCACCGCCTCGGCGGCATGTGCCCGACCTGTGAGGGCATGGGCTCGGTCAACGACTTCGACCTGACGGCGCTGTACGACGACAGCCTCTCGCTCAGCGAAGGGGCCCTCACCGTCCCCGGCTACAGCATGGACGGCTGGTACGGCCGGATCTTCAGTGGCAGCGGCTACTTCGACATGGACAAGCCGATCGGCAAGTACACCAAGAAGGAGATGCACGACCTGCTCTACCGGCAGCCGACCAAGATCAAGGTCGAGGGCATCAACCTGACCTACTCCGGCCTGATCCCGGCGATCCAGAACTCCATGCTGGCCAAGGATGTCGAGGCGATGCAGCCGCACATCCGCCGGTTCGTGGAGCGCGCGATCACCTTCACGACGTGCACCGAGTGCCAGGGCACCCGACTCAGCAAGGAGGCGCTCTCGTCGAGGATCAAGGGCGAGAACATCGCCGACGTCTGCTCGATGCAGATCAGCGACCTGGCCGACTGGGTCCGCGGGCTCGACGAGCCGTCGCTCGCCCCGCTGCTCGCCGGTCTCCAGCACCTGCTGGATTCGTTCGCCGAGATCGGTCTGGGGTATCTCTCGCTCGACCGGCCGTCCGGCTCGCTGTCGGGCGGAGAGTCGCAGCGCATGAAGATGATCCGCCACCTGGGCTCCTCGCTCACAGACGTCACCTACGTCTTCGACGAGCCGACGATCGGGCTGCACCCGCACGACGTCGCGCGGATGAACGAGCTGTTGCTACAGCTGCGCGACAAGGGCAACACGGTGCTGGTCGTGGAGCACGAGCCCGAGGCGATCGCGATCGCCGACCACGCCGTCGACCTCGGACCCGGCGCCGGGACCGAGGGCGGCACGGTCTGCTTCGAGGGCACCGTTGCCGGGCTTCGGGGGAGTGACACCACAACCGGCCGCCATCTCGACGACCGGGCAGGCCTCAAGGAGTCGCTGCGCTCGCCCTCGGGCGCGCTGGAGGTCCGCGGCGCGACGACGAACACCCTGCATGGCGTGGACGTCGACATCCCGCTCGGGGTGCTCAGCGTGGTGACCGGTGTCGCCGGCTCCGGCAAGAGCTCGTTGATCCACGGCTCGGTGGACGGACGGGACGGCGTGGTGGTGGTCGACCAGGGCGCCATCAGGGGTTCCCGACGGAGCAACCCGGCGACATACACCGGGTTGCTCGACCCGATCCGCAAGGCGTTCGCGAAGGCCAACGGTGTGAAGCCGGCGCTGTTCAGCGCTAACTCCGAGGGCGCCTGCCCCGCCTGCAACGGCGCCGGCGTCATCTACACCGATCTGGCGATGATGGCCGGCGTCGCCATCAGCTGCGAGGAGTGCGAGGGGAGGCGCTTCCAGGCATCGGTGCTGGATCACCACCTCGGCGGCCGCGACATCGCCGAGGTGCTCGCGATGTCGGTGAGCGAGGCTGAGGCGTTCTTCGGCGCCGGCCAGGCGCATATTCCGGCTGCCCACGCGATCCTGCAGCGGCTCGCCGACGTCGGGCTCGGCTACCTCGGCCTCGGCCAGCCGCTGACCACGCTGTCCGGCGGCGAGCGGCAACGGCTGAAGCTGGCCACCCACCTGGGCAGGAAGGGCGGCGTCTACGTCCTCGACGAGCCGACCACCGGCCTCCACCTCGCCGACGTCGAGCGGCTGCTCGGCCTGCTCGACCGGCTCGTCGACGATGGCTTGTCGGTCATCGTCATCGAGCACCACCAGGCGGTCATGGCGCACGCCGACTGGATCATCGACCTCGGCCCCGGCGCCGGCCACGACGGCGGCCGGATCGTCTTCGCGGGCACACCCGCCGGCCTCGTCGCCGCCCGCTCCACCCTCACCGGCGAGCACCTCGCGGCCTACGTCGGCACCTGAACGACTGCCCCTCAAGAACCCGCAGTGCACAAGTCCCGCTCCCGTGCCGCGACCTGATAATCCACCAGCCGATCCGTCACACGCCTCTATGCACATGCAGGTGTATCGTATGTGCATGACGCGGACGAACATCGACCTCGACGACGAGCTGGTCGCTCGAGTCATGGCACGCTACCGCCTCAAGACCAAGAAGGACGCCGTGCACTTGGCCCTGCACCGGCTGGCGGGTCCACCACTGACCACCCGAGCGCTCGAGGCTTTGGAAGGCATCGGCTGGGTCGGTGACCTGGACGGGCAGCGGCGCGGCCGCGACACGACGTGGACGTCTTGATCGACACGTCGGTGTGGGTCTCGTACCTGCGCGGCGATGGCGGCCGAGCCCACGGCTGGCTGCGCGGCCAGATCGCCACGCCGGAGAGTCTGGTTACCACCGAACCCGTCGTCATGGAGCTGCTGGCCGGAGCGCCACCCGGCGGTGCACGCCAGACACTGGAGGACGTGCTAGTCGGCATGCGCACGGCCTCGGTCGTCAGCGATACCGACTTTCGGGCCGCCGGCCTCCTGGCCCAGGCCGTCAGGCGGCACGGCCGCACCATCCGTAGCATCGTCGACTGTCTGATCGCCGGTGTGGCCCTCCGCGCCGACATCACCCTGGCGCACCGAGACGCCGACTTTGACGCGATCGCTGCCGTGGCGCCGTTGCGGACCATCGACTTGCGGTGAACGTCTTCCGTCTCGTTGACGCGGTGATCGATCCTTAGCGCCGAGATCTATTGCAACACGACTCGGGGCCCCTGGATGGGGAGCCATGGCCCGTCACATGTTTTCGCTCAGCAGCGCCACGACCGTCACCCGGGCCGGTAGACGTGCGCCCGGTGCGACATCCGCAGCAACACGAGCACGCGGTCCGGCTCATCGACCTCGAACAGGACCCGGTAGTCGCCCCGACGGGCAGAACGCAGTCCCGCCAACTCGCCACTGAGCGCCTTGCTGAGTCGACGTGGGTTCTGCGGGAGGACTCCGGTGACCTACTCGGTAACCGCAACCGCGATGCGTGGCGGCAAGCGACGCAGGTCACGCTGGAAACGACCGCTGACCTGGAAGTTCCAAGGCGAGTCCGTCACGGCGGAGGCAGTCCGAACTGTGATGGTCTCCTGCAACGACTCCACGTCATCAGCCGACATTGGGACGGCCGCGGGTCGGCCGTGGCGAGTGATCTGCACCATCTCGTGCGTACGCTCGCCTCATCGACCAGCGCCGAGAGCTTGTCCTTTCCCTCGCTCAGGTCATCGCGACATAGCGGTCGACGGCTCCTTCGATGCCGATGCCGAACGTGTCGGGGTCGATGAGGGCGACCAGATCGAACTCGAGGCCCTTCGAAAGCTCCGGGGTCAGCGACGGACACGAGACGTCGCCCGGAACGTGCCAGTGTCGATATTCCTCGCGCCGATGACGCAGGCGGTCCCGTCGGCGTGGGCGGCGAGCCACGTTTCCAGGATCGAGCCCAGCTCCGATACGGAACCGTGCACGACGGGCCCG
>JBBSNM010000038.1:0-25122 GCA_038232655.1 Propionibacteriales bacterium | reverse complement strand
TCGCTGACGATCACGGTGATCACGTCGATCACCAACATCGCGGTGACGCTGGTCGCCATCGCCACCATCGACCAGTTCGGGCGTCGTCGGCTGCTGCTGGTCGGCTCGGCCGGCATGGCGCTGTCGCTCGGGACGCTCGCCTACGTCTTCGGCACCGCACGGGTGGTCGACGGGGAGCCGGCGCTGGGTGACACCCCGGGCCTGATCGCGCTGATCGCCGCCAACCTGTTCGTCGTGTTCTTCGGCGTCTCGTGGGGGCCGGTGGTGTGGGTGCTGCTCGGCGAGATCTTCAACAACAAGATCCGCGCCAGCGCCCTCGGCCTCGCCGCCGCGGCCCAGTGGCTGGCCAACTTCGCCATCTCCACGACGTTCCCCTCTATGGCCGCTCTGGGGCTCGGTTTCGCCTACGGCTTCTACACGACCTTCGCGGTGCTGTCGTTCCTGTTCGTGCTCAAGTTCGTCCGCGAGACGAAGGGGCGCCAGCTCGAGGACATGGAGTAGCACCACCCTCGGGGCGGCAGTTGGTTAGCACGGCTAATGACATAGGCTAAGGACCATGCCTAGCGCCCGTCAGACCCGCCCGGGCGCCAGCCTCGCCAGTGCGCTCGCGGTGTCGGTCGGCCGACTGGCGCGCCGGCTGCGCCAGGAGCGCGACTCCGAGCTCACTGCGACCCAGCTGTCCGCGCTCGGCACGCTGCGGGTGCACGGACCGCTGGCGCCGGGCGCGCTTGCGGCGTACGAGAAGGTGCAGCCGCCGTCGATGACGCGCACGGTCAACTGCCTGGCCGAGTCTGGGCTGGTGCGGCGCGAGCCGCACCACACCGACGGCCGGCAGGTGGTGCTGCACCTGTCCGACGAGGGAGCGGTGCTGCTGGCTGCGGAACGCCGCCGGCGCGACGCCTGGCTCGCCCAGCGGCTGCGCGGCCTGACCATCGAGGAGCGGGACCTGCTGCGCCGGGCGGCCCCGCTGCTGGAGAAGCTGGCCCGGTCGTGAGCGCACGCGTGCGGCCCACCTTCCGCGCGCTGGCCATCGGCAACTACCGCCGGTACGCCGCGGGTGCGCTGGTGTCCAACACCGGCACCTGGATGCAGCGGGTCGGCCAGGACTGGCTGGTGCTGCAGCTGTCGGCCGGCGACGGCACCGCGCTCGGCATCACCACCGGCCTGCAGTTCCTGCCGATGTTGTTGTTGTCGCCGTTCGCCGGCCTGGTCGCCGACCGGTTCCCCAAGCAGCGCGTGCTGGTGGCCACCCAGCTGTCGATGGCGATGCCCGCCGCGTTGCTCGGGCTGCTCGCGGTGACCGGAAGCGCGCAGATCTGGCACGTGTACGTGCTGGCGCTTCTCTTCGGTGTTGGCACCGCCTTCGACGCCCCCGCCCGGCAGTCGTTCGTCGTCGAGATGGTCGGCCCCGACGACCTCACCAACGCCGTCGGGCTCAACTCCGCGTCGTTCAACCTCGGACGCGTGGTCGGGCCCGCGGCCGCCGGCGGCCTGATCGCGTTGCTCGGCTCGGGTGTTGCTGCCACCGGCTGGGTGATCTTGCTCAACGCGGCCAGCTATCTGGCCGTCATCGCGTCGCTGCGGGCGCTCGACCTTGACCGGCTGCACCCCGCTGCGCCGGCACGCCGAGGACCCGGCGCGATCCGCGACGGACTGCGCTACGTCCGCGGTCGGCCCGACCTGGTGATGGTGCTGACCATCGTGTTCTTCGTCGGCACGTTCGGCCTCAACTTCCAGCTGACGACGGCGCTGATGGCCACCGAGGTCTTCGACAAGGGTGCCGGCGCGTACGGGCTGCTGGGCTCGATCATGGCGGTCGGCTCGCTGGCCGGCGCCCTGCTCGCTGCCCGACGGGCACGCCCACGCGGGCGGCTGGTCGTCGGGGCCGCCGTCGCCTTCTGCCTGGCCGAGATGGTTGCCGGGGTGCTGCCGACCTACCTGGCCTTCGCGGTGTGGCTGCCGGTGGTCGGCATCAGCGCGCTCACCGTGATCACTGCCGCCAACGCGACCATGCAGCTCACCGTGGCGCCGCAGATGCGCGGCCGGGTGGCCGCGCTGTACATGATGATCTTCATGGGCGGCACCCCGCTCGGCGCGCCGATCGTCGGCTGGGTGGGCGAGACGTTCGGCGCGCGGTGGACCCTGGTCGGGGGGGGTGCGGTCGCGCTGGCCGGCACCGTTGGGGCGGCCGCGGTGTTCACCCGCCGCAGCGGGCTGGTGGTGCGAGCCCACTTCGGCCGGCACCCCGCGCTCGACGTACGCGCGCCCGACGCGGCCGCCGGCCCGCGAGAGCGACTGGCCGGTTGACCCTCGTGGGGGCGGGCGACTACGTAGAATCACCGGGTGAACCCACGCCACCGCAGACTGGTCATCCCCGGCCTGCTCGTCGTGCTCTTGCTGCTGGTCGTCGTCGTGGCCGTGGGACGCTGAGGCCGATGCCGGTCCCCCTGGAGGATGGCCTGGCGCGGGTCCGCGAGCTGGTTCTGTCCGACGACCTGCTGCGCGCGGTGAGCTCCGGCCGCCGCCGTGGCGAGCAGCCACCGTGGCGGCGGGTGGTGCTGCGACCGGTCGACCTGCGTGCCGGCCGGCACCTGCAGGCCACCGCCTACGACGGCACCCAGGCGCACACCCGCAACGCCGCCGAGGGCGCTGGCGCGGCCGCGCTGGTCGACGAGCTGCTCGCGGCACCGTTCGGCAACTGGCACGTCGAGACCGGTGCCCGCACATTCCAGCTGCGGGTCACCAAGCGGGGCGCGGCGCAGCTGCACGAAGCGCCGCGGGTGGCTGCCGAACCGGCTTCGGACGGTCGGGCGCATCCCCACGACCGGGCCAAGAGGCGAGAGCTGGACCCGGCCGACGCGTGGCTGGTGGCCGTCGGCCTGACCAGCGCGGAGGGCCGGGTCAAGCCGTCGCGGCGCGACAAGCACCGCCAGGTCGAGCAGTTCTGCCGGCAGCTGGCCACCGTCGTCGACGACGCCCTGGCCAGCGGGCGGTTGCGCACCCCCACCGCCGCGGAGCCGCTGCGGGTGGTCGACCTCGGCTGCGGGAACGCCTACCTCACGTTCGCCGCGTACCGGTGGCTCACCGAGCAGCGCGGCCTGCCCGTGCACTTCACCGGCGTGGACCGCAAGCAACAGGCCCGCAGTCGCAACACCGAGCTCGCCGAGCGGCTGGGCGCGACCGGGCTGGGCTTCGTCGAGGCGGGCATCGCCGACGTCTCGGTCGAGCCGGCAGCCGAGGTCGTGCTGGCGCTGCATGCCTGCGACACCGCGACCGACGAGGCGCTGGCCCGGGCGGTGCGGTGGCAGGCATCGGTGCTGCTGGCCGCGCCGTGCTGCCACCATCACCTGCAGGCCCAGCTGCGGGGGCAGTCGGCGCCCGCGCCGTACGGCCTGCTCACCCGGCACAACATCTTGCGCGAGCGGCTGGCCGACACGCTCACCGACGCGGTGCGCGCGGCGCTGCTGCGCCTGCACGGTTATCGGGTGGACGTGGTCGAGTTCGTCGACAGCGCGCACACCCCGCGCAACGCGTTGCTGCGGGGGGTGCGCACGACGGCTGACGGCTCGGCGGGGGATGCGGCGATGCGCGCGGACTACGAGCGGCTGGTGGCCGAGTGGCAGGTGCGGCCGCGGCTGGCCGAGTTGATCGGGGTGGTGCCATCGTGAGGTCGGGCGCACGGACGCTGGCGTGGGGTGCGCGGTTGCCGGTGCTGCTGTGCCTGCTGGTGCTGTCCGGTGCCGGCGGAGCGCAGGCCTGGGGGCAGGAGGGGCGCAGCGACGTCACGATCAACGACCCACGGATCACCGAGTCCAGCGCGTTGAGCGTCTCACCGGCCGACAGCGGCCTGCTCTACACGGTGAACGACTCCGGTCACGACCCCATCGTGTTCGTCGTCGAGCGCGCAAGCGGCAAGGTGGTGGGCACCACGCTGCTCGAGGGCCTCGACCCCGAGGTCGTCGACCCCGAGGCGATGGCCGTGCAGGGTGACACCTTGTGGGTAGGTGACACCGGTGACAACGGGAACCGCCGAGATGACGTCGCCCTGTACGCGCTGCCGGTGCCCGGCCGCGGGAACCACACCGTGCGGCCCGATGCCTACCCGCTGCGCTACCCGGACGGCAACCCCGACGTCGAGGCGCTGCTGATGGCACCCGATGGCGGCGGCGGTTGGCTGGTCACCAAGGAGGTGCTGGGCGGCGAGGTGCTCGCACTGCCCGCCGACATGCAGGCCGGCCAGCCGGTCGAGCCGGAGCCGGTGCCCGGGGTCAGCGTGCCGGGGCTCGTGACCGACGCGACCATGCTCCCGGACGGCAAGGGCGCGGTGGTGCGGCTGTACGGCAAGGCGCTGGTCTACCGGCTGCCGGACTGGTCCAAGGTCGCCACCGTCGACCTGCCCAGCCAGCAGCAGGGCGAGTCGATCACCGTGCTTCCCGACGGCACCACCTTGCTCGCCGGCTCCGAGGGCAGCCCGGCACTGATCGATGCGGTCGACCTGCCGGCCAAGGTGCTGGCAGCGTTGGACCGCCCGGCCAACAAGGGCGACGATGAGCAGGCGGTCACCGATCCCGAGCCGGCCCCGTCGGCCGCCGCCGCGACCGACGACTCCGACGCGGAGGTCCTGGCCATCGCCGGCGGCGTCGCGGCCGTCGTCGTTGCGGGCGGCGGGCTGTGGTGGCTGCGTCGCCGGACCGCCGACCGCCGTGCCGACGAGTACTACTGACGCGGGAATCAGTCCAGCCGTTCGACCACGTACTCGATGCAACCGGTGAGCGCCTCGACGTCCACGGGTTCGACGGCGGGGAACATGGCGACCCGCAACTGGTTGCGTCCCAGCTTGCGGTAGGGCTCGACGTCAACGATCGCGTTGGCCCGCAGCACCTTGGCGACCGCGGCGGCGTCGACGCCGTCGTCGAAGTCGATCGTGCCGACGACCAGCGAGCGTGCATCCGGGTCGGTCACGAAGGGCCGCGTGTACGGGGTCTTGTCCGCCCAGCGGTAGAGCCGGTCGGAGGACTCGGTGGTTCGCTCGACCGCCCAGCGCAGGCCGCCGTTGCCGTTGAGCCAGTCGATCTGCTCGGCCATGAGGAACAGCGTGGCCACCGACGGGGTGTTGTAGGTCTGGTCCTTGGCGGAGTTGTCGATCGCCGTGGGCAGGTCGAGGAACGCCGGCACCCAGCGGTCGGAAGCGCCCAGCTGCCCGGCCCGCTCGAGCGCCGCCGGCGAGAGCAGCGCGATCCACAACCCGCCGTCGGCGGCGAACGACTTCTGCGGCGCGAAGTAGTACGCATCGACGGCGGTGACGTCGACCGGCAGCCCGCCGGCCCCGGAGGTCGCGTCGATCAGCACCAGCGCGTCATCGTCGGCGCCGTCGACGCGGCGTACCTCGGTCATCACACCGGTGGAGGTCTCGTTGTGCACCCAGGCGTACGCATCGGTGCCCGCCTCGGCGACCGCGACGGGCCGGGTGCCCGGCGCAGCCTCGATGACGGTGGGGTCGGCGAGGAATGGTGCGTTGGCGGCTGCCTTGGCGAACTTGGCTGAGAACTCGCCGAACGACAGGTGCTGGCTCCGGTGGCGGATCAGGCCGAAGGTGGCGATGTCCCAGAAGGCGGTGGCCCCGCCGTTGCCCAGCACCACCTGGTAGCCGCCGGGCAGGCCGAACAGCTCACCGAGCCCCTCGCGTACGCGGCGCACGGTGTTCTTGACCGGTGCCTGCCGGTGTGAGGTGCCGAGCAGGCCGGATCCGGTTGCGGCCAGCGACCTTAGGGCAGCCGGCCGCACCTTGGACGGCCCGGAGCCGAAGCGCCCGTCAGCCGGCAGCAGCGCGGTTGGGATGGTCAACGGTGCGTCGGTCACCCCGGATGTCCTCTCGCGGCAGTCGGTGGCGGGTGTGCCGGGACGTCACTGTCGCCAGCGGCCAGTCGGCCAGTCTGCCACCCACCGATTCCCACCCATCATCGGAGGGTCATGGCAAACACCCCGTCCGCGGGTCGCCGAGCGCCAACCCGCCCGTGTGTGGTCAGCAACGACATGATCTGCCGGCGTGTCGATGTCGCAGCTGACCACTGTCGGCCGGGCGGGTGCCGGCGGCACTCGCTAGCGTGAAACTCGTGGACGATCACCGCCTGCGGGCGATGCGCGAGGAGTACGCGGCCGCGGGGCTCGACGAGTCCGCGGCCGGCGACGACCCGGTGGCGCTGTTCGACCGGTGGCTCGCCGAGGTAGTCGAGGCCGGGGTGCACGAGCCGAACGCGATGGCGCTGGCAACCGCCAACCCACAGGGGCGCCCGTCGGTGCGGCTGGTGCTGCTCAAGGGTGTCGACGCCCGCGGCTTCGTCTTCTTCACCAACACCGACTCCCGCAAGGGCGTTGAGCTCGCCGCCAACCCGTACGCCGCGCTAGTGATGACCTGGCACGAGGTGCAGCGGCAGGTGCGTATCGAGGGCCGTGCCGAGCGACTGTCGGCGGCCGAGGAGGACGCGTACTTCGCCTCCCGGCCGCGTGGCTCACAGCTCGGCGCGGCTGCGTCGCCGCAGAGCCAGGTGGTGCCTGACCGGGGGTGGCTCGACGACCGCTACGCCGAGTTGGAGCGCTCGTACCCGGTGGACACGGCGGTGCCGCGCCCACCGCACTGGGGTGGCTATCGGGTCGTGCCCGAGGTCATCGAGTTCTGGCACGGCCGACCAGGTCGCTTGCACGACCGGATGCGCTTCACGCGTGCGGGCGGCGGCGCGGAGACCGGGACCAGCTGGCACCGCGAGCGTCTCGCCCCCTGACGTCCTTTGAGGGTGGACAGGGGACGACCCGCAGGGCGCGGAGGTCACGCCCTGGCGTATGGCCGGGGCGGCTCCGCTGCGTCGACTGGACGGCTCGACGCCCCTGCGGGCCGGGTGGCTGCCGTGAATTCGCTCGTCGCCTCGCCTGTCGGGTCAGCGCTCGCGAGCCAGCACTCGAGGTGCGGCTCCGCGGCGGATCACGGCCAGCGGTGGCGACTAGCTGGCAGCCACCTCGCATGTCCGATTGTCACTCATTGATCGGACCACCTCCTCTCCTGCGTACGAGGAAACCTACGGCGCGGCCGGGGACCGCACAAGAGGGTTTGGGCGAGCCTCCAGCGTGACCCGCGACCACCAGCTCAACCGGTACGGAACCAGCCGGCCCGGTCGGGCTGCACCGAGTCGTCGACGACGGCATCGTCACCGGTGGCCACGAGCACGCTGCCGGCGTCGACGCGGAGCGGTGCCAGCGGTACCGGGGCGGTCCCACACCCGACCACGCACACCAGCCCGGACCTGCCGTCGGCACCGGGCCGGCGGATCACCAGCGCGTCCGGGCCGACCTCGGGCAGCTCCACCTCGTCGCCGAGCGATCCCAGCAGCTCGCGGCGCAGCCGCAGGGTGGTCCGCACGAACGCCAACGTCGAGGTGGTGTCCACCTGCTGGGCCTGCACCGACAGGGCACCCCAGCCCGCCGGCTGCGGCAGCCAGGCAGGCGCTGCCCCGGCCGGCGAGAAGCCGTGCGCACTCTTGTCGTCGTTGGTGGTGGTCCACGGCAGCGGCACCCGGCAGCCGTCGCGGCCGGTGCCGCGTCCGTTGTGGAACGCCGGGTCCTGCCGGTGCGCCGGCGCGACGTCGACCTGGGGCAGCCCGAGCTCCTCGCCCTGGTAGAGGTACGTGGAGCCGGGCAGCGCGAGCATGGCGAGCAGGCCGCTGCGCGCCCGTCCGAGCCCGGCGGCGCCGGTGCCGAGCCGGGAGGTGGCCCGGACCACGTCGTGGTTGGACTGCACCCAGGTCGGCCAGGCCCCGACCGGGCGGGTGGCGCGGAAGGTGTGCTCGATGACCGCACGCAGCGCGTCGCCGGACCAGTCCGCCATCAGCCAGTGGAAGTTGAACGCCTGCTGCAACTCGTCGGGCCGCAGGTAGCGCGCCATCGCCTCGGCGTCGGACACCCATGCCTCCGCGATCGCCATCCGGTCACCGTCGTAGTCGGCCAGCACCCGGTGCCAGCGGCGGTAGATGTCGTGCACCCCCGGCTGGTCCCAGTACGGCCGGGACGACTCCCCGAGGACGTCCTCCAGCTCGCCACCCTCGGCGGCCAACTGGTCGGGGGTGAGGTCGGGCAGCCCGTCCGCCTTGGCCATGCCGTGCGCCACGTCGATGCGGAAGCCGTCGACGCCACGGTCGAGCCAGAACCGCAGCACCCGGTCGAACTCGTCGGCGACCTCGGGGTTCGTCCAGTCGAAGTCCGGCTGGCCGGTGTCGAACAGGTGCAGGTACCACTGGCCGTCTGGCACCCGCGTCCACGCTGGGCCGCCGAACGTCGACCGCCAGTTGTTCGGCGGCTCCGCTCCGTCGGGGCCCCGGCCGTCGCGGAACAGGTAGCGAGCCCGCTCACGGCTGCCCGGGGCGGCGGCCAGCGCGGCCTGGAACCAGGCGTGCTGGTCCGAGGAATGGTTGGGGACGATGTCCACCATCACTTTGAGACCGAGCCCGTGTGCCCGCGCGAGCAGCGCGTCGAAGGCGGCCAGGTCCCCGAACAACGCGTCGACGTCGCAGTAGTCGGTCACGTCGTAGCCGTGGTCGGCCTGCGGCGAAGGGTAGAACGGCGTCAGCCAGACCGCGTCGACACCCAGGTCGGCGAGGTACGGCAGGCGACTGGTGGCCCCTGCCAGGTCACCCACACCGTCGCCGTCCGAGTCGGCGAAGCTTCGTAGGTAGATCTGGTAGCAGGTGGTCTCGCGCCACCAGGGGGTGTCAGGCATCGGCTGCATGCTAGCGGGCGGTCCCGGCGAGGAGTAGCGTCGACCATTCACCTTCGCCGGCAGGACGGACGTAGCCCCGATGGACCGAGTCAGCAGCGAGAGCAAGGAGGCCCGTGGGGCCACCGTCAGGCCCCCGGCGCCGCACGTGATCGTGCTGTTCGGCGCCACCGGTGACCTCTCGCGGCGCAAGCTGTTGCCCGGCATGCTGCACCTCGATCAGGCTGGGTTGCTGCCCGGGGGCTGCTACATCGTGGGGACCTCGCTGGAGGAGATGAGCGACGAGGAGTTCGTCAACCTCGCCAGGGAGTCGGTGGAGAAGTTCAGCAGCCACGACGTCGACGAGGAGCAGTGGACCGCGTTCGCCAGCCGGTTGAGCTACGTCTGCCAGGACGACGGGCCGCAGGCCCTGGCCAAGGCGGTTGCCGACGTCGAGGAAATGCTCGAGGGCGAGCCGCCAGCTCGGCTGCACTATCTCAGCGTGCCGCCCAAGGCGGCCCTGCCGGTGGTGCAGACCATCGCCGACGCCGGCCTCGTCGAGGGCTCCCGGATCGTGATGGAGAAGCCCTTCGGCACCGATCTCGACAGTGCCCGGGAGCTCAACGACCGGCTGCACGAAAAGTTCGCCGAGGAGCAGATCTTCCGCATCGACCACTTCTTGGGCAAGGAGGCTGCGCAGAACATCTTGGCCTTCCGGTTCGCAAACGGTCTGTTCGAGCCGATCTGGAACCGCAACCACATCGACCACGTGCAGATCGACGTGCCCGAGGAGCTGGGCCTGGAGAACCGCGCCGCCTTCTACGAGTCCACCGGCGCCTACCGGGACATGGTCGTCACCCACCTGTTCCAGGTGCTGGCCTTCGCCGCGATGGAGCCGCCGACTGCCCTGGCACCCGACGCGATCGGGATCGAGAAGAATAAGGTGTTCAGCTCGATGTCGCCCATCGACCCGCACAACGTGGTGCGCGGCCAGTACACGGGGTACCGGCAGGAGTCCGGGGTGGCCGAGGAGTCCGAGACCGACACCTTCGTCGCGCTCAAGTGCGAGGTCGACAACTGGCGCTGGGCGGGTGTGCCCTTCTACCTGCGTACGGGCAAGCGGATGGCGGAGGGAGCGCGGATCATCTCCATTGCGTTCCGCGAGCCCCCGCAGAGCATGGTCCCCCCGCACTCCGGCGTCGGCGACCACGGACCGGACCACCTGACCTTCGACCTCGCCGAGGCCTCGAAGGTCTCGCTGTCGTTCTACGGCAAACGCCCCGGCACGGGGATGAAGCTGGACAAGCTCAGCCTGCAGTTCTCGCTCGACGAGACCGGGCGCGAGGGCGACGTGCTCGAGGCGTATGAGCGGCTCATCCACGACGCGATGCGCGGCGACCACACCCTGTTCACCACCGCCGAGGGCATCGAGCGGCTGTGGGAGGTGTCCACGCCGCTGCTCGACGACCCACCGCCGGTGCGGCGCTACCAGCCCGGCACGTGGGGCCCGAACGCGATCCATCAGCTGGTCGCCCCGAACGCCTGGCGGTTGCCGTTCGAGCGCACCTGGCGCAGCTCGCGTTCCGACCTGCAGTCCTCGGATAGCGGCTCGTAGGCGCGCGGCGGGTCACCCGAACGTCGCCGGGTCGACGCTGATCCACAGCTGGCGGGCGCGGCCCACGATGCCGCCGCCGGAGTCGTAGACCGTGGTGGCGGTCCTCGTCTTGCGCCCGTCGGTGTCCACGTGCTGGCCGAGGACCACCAGGGTCTCGCCGACGGCCGGTCGCCGGTGCACCAGCGCGGTCATGCGTGCCAGCACCAGGGGACGGCCGACGAGGTCGGTGGTCCAGCCCCCCGGGCAGTCCAGCGCCGCCCACACGTACGCAGCGTCGACGCTGCCGTCCGCGGCCGCGAAGTTGCGGTGCGGAGTCCACGTGCAGGCGGTGCGGCCGCCGTCGACCCGGCCAGGATGCAGGCACAGGCCGTCGCCGTCGTCGCGCGCCGTGCCGCAGACGAAACACGTCGGAAACGGATGGTCGTTGAGCCCGGCGTAGCGACCGCTGGCCGCCGCCGCCGCCGACACGTCGACCGGCGGCACCGGCTCCAGCGGGGCGGTCGGGTCCGGCACGGCCGTCGCGGCCGTCGCGACCGTCGCGGCCGCCGTGGCGCCGGCCGCGGGTGCCAGCAGCTCTGCGAAGCGGCTCGGGCCGTCCCCGCTCAGGCGTACCTGCAGGTCGGTCTCGAGGGGCGGTGGGCGGCGCAGGCTGACCGTGACCGGGACCACCGACTCCCGATTAGCCGCGGTGACCAGGACACCGGCCAGCACGCCGGCCGTCCACCCGCCGTTGGCCGACGCCGGCGGGCCGCAGCGGCTGGCGGCGATGCGGACGGGCGCAGGCAGCCCACCGGCGCCAAGATCGCTCATAGCGCACCGCCAGCCGTGCGCAGGTCGGCGACCAGGCCCGCGTACGCCGCGTCCCGGTCGTCGGCGCGCAGCACCGCGGACGGGTGGACGGTGGCGAGCAGCCACCCGGCCCGCACCAGGCCGGGATCGTCGGAACGGGCGGTGCGGGCAAACAGCATCCCCCGCTGGCGGGTCACCCGAAAGCTCGCGCCGAGCAGCGCGCGGGCGGCGGTCGCGCCGAGGCAGACGACGACCTCGGGGTCGACCACGGCGAGCTCGGCGGTCAGCCACGGCCGGCAGGCGGTCAGGTGGGCCAGGTCGGGCGTCTGGTGCAGCCGGCGCTGCGGCGTCACGGTGAACCGGAAGTGCTTGACCGCGTTGGTGACGTAGGTGTCGGCGCGGTCGATGCCGGCCTCGGTGAGTGCCCGGTCGAGCAGCTGGCCGGCTGGCCCGACGAACGGTGCCCCTGCGCGGTCCTCGGCGTCGCCGGGCTGCTCCCCGACCAGCGCCAGCCGGGCCGTTGCCGAGCCGCCCGAGAAGACCGTCTGCGTGGCCGCTCGGTGCAGCTCGCAGCCGGCACAGCTGGCCGCGGCTGCGCGCAGCTCATCCACGCCTGCGCCGGCCGGCACCCGAGCCCGGGCGCCGGGTCGCTCGTCCACGGTGGAGCTCACCGACGCGACGCTAGCGTGCGCGGCGGCCGGACTCAGCGCCCCTTGACCTGTCGTAGCGCTCGAGCGCCTCCACCCGCTCCTGCTTGTGGTCGACCATCGGCTGCGGGTAGCGGTGCGGCGGGCCGTCGGGCAGCGTCCACGGCTCGTGCACCGCCGGTCCGTCCACATCGGCCAGCTCCGCGACGTGCCGGCGCACATAGTCGCCGCCGGGGTCGAACTTCTTGCCCTGCGTGACCGGGTTGAACACCCGGAAGTAGGGGGAGGCGTCGGTGCCCGACCCCGCCACCCACTGCCAGCCGTGGTTGTTCGACGACAGGTCGCCGTCGACGAGCCAGTGCAGGAAGTGGCGGGCGCCGTGCTGCCATTCCAGGTGCAGGTCCTTGACGAGAAAGCTGGCGACGATCATCCGCACCCGGTTGTGCATCCAGCCCTCACGGCGCAGCTGGCGCATTCCGGCGTCCACGATCGGGAAGCCGGTGCGGCCCTCGGCCCACGCCGTCAGCTGCTTGCCCGGCCGGGCGTAGCGCATGCCGGCGAGCTGCGGGTGCAGGTAGTCACGCGCGGAGTCGGGTCGTTGCCACAGCACGTCGGCGTAGAACTCCCGCCAGGCCAGCTCCTGGCGGTAGCTGCGCGCCGAGTCGCCGTGGCGGCCGCGCAGGTCGGCCAGCATGCTGCGCGGATGGATCTCGCCCCACTTGAGGTGCACCGACATCCGCGACGTGCGGTCGAGGTCGGGCCGGTCACGGTCGGCGCCGTAGCTGCCGACACCGTCGTCGAGGAAGGCACGCCACCGGCGGTGGGCCGCCTGCTCGCCAGCGGGCGGCAGCGAGCTGCCCGGCGCGGGCTCTGCCGCGGGCAGGTCGGCCGACCGCAGCGGGCGGACCCAGGCGACAGCGTGCGGCTGGCCGACCGGGTCGCGCCAGCCGTGTTCGGTCCAGGCGCGCCAGAACGGCGTGTACACCGCGTACGGCGTGCCGTCGCCCTTGGTCACCCGGCCGGGCGCGACCGCGTACGGCGAGCCGGTGCGCACCAGGGCGATGCCGTGGTCGGCGAGTGCCCGCTTGACCCGCTCGTCGCGCTCGCGCCCGTACGGCCCGCAGTCGGCGGCGACGTGCACCGAGGAGGCTCCGGCGGCGCGGGCGACTGCGACGACCTCCGCGGCGGGATCGCCGCGGCGCAGCTGCCAGCCGCCGATCCGTTCACCGAGGTCGGCCAGGCTCGCGCTCAGGTAGGCCCGGCGGTTCGGACCGGCCGGGCCCCACAGGGCCGGGTCGAGCACGAACAGCGGCACGACGCCGCCGTCGGTCTCGTCGACGGCCGCCCGCAGCGCCGGGTTGTCAGCCAGCCGCAGGTCGCGCCGGAACCACATCACCGTCGTCGTCACGAGACCATGCTGGCCCGGATGGGACACAATGGCGCGGTGAGCGGCGACCTGATCGACACGACCGAGATGTACCTGCGCACGGTCTTCGAGCTCGAGGAGGAGGGCGTCACGCCGCTGCGCGCCCGGATCGCCGAGCGGCTGCACCAAAGTGGCCCCACCGTGAGCCAGACCGTGGCCCGGATGGAGCGTGATGGTCTGCTGACCGTCGAGGGCGACCGGCACCTCGAGCTCACCGCCGATGGCCGGCAGGCCGCAACCCGGGTGATGCGCAAGCACCGGCTGGTCGAGCGGCTGCTCACCGACGTCATCGGCCTGGACATCGAGCTGGTGCACGAGGAGGCGTGCCGCTGGGAGCACGTGGTCTCCGAGCGCGTCGAACGCCGGCTGGTGCAGCTGCTGCACCACCCGACGGAGTCGCCATACGGCAATCCGATCCCCGGGTTGGCCGAGCTGGGTGAGTTCGGAGACGAGGGCGAGGCCTATCTCGACGGTGTGCGACCGCTCAGCGAGGTGGTCACGGCCGGCCGGGACGAGGGGACGGAGCTGTCGGTGCAGGTGCGACGGATCTCCGAGCCGCTGCAGAGCCAGGTGGCGGTGCTCGCGGACCTGCGCCGGGTCGGTGCGCTGCCCGGTCGCACCGTGCGCGCCCGCGCCCGCCGAGACGGGGTCGCGGTGTTCGGCAATGACGCGGCCGTGGTGCTCGAGGGTCGCTTCGCCGACCAAGTGCTCGTCCGCCGTGGCTGATCTCTCAACGGGGGGTATGGCGCAGCGCAGTTGCACCACTACTGTAAGGCGTCCCCTAGTCGTCCTTCAGGAGGTAGGGAATGGCCGCCAAGGCGCAGCCGAGGCTGAGTCGTGCGTTCGACCGTTCCGTGCTGGCGCTCGCGGTCGTCCTGACGGCGGTCTCCGCGGCCGCGGCATTCGGGGCGGAGACGGTCGCACACGTGTACCCGGAACTGCACCTGTCTCCGGCCCTGCTCCTCGCTGTTCCGGTGATCGTGGTCGTGTCTCGCTACCCGGTGCTTTTGCACCGCTCCCGCGGGGTCATCGAGATCGGCTTCGACTCCAGCGTGCTGGCCTTTCTCGGGACGATTGTCCCGGCGCACGACGGCGCCCTGATCTGGGCGCTGGGCGCGGTGATCGCACAGACCCTGATCCGCCGCCGACTGGTCGCAAAGGTCTTCAACGTCGGGGTCATGACCAGCTCGGGCATCGCCGCGCTGTGGGTCATCAACTGGCTGAGCCCGTCGGGCGGCCCCGTCCAGCTGCAGCAGTTCGCCGCCGTCCTCGTCGGCTGCAGCGTCTACTTCCTGCTCGACTTCTTCATCTCCGAGCTCTCGGTCGTCCTCGAGGACGGCACCGCCTACAACGCCGAGTTCGGTCGTTCCGACGTGTTCTTGTCGATGGTGAGCATCGTCGCCGTCGACTCGCTGGGCTATCTGGCCGCCCTGGTTCTGGTCGTGGTGAACCCGTGGGCGACGCTGCTGCTCGCGGTGCCGCTGGCGACGCTGCTCGTGGCCTCGAGGTTGACCACGCGTGACCGCGAACGGTCGCGCCGGATGCGGGTGCTTTTCGACGTGTCGCGCTCCATGCAGCGGCAGCCGTCGGCCGAGGGCGTGCTGGCCCTGCTCGAGTCCGGGGGGCGGGCGCTCCTACGTGCTCAGCCGTGCTCGCTGCGCGCCAACCCCCCGGCGGGTGACGAGGTCGGTGCCACAGTCACTGACGGCGCCCGGCAGTGGTGGCTCGTCGCCCCGATGGGTCAGCGAGACTCGGCCGTGGTGGCCGCTGACCACGAGCACCTCGAGCAGCTCGCGCTGGCCGGGTCCGAGGTGCTGTCCCGGCTCAAGCTGACCCGCGAGATGACCTTCCTCGCCCGGCACGACATCCTCACCGAGCTGGCGAACCGCGGCGTCTTCCTCGACCGCGTCGCGGACGCTCTCGACCGCAGCCGACGTCTCGGGTCGGCGATCGCGGTCTTGTTCTGCGACCTGGACGGCTTCAAGCAGATCAACGACCGGTTCGGGCACAGTGCGGGCGACAGCCTGCTGGTGCAGACCGCCGCCCGCATCGATGCCTGTGTGCCGGCCGGTGGCACCGTCGCCCGGCTGGGCGGCGACGAGTTCGCCGTGCTCCTCGAGGACGCCCGAGGGCCGGCCCACGTCGAGCGGGTTGCCGGCTCGCTGCTGGCGGTGGTCGCGGCCCCGACCGAGGTGAACGGCCACGACGTGTCGGTCAGCACCAGCATCGGGGTCGCCACCTCGGGCGGGTCCGGCAGCAGCGAGGCGCTGCTGCGAAACGCCGACATCGCGATGTACGAGGCCAAGGCGAAGGGAAAGAACTGCTTCGTCACCTACCGCACCGAGTACGGGGCCGCCAGGGTACGCAAGCTCGAGATGGCCGACGCGTTGTCCACAGCGATCGAGCGCGACGAGCTGTCCGTCGTCTACCAGCCGGTCTACTCGCTGCGCACCGGTGCGGTGACCGGGCTGGAGGCCCTGGCTCGCTGGCGGAACGACGGCGCGGATGTCTGCCCGGAAACCTTCATCCCGCTGGCGGAGGAGACCGGGCTGGTGGTGCCGCTGGGCGCGCGCATCCTCGACCGGGTGGCGCAAGATGCTGCCCGCATCCGCCGGCTCGGGCTGCCGCCGCTCCAGGTGGCGGTCAACATCTCGGCCCAGCAGCTGCACTCCGCCGACTTCCTGGACCGGGTACGCGCGACCAGCGCCGCCCTCGGCGACCAGCAGCTGTTGCTGGAGGTCACCGAGCGCGACGTGGTGCGCGAGGACTCGCTGAGCGATGAGGTGATGTCTCGTCTGGTGGCCGATGGAGTGCAGTTCGCCGTCGACGACTTCGGCGTCGGCTTCTCGTCGGTGGGCTATCTGCAGACGCTGCCCGTACAGGTGCTCAAGACCGACCGGAGCTTCGTCGACGGCATCGAAAGCAGCATCCGGGCCGCCAACCTGCTGCAGGCCATGCTGCTGATGGGTCTTGCGCTGGGGCTGCGGGTCGTGGTGGAGGGGGTCGAGCGGCAGACCCAGCTCGACCACTTGCGGACGATGCGCAACGAGATCTTCGCGCAGGGATTTCACCTCGCCCCTCCGATGCCGATGCCAGAGGTGCTCGCACTGTTGCGTTCCGGTGTGTCAACTCCGGACCCCCTGCGGGATGTGGCTACTGCCGGCACGGCTGCCGCCGGCGCCAGGGCCGGGGCCTGAGCCGGGGCCCCGTGCATCCCCGCGCACCGGTCGCCCGTGGCGGCGCTTGGTTCGGTGTGCACCTGGTGGGCTGGCGGACTGGTGCCGGCGGGACCGAGTGGGAGGCAACCGTGACCAGGGCACAAGCGGCAGATGGCAGGTCGGGGGCTGGGGGCTCTGGTGAGAGCACCGGTCTCGATCGTCACGTACGGTTGGCGCATGCCTCGCATCCCCGGGACGGCCGCCGCTCCCTCACCGCGCAAAATCGCCGTTTCGGTGGTTGGGGCCGCGCTGATCTTGGTCGGGGTCGCCGCGCTGCTGCTGCCCGGCCCCGGGCTGCTGCTGATTCTCGTCGGACTCATCGTGCTCGCCAGCGAGTTCGAGTGGGCCGCCCGGCGGGTGGACTGGATGCGCGCTCAGGCGCTCAGCGCCGCCGAGTACGAGGTGGCGACGGTGACCCGGATCGCCTTCAGCACGCTCAGCGGCATCGCCGTGATGGGTGTTGGCGTCTTCTGGGGGCTCGACCCGCAGATTCCCGAGATCTGGATCGTCGGCCCCGACCTGCCCTTCGGCGGCTGGGGAACCGGGGCTGCCATCGTCGCCGGCGGGGTCCTCGCGTTGGTGCTGCTCGCCTACAGCGTGAAGCGGTTCCGCGTCGACGGTGACGCCGCGCCGACCAAGGACGAAGTACGCAGCGAGCGGTCGTCGCGCTGAGGCCGGCGAGCGAGCCACGTGCCCAGGTGCCTCAGGGGGCCGCTCGGTCGGCGACTACGGCGGCGAGACGTTCGAGTGTCGCGACCATCCCTGACCGGTTGCGCTCCGGAAATCCCATCAGCCGGTAGTACATCCACAGCTGCGGCGCCCGCGACGGGTCCCACTCCTCGCGGACCAGGGTCGCAGCGGGGCCACCCGCGCTGACCGGCGCGACGGCGGTCAGCGTGTACCGCCAGCGGTGCCCGGCAAAGTGCCGCCAGGCGATCCGCCGGTCCTGCTCGAACTCCACGACCACGTTGCTGATCCGGTATGGCAACCCGATGCGCATGTCCATGCCGAAGCGGGCACCCAGGGTCAGCCGCTCGGGATTGCCGACGCGGGTGCGGCGGACCGATCCAGACCCGTCGAGCAGCACATGCTGAGCGGGGTCCGTGAGCAGCTCGAAGATGGTTGCCGGCTCGGCGGGCACGACCCGTTCGACGGCAACTACTTCGAGCGACATGGTCGCCATCCTGCCCGGTCACGTCCGGAACCGCGTCCGGCCTGCCGGCCCGGCATGCCGGCTTACTGCGCTAGGCCCTCCGTGGCGAGCAGCCGCTGCACCCGTCCGCCGCCGACCATCGCGACCCGGCCGTCGTCGAGCGGCAACGTGCGCACGGAGTCGAGGCGGCCGCTCAGGTGCAGCGATGCGGTACGCGTGAGCGAGCCGTCGGTGGCGACGCGGACTGCGGCCACCCGTTCCTCGCCCCGCCGGTGTCCGGTGGGCACCAGCGCCAGGCGCCGGTCCGGCAGGTAGGTGAAGGCCCGCGCATCGTCCTCGACCGGGCTGCGCCCGCGGCCGAGGTCGGCGGTGTCCAGCCGGCGCGGGTCGGCCAGGTCGGCGAGGTCGAACGTCGACAGTTGCGACCCTCGCGTACGGCCGCGACTGTCAGCGTCCTGCCCGACGCCCAGCAACAGGTCGCCACCGACCGGGTGCAGGTAGGCCGAGAAGCCCGCGATCTTGAGCTCGCCGACAACCCGCGGTGCGGTTGGGTCGGACAGGTCGAGGGTGTAGAGCGGATCGGTCTGCCGGAACGTCACGACGACCGCCGTTTCGCCGAACCAGCGTACCGCCCGGATGGTCTCGCGCGGGCGTCCGAGCCCACCCACCTTGCCCACCTCGACCAGCTCGCCGGCCGACTCCTCGAGCACCGTGACGATTGACTCGCGTGGAGCCCACCGGTGACCGAGCATGGTCGCCACCCGGAGCCGGCCCTGGTGCTCGCTGAACGCCCAGCGGTCCGGCGCGGAGCCGGTGACCTCGCCGGACGCGGCGTAGGCGGTGCCGTCCCCCTCGGTCGCGAACGCATGCGCGGCGGTAACCGTGTCGCCGGTGGACCGGGCAACGCTGTCGGCCGGTCCGCCGCGCCACGTGTCGATCCAACCGCCGGCCGTCGTCGCAACGTAAAGCCGGTCGGGGCTGGCGTAGACCATCGACCCGTCCGCGGTCACCGCGGTCGATGCCGCCCGGGTCGATTCGGCCGGGTCGAGCGTCAAGACGCTGATCAGACCGAGCCCGGAGTCCTCGGCAGGGTGCCGTACGTCGCCGCAACGGACCAGTCGGGTCGTCGGTCCGCCAGCGAGCCGCTCGCTCAGGTCGCCACCTGCGGTGGTGCGGGTCGGCAGCCAGTCGGCCGCGCTCGCCCCGCGGATCAGCTGGCGGTTGGCCTGCAGCGCCTGCTCGCGGCTGGTGCCGCCGCCGGGGTGCTTGAAGTCGAGCCGTGGCCGGCTCGAGACAACGATGCGCACGGTGCCGTCGTGCTCGCGAGCCGACACCACCGTGCCGTCGATGTCCTCGTCGGCGACGATCGTCGGTGCGGCCGGGTCGGAGATGTCGACGGTCGTGACGGTCGCCCGCCCCACCCACGGGTGGGGCCTGATCAGCGCGTCGGAGGCGCGGGAGTCGTACGCCGGGTAGCGCTCGCCGGTCGCACCCAGCAGTACCGCCCGGTCACCGACCAGCAGCAGCTCGTCCGGGCGGCGCCCGTCGGGCAGCGCAAGCCGGCCGACCTGCGCCGGCTGGGTGCCGGTGACGTCGACGACCACGAGGTCGGAACCGTCGATCAGCACGACCCGCTCGCCGTCCGTCTTGGCCAGGTCGGGCTCGTCGACGCCGGCCTCCTGCAGGTTGGTGCCGGTGGCACCGTTGGCGACGGGCGCCAGCTCCGTCCCCGCCACTGCCCTCCGCGCGACACCGTCGACGGAGAAGTCGGGGACGGCGACGTACGGCGGCCCCTCGAGTCCCCACGGCGTTACCCGGTCGAGCGCGGCCTCGGTGTACCACAGCCGCAGCTGGCGGCAGGACCCGAAGCGCTGCAGCTCGTCGGCGCGGGCGCTGGCCTCGGTGGTCGGTGACACGGTCGGCGCGCCGACGGTCAGGGCGGCCGCCGACACTGCCGTGGCCGTCACCACCCCTAGACCGGCCAGTCCGGCGGTGAGCCTGCGTCGTCTCATGTCCGCTCGGACGCATCCGGCCCGCGGACGGTTCCACGCCGGTTGGTCACTTGCTGGGGTTCTCCGGTACTAAGGGCACATGTCCGAGTCCCGCTTGCTCGCCGGCCGCTACCGGCTGGAATCGGTGCTTGGGAGGGGCGGCATGGGCCAGGTCTGGCTCGGCCACGACGAGACGCTCGGCCGGGCGGTCGCGGTCAAGGAGATCCGGTTGCCGACGGGCCTGGCCGACGACGAGCGCGACGCCCTGTGCTCGCGGATGATGCGCGAGGCTCGGCTGACGGCCCGGCTGAGCCATCCGGGGGTCGTGACGGTCTACGACGTGGTGTCCGAGGACGGCCGCCCGTTCATCGTGATGGAGCTGTTGCGGGTGCCCACGCTGGCAGACGAGGTCGGTGAGAGCGGACCGCTACCGCCGCAGCGCGTGGCGCAGATCGGGCTCGCCCTGCTGCCCGCGCTCGACGCAGCGCACCGCGACGGGATCGTGCACCGCGACGTCAAGCCCAGCAACGTGCTGCTGGCCGACAAGTTCCGGGTCGTGCTCAGCGACTTCGGCATCGCCACCAGCGAGTCCGACCCGCGGATGACCGCGACCGGGCTGATCGTCGGCTCCCCGACCTACATGTCCCCGGAACGGCTGCGAGGTGACGCGACCGGCCCGGAGACCGACATGTGGTCGCTGGGCGCGACGCTGTACGCGGCGGCCGAGGGGAAGCCGCCGTTCGACGGCTCCACCACGATGGGGACGGTCCTGTCGATCCTGAACGACGAGCTGCCGCGGCCGGCGGTGGGGGGCGCGCTCGGCGCCGCGCTGTCCGGGCTGCTCGACAAGGACCCCGCTCGGCGGCTGGACTCTGCGCAGGCAGCCCAGATGTTGCACCGCGCGGTCGACGAGCAGGCCACCACTGCGGTGCCCGATCAGCGGCCGGCGGCTGACGACGGGCCGAGCAGGACCGCGGCGGTCGCGGCGGGTACCGGCGTGCTACGTCCAAGCGAGGACGACCGGCCCGTCTGGGAGTCCGAGCCGGACCGGGGCGACGAGGCAGCCGAGGCGCAGCGCAGCTCGGGCGGTTCAGGGGGCGGGGTAGGCCGACGTCGCCCGGGATCCCGAATGCTGGCGTTCGTGGCGGTGGCGTTGGTCGCCCTGGTGCTCGGTTTCGTGGCCTTCCGGTTGTTGACCGGTGGCAACGAGCCCGAGCCGTCGGCGGCCGATGGGGCGTCGGCTGCCACGGCCGACGCATCGACGACCGAGCCGCCCACGACGTCCAAGGACCCGGCGACCAAGAAGTCGACGCAGTCGACGGCTGGTCAAGACGTGCCGGCCGGCTTCCGGCTGCGAGAGGACCCACTCGGCTTCCAGGTGGCGGTCCCCAAGGGCTGGCAGCGGCAGCTGGACGGGGCGTCGCGGGTCGACTACGTGGCACCGGACAGCGACGCGTTCGTTCGGATCGACCAGCAGCCGGAGGCCGGCCCGAGCGCCAAACGGGCCTGGCTGGACGCGGAGTCGGCGGTGTCCGCGCGGCTGCCCAACTACGAGCGTATCCGGATCGACGCGGTCGACTACCGCTCGTGGGACGCCGCCGACTGGGAGTTCACCTGGTCCGGCGACAACGGGGCCGTGCATGTGCTCAACCGCGGCATCGCCACCGACACCAGGGGCTTCGCGCTGTACGTGTCGGCGCCGGACGCCCAGTGGGACAGCGTGGGCAAGCCGGCCTTCGAGAGCGCAGCGGAGACCTTCAAACCGGTGGAGTAGGCGAGGAGAACCGGCGCGCGCTGCGCTCGCGGGCCTTGGCCGCCTCGATGTCGCGGTCACGCGGCGCCGAGCTGAAGACCAGTTCGTCGAGCAGCTCGCGGGTGGCGACGGCCACCGCGTCGACTGCCCGCTCCACCGCCGGCTCATTGGCCTGAGACGTGGTCCCGCTGACCTTGCGGACGTACTGCCTGGCCGCGGCCTGCACCTCCGCGGGGCTGGCGGGTGGCTCGAAGTGCGACAGGGTGCGGATGTTGCGACACATGACGCCCAGGCTGCCACACAGACATCACACCGGTGCCCCAGGCAGGATTCGAACCTGCGACCTGCCGCTTAGGAGGCGGACGCTCTATCCCCTGAGCTACTGGGGCGGGGTCGGCGACCGGTTCTTGCGGCTGGTCGCAACGGCCACAACCGTACGCCAGCGGGTCGGACTCGCCGCTCGGGTGTGCGGCCCGAAGTGGCGGGCCTGGCCCCGGCCGGTGTCGGCGGGATCGTCCGACGTTGTGACCGGTTGGCCCGCGTGGAGGGTCGGAAGATCATCCGGGGCGGGGGCGGGGGCGCACCCGCTGGCGGTGTCAGACCAACTGCTGCCTGCGCTTGTCGTCGTACATCGAGGCGTCCGCCGCCGCGAGCGTGTCCGCCAACTCGTCCAGCGGCCCGGCGGTCGACACACCGATCGACGCGGCGACGCCCACTGCGGCCAGGTTGCGGCGCAGGTCGGCCACCCTCGCCTCCGCCTGCGCCCCTACGCAGTCGACCAGCAGCAGGCAGAACTCGTCGCCGCCGAGACGGGCGAGCGCATCGGTGCCGCGGACGGTCCGGCGCAGCGTGCGAGCGGCGGTGCGGAGCAGCTCGTCACCGGCGGCGTGGCCGGCGTTGTCGTTGACCTCCTTGAGCTGGTCGAGGTCGACCACCAGCACGCTGTACGGGTCGCCGAAGCTGCGGTGCCGCACGTGCAGGGTCTCGGCGAGGCGGTCCCAACCGCGCCGGTTGAGCAGACCGGTCAGCGCGTCGTTGTCGGCCTCGCTGCGTGCCCTGACGGCGGTCTCGTTGGCCTGCAGGTGCGCCCGCGAGGTGATCAGCACGTCGCTCAGCAGGGCGGACATCAGCTCGAGCAGCGTGCTGTCGATGGCATCCGGCGAGGTGAGCGGACGCTCGTCGACCCCGCACAGCACGCCGAACAGCTCGCCGTTCTCGTCCCCGATCATGATGCCGGCATAGGCGGCGATGTCGCCCTTCCTGGCTAGGTCCAGATCGGCGTAGTTCGGGTCGACCCGGATGTCGGGCACCACATGCGGCGCACCCAGGACCATCCGCCGGCACAGCGTCTCCACCCAGTCGAGCGTGTCGCCGACATTCATCGGCCCGTCGCCGGACACGTGCAGGTGCACCTGCTGCCCGGCCGTCACGCGGGACACCGACCACTGCCGGATGGGCGTGTTGTCGCCCAGCCACCTGGTCACCTTCTCGGCGGCACTGTTGAAGGGATCCGGCACGGCAGCAGCCTGGTCCTGCGGCGGTGCGCTCACGGGTGTCGTCTCCTCGCCGGTAGGGGGAGCCCCCTGCTTATCGGTTGGCAACCTACCGGGGCAAGTTAGGCACCGAGCGGCTGCTCGACTGGTGGCCTCAGTTCGCGGGGTGCCGTGCCCAGCCGAAGCAGTACACACCGTACGCGGCCAGGCCCACACCGGTGACGCCCACCACGAGCGCTCCGAACGGCTGGTCCAGCAGCGTCCGCAGGGCCGCGTCGAGACCGCCGGCCCGCTTCGGGTCGTACGACAGCGCCGCCCAGACGAACAGGCCGCCGACCGCGCCCAGCGCGAACCCCTTGGCGACGTAGCCGACCTGCCCGAGCCGGACCAGCGCGCTACCGGAGCCACCCGCGGTCGCCTGGTCGTCGAGGTCCTCGGTGAAGCGGGTCTGCACGCCCTTGACCACCTTGGCCACGCCCACCACGACCACACCGAGACCGAGCACGGCCACCAGCCACCGTCCGAGCGTGACCTCCATCACCTTGGCCGTCAGACCGGACTTGCTCGTGCTGCCCCCGATCCCGGCGGCGGTGCTGACCGACAGCCAGGCAACCGCCAGGTAGACCACCACGCGGAAGGCCGACTCGAGTCGCTTGCGGGTGCGGTCCTCCTCGCGCCACTCGTACCCGGCCACCGCCTCCAGGCCCTGCCACAGCGCGAGCAGCAACAGACCGGCCGCGGCCAGCCACAGCACCGCCGCACCGGCCGGGTTGTCGGCGAAGGTGTGCAGCGCGCCGCTGGAGCTCTTCGACGAGCCCTGGAAGACCAGCTTGAGCGCGATGCCCGCGAACAGCAGGTGCACAGCGCCGTAGGCGACCAGCCCCACCCGCATCCCCGCACCCAGCGCCTTGGTGTCCTTGACGTCGCTCGCCGACGGCGTGTTCACGTTGATGTCGTTCACGCCGCCACTGTCTCGCGCCGGCGGCGTTCGTGCACAGTCCCACGGACGGCCCATGATGGCTGTACATGGCTGACCGACATGGACGGCGTGCTCGTGCGCGAGGAGTCGCCGATCCCGGGTGCCGCCGAGTTCATCGCGAGGCCGGTCTGACCACCGCGCTGCACGAGGTGGGCTATGTGCTGACCGACCGGGACCCCGATTATGTGGTGCTGGGGGAGACCAGGACGTACTCGTTCGAGGCGCGACCGGGGCGGTCGCAGCGCTCATCACCCGAGCGACCGGTGTCGACCCGTACTTCGTCGGTAAGCCCAACCCGCTGATGATGCGCAGTGCACTGAACCGCATCGACGGGCATTCGGAGACCACGATGATGATCGGCGACCGCATGGACACCGACATCAAGGCCGGGCTCGAGGCGGGTCTGCGGACCGTGCTGGTGCTGACCGGGTCGACGCGCCGCGACTGACCTCTCGAGCCTGGGGCAGACTCCAGCCCATGGACGTGCTCGACACCTACCTCCCCGCCGGTGACCGCTACGACTCGATGACCTACCGCCGCTGCGGTCGCAGCGGGCTCGACCTGCCCGCGGTGTCGCTCGGGCTGTGGCACAACTTCGGCGACGACAAGCCGCTGGCGACCCAGCGGGCCACCCTGCGCCGCGCCTTCGACCTCGGCGTGACCCATTTTGACCTGGCCAACAACTACGGCCCGCCGTACGGCAGCGCCGAGATCAACTTCGGCCGGCTGTTCCGCGAGGACTTCGCCCGGCTGCGGCACGAGCTGGTGATCTCCACCAAGGCTGGCTACGACATGTGGCCTGGGCCGTACGGCGACCACGGCTCCCGCAAGTACCTGCTGGACAGCCTCGACCAGTCGCTGGCCCGGATGGGACTGGACCACGTCGACATCTTCTACAGCCACCGGGTGGACCCCGACACCCCGCTCGAGGAGACGATGGGTGCGCTGGACACCGCCGTGCGCCAGGGCAAGGCGCGCTACGTCGGCATCTCGTCGTACGGGTCGCAACGCACCCGCGAGGCGGCGGCGATCCTGCGTGAGCTCGGCACGCCGCTGCTGATCCACCAGCCGTCGTACTCGATGCTGAACCGGTGGATCGAGGACGACGGCCTGCTCGACGTGCTGGCCGACGAGGGTGTCGGGTGCATCGCGTTCTCACCGCTGGCGCAGGGGCTGCTCACCGACCGCTACCTCGACGGGGTGCCCGCGGACTCCCGCGCGGGGCAGGGCAAGACCATCGACGACGACATGCTGTCCGAGGAGAACCTCGGTCACGTGCGCGCGCTCAACGACATCGCCTCCGCGCGCGGCCAGTCGC
>JBBSNM010000037.1:0-25217 GCA_038232655.1 Propionibacteriales bacterium | reverse complement strand
TGACGCACACCAGCACCGGCAGCACGACCGCGGCCTCCGCGGTCACCATGCCGGTAGATCCGCGTAGCCAGCGGGCCGGCTGCCGATGGTCGCGATCGAGCCTGGCCGCAGGCTCGGCCAGGACGCTCACATCAGCCCCGGGAACGGCAGCACGGGTGTCGTGATGATGCGGATGGTGTCGAGAATGCTCTGGATCAGCTCGGTGAGGAACCCGCTGCGCACCAGCAGGTAGAGAACACACCCGACGGCGCTCGCGCCGACCGCGGCGGTGGCGTACTCGCTGGTCACCATGCCCACCTCGTTCGACGAACGCTCCTGACGGCGCGGAGCGATGGGACCACTCCGAGAGGAAAGACGCATGGCAGCCTCCAGGGATCGGGCGGCAGGCAAGAGCCTGGGTGGTGTTGGACCGGTGGCCGCCGGGGGGCGGGGGACACCCCCGGCGGCGGTCCGGGGTCAGAACGGCAACACGTCGAGCAGGTCGTTGATGACGTTCTTGAACAGGTCGTTGAACCAGCCGGACGTCGCCAGCGTGTAGAGGATCCCGCCGACGCCACACGCACCGACGGTGCCGACGGCGTACTCCGACGTGGTCATCCCGCGCTCGTCGCGATTGCCCGCGCGGCGGGCGACCCAGGTGATGGGGCTTTGCATGATGGTGAACCTCCATGGCGGTTGCCCCGCTTGACGCGGGACGTGATTGCTGTGACGTGGACAGACTGGGCCGGGAGGGGTGCGGGTGGCGTGGCCGAGACGGCCGGCTGGGGATGGCCGCGCCGCCGCGGCGGGGTGTGCACAGCCGATCGGCCGAGCAGGGCCGAGCAGAGCCGAGCAGGGCGATCAGCCGAGCAGGGTGGAGAACGCGCCGATGACGGTCGGTGTCACACCGACGAGCACGAAGGCGGGCAGGAAGCACAGCCCCAGCGGTGCCGCCGAGCGCACCGCCACCCGCCGGGCGACCTCTTCGGCGTCGATGACCCGGTCGCGCTGCAGGTCGTCGACGAGATGCTCGAGAGAATCCGCCACCGGCGCGCCGGTGTCGCCGGCGCGCACGATCGCCCGACCGACCGGTCCGAGGAGTGGATCGGCCGCCACCTCAGCCCACACCAGCCGCGGCTCGCCCCCGAGCTCGAGGCGGGCGGCCCATCGGCCGAGGTCGGCGCCGAGCGGGCCGCCCACCGCGCTGGCCACGACCGATACGGCCACCACGACCGGCCGGCCGGCCCGCAGCGCGGCCACCAGCAGGTCGACCGCCAGCGGCAGGTCGGCGTGCACACGCTCGCGACGACGGCGGGCTGCGAGCGGTTCCAGCCGTGCGAGCAAGCGACTCACGAGGACCGCCAGGACGCACCCGGTGACGACCCCGAGCGCACCGTCGAGCATCAGCGCGAGCTGGACACCGAGCAGCACCGCCACCGCGCCCCGGGCGGCGGCGGTAGCCGCCCACGCCTGCAGCGACCTCGGTGCGCCCGGCTGGGCGCTGCTCGCGAGCAGCTGGAGGCGTCGGGTGGGGTCACTCATTGGCGAGCACTCGCCGCGAGCCGCTCGACCCAGACCAGGCCGAGGCATGCCAGCGCGGTCCCGAGGCACAAGAGCCACGCCCCCACCACCGACTCGGTCAGCACACCGACCGGGTCGGCGTCCATGCCGGCGCCGAGCGCGATGCCGAGCAGCGGCAAGACGGCGAACAGTCGTGCCGTCGACCTCGCTCCCCCCAGCGCCGCGTCGACCTGGCGCTGGCGGCCGGCGTCGGCACGCACCATGGTGGCGATCCTGGACACGACGTCGGCGAGACCGGCGCCTGACCTGCGGGCCACGTCCCAGGCGGCAGCCAGCATCGCCAGTCGTTCGGCGCCCGGCGTCGTCGTCACCGAGCGCAGGGCGGGGCCGACCTCCCCGCCGAGGCGGGCGGCGGTGGCCGCCGGGACGAGCAGGGAGACGTCGTCGGCCGCGCGGCCGAGCAGGCGCTCGGGCGGCAGCCCGGCCCGCAGCCCGGACGCCAGCGCCTCGCAGGCCTCGACGACCTGGGCGCGGACGTGCGCGGACCGGCGACGTGCCCTGGCCTGCGCGGCCAGCCAGCCGGCGGTGCTGGTGGTCAGCGCCAGACTGCCGGCCAGCGGCAGGAGGACGGCGCCGCTCGGACCGGGCAGGCCGAGTCCCAGGGCCGTCGTGCCCAGCACCCAGACGACCACCACCACCAGCCCCGCGGCTGCGGCCAGCCGGACGCCCGCCGACGCGAGCGCCGGCCGCGCCGGCGCCGATCCGGGTGACAGCTGCCCCCGGGACCCGGCCGTCGGCCACGATGTGAGCGGGCCGGCCAGCCACCCGGCGAGAGAGCTGCGTCCCCCGAGGGGCGCCCCCGGCACCGGCGCGCGTTCGCCGACCAGCCGGTCAGCACGGCGCCGGGTCACCCGACCGGTGAGCAGCCAGTCGAGCGCAGCCGCGCCTAGCACGGCGAGGACGAGCACCCCCAGCCCGGTGACCGGGACGCCCACCGTGAGGTTGCCGGCAGGTGCGGTCACGGGGCCGCGCCGTAGAGCAGCCGCTCCAGCTCGCTGGCTGCTGGTCCAGGCACCAGCCGGCCGCGCGAGTCGACCGCCAGCGCGGTCAGGCACTCGAGTCCGCCGGCGGCGGCACACAGCACCCCCACCTCGGCGAGCCGCCGGCTGCCATCACCGCCGCGCTGCAGGTGCACGACCACGCGCATGCCGGCAAGCATCTGCGCCTGCACCGCTTCGCGACCGACGCCGGCGGTCATCGCCAGCGCCTCGAGCCGGGCGGGCACGTCGGCGACGGAGTTGGCGTGCACGGTGCTGCACCCGCCCTCGTGGCCGGTGTTCAAGGCGGCCAGCAGGTCCACCACCTCGGCGCCGCGGACCTCGCCGACGACGAGCCGGTCGGGGCGCATGCGCAGCGCCTGGCGGACCAGATCTCGCAACGTGATGTCCCCGGCGCCCTCGACGTTCGGCGGGCGGGACTCCAGCGCCACCACGTGCGGGTGCTCGGGTCGCAGCTCGGCGCTGTCCTCGACCAACACGATGCGCTCGTCGACCGGCACCCGTGACAGCAACGCGGCGAGCAGGGTCGTCTTGCCCGACCCGGTGCCGCCGGTGACGATGAACGCCGTCCGGGAGGAGACCAGGTCGCCGAGCACTCGCCCCCCGCCCGGCGGCATCAGCCGGCTGTCGACCAGCTCGTCGAGGGTGAAGACGCGGCGGGCCGGCACCCGCAGGCTGAGCAACGTGCCCGGTCGTGCGACCGGGGCCAGCGCCGCATGCAGGCGGGTGCCGTCGCGCAGCCGCACGTCGACGAACGGGCTGGCGTCGTCGAGGCGGCGCCCGCCGCCGGCGGCCAGGCGCTGCGCGAGCCGGCGTACGGCGGCGTCGTCGGGGAAGGTGACCGCAGCCGGTCGCAGCCCACCGCCGCGGTCGACGAAGACCTGCGCGGGACCGTTGACCAGCACATCGGTGACCCCGGGCTCGCGCAGCAGCGGCTCGAGCGGCCCGGCACCGATCGACTCGCGGTCGAGGGCGTCGACGAGCGCCAGCAGCGTCTGATCACCGACGACCCGGCCGTCGTCGCGCAGCACCGACGCCACCTGCGCGGCGTCGACCGTGGCGCCGCGTCCGGCCAACCCGGTGCGTACACGTTCGAGCAGGTCGGCGTCGGGGAGGCTCATGCCGCGCCCCGTTCCGCCGGCGGCAGCGCCGCCAGGGTGGCCAGGCAGGCCTTGGCGAGCGGGCCGCGTGGCTTGCGGATCGGGCCGAGCCCCTGGTCGAGCCAGCCGGCGAGGTGGCGCTCGGGGCGCATCGCGGTGACCAGCGGCAGCTCGAGAGCGGTGGCCACCTCGTCGGCGTCGAGTCCACCCGCCGGGGCGCCGCGCACGACGAGGCGGAGGTCGGCGGTGGCCTCGCGCAGCAGCCCGAGCCGCGTCCGCGCGGCCGCCACCGCCCGGATCTGGGCCGGGACCACCAGCAGCGTGCAGGTGGCCAGCGCCAGCGCCTCGAGAACGGCGTCGTCCTCACGGCGGGCAACATCGGCCACCGCCAGCCGGTGACCGTCGCGGGCGGCGGTCAGCACGGTGCGCAGCGAGCCGGTCGACACCGGCACCGGACGGGCGCGGCCCCACGACAGCACGGCGACGTCGTCGACGACGGGCAGCACCTCACGCAGCGAGGTGGCGTTGAGGCGGCCGCTGGTCGCGGCCAGGTCCGGCCAGCGCAGCCCGCGCGCCTCCTCGCCGCCCAGCAGTAGGTCCACCCCGCCACCCCACGGGTCAACGTCCACGAGGACGGCCGACCGCTCGCGGCGGCCCGCGGTCGAAGCCAGCGCGGCGGCGAAGACCGAGGCGCCGGCGCCGCCGCAGGCGCCGGTCACCGACACCAACACGCCACCATCGGCGGCTGCGCCGTCGGCGTCGAGCAGGGCCACCAGCTGCTCGCGGTCGGCCGGCAACGACAGCACCTGCTCAGCGCCCACCTCGACGGCACGCCGCCAGCTGGTCGGCTCGGGCTCGCTGCCGGTGATCAGCAGCACCCGGTCGCGCCGCGGCAGGCGGTGGTCGATCAGGTCGGCCACGACGTCGGCCCCCACGAGCACCGTGGACGCGGCCAGCCAGGCGCTGCGGAGGTCGGCGGGCCTGCGCCGCACCTGCACGGCCGTGCCCGCCGCGGCGCCCAGGCGCTGCACCTCGTCGACGATCGACTCCTCGTTGCTGATCAGCAGCGGACCCGAGGTCGGAGGTGTCACCTGCTGCGGCGGTCTCGCCCTCGTCGATCTGCTCATGGCCGCATCGTGGTCTGTCGCAGCCGGGTCCGGTGCCGGGGCGCGCGTCGGCTGTGGACAGTGCATGTCCGTCGCCGAGCCTGTGGATGATCGGGCGGGCAGTCCGCGCACGGGGCTAGAGTCGAAATCGTGGACGACGTCAACCTTCAGCCCGCCCCCGCCGCAACGGCGGAGGCGGGGGGCCGGCCGGCGGCGTTCTTCGACCTGGACAAGACCATCATCGCCAGGTCGAGCACGCTGGCGTTCAGCCGGGCCTTCTTCGAGGGCGGCCTGATCAGTCGCCGCTCAGCGCTGCGCAGCGCCTACGCCCAGTTCGTGTTCGGTCGCTCGGGCATCGACCACGACCAGATGGAGCGGATGCGCGAGTACCTGTCCGCGCTGTGCGCCGGCTGGGACGTCCAGACGGTGCGCGACATCGTCGCCGAGACGCTGCACACGATCGTCGACCCGCTCGTCTACGACGAGGCGGTCGGCCTGATCGAGCGCCACCAGGCGGCCGGTCTCGACGTGATCATCGTGTCCACGTCCGGTTTCGAGGTGGTCGAACCCATCGGCGAGCTGCTCGGTGTCGACCATGTGGTCGCCACCCAGATGACGGTCGAGGACGGCCGCTACACCGGCGAGATCGGCTTCTACGCGTTCGGCCCGCACAAGGCCACGGCCATCCGCGAGCTCGCCCGCCGCCACCACTACGACCTGGCCGCGTCGTATGCCTACTCCGACTCCGAGACCGACCTGCCGATGCTGGCCGCCGTCGGCCACCCGCACGCGGTCAACCCCGACCGTGCCCTGCGCCGCGTCGCCACCGAGCGCGGCTGGCCGGTGCTGCGCTTCGACACCCCGGTCGAGCTGCGGGCCAGGGTGGGACTGCGCTCACGCCCGACGTGGGTGGCGCTCGGGGGTGTGATGATCGCGGCGACGGCGGTGGCCATCGGGCTGCGAGCCCGGCGGCGCAGGCAGCGACCGAGGATCTCGACCTGGACACGCCGACTGCCCCTTCCCCTGAGCCGCTGAGCGGCGTACAAAGGAACCAGACAACTCCAGACTGACACGGTTGCACCGGTACCCACGCGGCGACCACCCTTCCTACAGGGCAGTCATCTCGGGCTCCGGCCCGAGGCGACGATACGAATGCGCGCCTGGTAGCCACGCACCGTGCCAGCGAACGGCGCCACCTGCGCGGTGGCGCCGTTCGCACGTCGTGGCACGCCTCAGCCAGCGCGCAGCGAGGCGCACTCGACCCCGTGGCTGTACGCGTCGGCCGCGGCCAGCAGCCAGCCCACCACCCCGACCGGCCCGCCGTCGCAGTACCCGGCCAGCCCGGCCGCGTAGGCGTGCGCGGAACGCGCATGCCCCGCCTCCGGAACGGTGACCGACGGCGGGTCGACGCCGGTGTCGATGAGCACCAGCCGTTCGGCGGCGCGGGCGACCAGCCCGGCCCGTGCCCCGAAGGCACCGCCGGTGGCGACCTCTGCATGCACGACCGCCGCCAGCACCATGGCGGGTGCGGCCGTGCCGCGCAGCACCAGCTGACTCACCCCGCGCAGTCGTTGCGCGCCGTCGGCCGACACCGGTCGCCCACGGGAGTCGTCGTCGGTGTCGGCTGCCAGCGAGTGCAGCCGGGCGAGAGCCTGCAGCGGGCTGTGCTGCCAGGTGGGCAGCAGGCCTACCAGCTCGGCCGACACCCGCATGGCGGCCGCCGCCGGTGGGTCGCTGCGGCCGGTGCGCAGGTCGGCGAGCGTGCAGGTGCTGCCCTCGAGCGCCGCGTTGGCAGCGGCGCCCCGCAGCAGCGCCTCGACGGTGTCGGCGGGGCCGCTGCGTCGCAGCCCACGGTCACGCAGGAGCGCATCCACGGCGTCCCTGGCGGCCGCCATCGCCGAGCTGACCCCCACGTGAGCTGCCAGCTCCGCCAGCGGGTCCGGGGTGGGCGTCGACACCGCTGCAGAATAGTCAGCCGACCGGACGGCACCGGCGTGCACGTTGCTAGCCTGCTGCCGCGATGGACGACTGGCAGCGGATCACCCACGCCCGCTCGTTCGCCGGCGTGGCCGACGCCTACGACCGTGCGCGTCCGGCGTATCCGGACGGGGCCGTCCGGTTCATGACCGGCTCCTCCACGTCCCGAGTACTCGACGTGGGTGCCGGCACCGGTGCGCTGACCAGGCTGCTGCTGGCGGCGGGCCACACCGTGGTCGCCCTCGACCCCCTGCTGCCGATGCTTCGGCATCTGCGACGCCGATCAGCCGACCGGGCGCTGGTGGTGCTGGCCGGAACGGCCGAGCGCATCCCGCTGCGCCGGGCCAGCGTGGACGTGGTGACGATCGGTCAGGCGTACCACTGGTTCGACGACGAGCGTGCCGTGCCCGAGCTCGCCCGGGTACTCAAGGTCGGCGGGGTGCTGTCGATGGTGTGGAACACGCGCGACGAGTCCGTCCCCTGGGTGCGGCGGCTCGGCGAGATCATCGGCGGCGACAACTCGCTGCCCGACCCCAGTGGCAGGCTCGGTCTGGCGGGGTGCTTCGGGCCGGTGCAGTGGCAGCGGTTCCGTCTCTACCAGCCGGTCGACCGCGCCGGGCTGGCCGACCTGGTCTTGTCGCGGTCGCACATCGCCGTGCTCGACCGCGCCGACCGTGCGGATGTGCTGGCCCGTGTCGACGAGCTGTACGAGCGGCAGCGCGGTGATGTTCTCGGCCTGCAGATGCCCTACTTCACGCACTGCCTGCGGGCCGTCCGGCTCGCGGACTGAGGCGTTGCGGGTGGGCGACCTGAGCGGCTTCGCCATCGCGGCGCTCGCCGCGGTGCTGGTGGTCGGGCTGGCGGTCTGGTCACGTCGCCGGAACCGACGCGACCTGGGCACCCCGTCCGATCGGGCCACCTTCGCGACCTTGCACACCGCCTCGCTGGCCTCCCCACCGCTGCGCGCCGGCCTCACCACGCCAAGCGCGGAGCGGGCGATCAGGCACCTGCGCGCGCTGCTGGGCACCTCGGCGGTGGCGTTGACGGACAGCCAACAGGTGTTGGCCTGGGACGGCAGCGGCAGCCACCACGGCGAGCAGGTGGTCGGGCTGGCGTCGGCGACCCTGGCCTCCGGCAGTACCCACGCGTACGACGACCTCGGGTGCGCCCGGGCCCGGTGCCACCTGCGCGGCGGCGTCATCGCCCCGCTGGTCGTGGAGGACCGGGTGGTGGGCACGCTGGTGGCGCTCACCGACAGCACCTCCGCAAGCCTGGTGCGGGCCACCTCCGAGGTCGCCCGGTGGGTGTCCGGCCAGCTGGAGCTCGCCGAGCTCGACAAGTCACGCACGGCCCTGATGGAAGCCGAGGTGCGGGCGCTGCGGGCGCAGATCTCCCCGCACTTCGTCTACAACTCGCTGACCGCGATCGCTTCGTTCGTGCGCACCGACCCCGAGCGGGCCCGTGAGCTGCTGGTGGAGTTCGCCGACTTCACCCGCTACTCCTTCCGGCGGCACGGCGACTTCACGACGCTGGCCGAGGAGCTGCGCTCCATCGAGCGCTACCTGGTGCTCGAGCAGGCGCGGTTCGGTGACCGGCTCGTTGTCAGGCTGCAGATCGCGCCCGAGGTGCTGCCCGTGCGCCTGCCGTTCCTGTCGGTGCAGCCGCTGGTCGAGAACGCCGTGCGGCACGGCCTCGAGCGCAAGGCGGGCGTCGGACACGTGAGCATCACCGCGGAGGACGACCGTGCGGACGCGCTGATCACCATCGAGGACGACGGGGTCGGTGAGGACCCCGACGCGATGCGCCGAGCCCTCGCCGGCGACGCCGGCGCCGACTCCGTCGGGCTCGCGAACGTCGACGAACGGCTGCGGACCGTGTTCGGCGACGAGTACGGGCTGGTGGTCGAGACCGCCCTCGACGCGGGCACGAGGGTGCTTGTGCGGGTGCCGAAGTTCGCCCCGGGGGTCCTCAGCTGAGGCTCAGGCCGCTGCCGCGAGCGCGGCGAGCGCGGCGAGCAGCGCCACCTCGACGGCCGCGCCGAGCACGTCGCCGGTGAGCCCACCGAGCCGGCGGCGGGCCTGCCAGGCCACCGCCAGACCGGCGAGCAGGGCAGCGGGTACGGCGTACACACCGGCGAGTCCGGGACCGGCAGCCGTCCCGCCGGGGACTGCTGTGGCCGCAACCGCGCCGGTGACACCGAGCGCGGTGAGCGTGCCAACCAGTGCTGCCGGGTGCACAGGCACCACGCCGAGCACCGTCGCCCCCAGCCCGCCCAGCCGCGCCGCACCCCAGCCGGCGATACAGAGCACCGGCAAGACGGTGCGGGCAGCGACCATCGCCGCCGCCAGCGCCCACACCCCCAGCTCGTCGACGACCTGCCCGCCGACGACGACCTGGCCGATCAGCACCAGGACCAGGGTGACGACCCCGACCGGTCCGACGTCGCCGCGCCGCATGACCTGCAGCGCCCGATCACGGTCGAGACCGGCAGCCAGGCCGTCAGCGGTGTCGGCCAGCCCGTCGAGGTGCATGCCGCGGGTGAGGAGCGCACCGGCGGCGACGATGCCCAATGCCGCCGCCGTGGAGCCCAGCCCAAGTGCCAGCAGGGCCCAGCCCGCGAGCGCGCTCGGCACGGCCACCAGCAGGCCGACGACCGGCGCCAGCAGCATCGCCGTGGCCGCGACCTGCGGGTCAACCCGGTCTGGCGGGCGCACCGGCACCGCGGTGAGGGTGCCCGCAGCCAGCCGCCAGCCGTCGGCCAGGGCGGTGCCACCCGTGCTCACGGTGGCAGCTCCAGCGCCCGACCGGCCACCACCAGCAGGCAGCGGTCGGCGGTGGTGGCCAGCCGGGTGTTGAGTCGTCCCTGCTCGTCTCGAAACAGCCGGCCGGCCGCGGTGGGCGGCACCACCCCCGCACCCACCTCGTTGCTCACGGCGACCACCGGCACGGTCGCGGCCGTCCAGGCGTCGGCGAGCCGGGTCAGCTCCCGGTCGAGGTGGTCACGCCAGCCGGGTCGAGCCTCCCAGGCGCCGGCCGCGTCCAGCACCGCGGTCAACCACAGGGTGAGGCAGTCGACCAGCACCGGCCCGGTGGCGGTCGACAGCACACCGGCGACGTCGGTGGTCTCGACCGTGTGCCAGGACGGGGGGCGGCGCTCGCGGTGCAGGCGCACCCGCTCGGCCCATTCGGTGTCGGTGGCCGCCGGTGGTCCGGTCGCGACGTAGGTGACCGGCCCGGTGCCCGGGTCCTGGCCGGTCGCCGACCCGGCGCCCAGCCCGGCGACCAGTCGCTCGGCGGTGCTGCTCTTGCCCGACCGGGCGCCACCCAGCACCAGGGTGCGGTGCCCGGTGGCTCCGCTCACCCGGTCCGCGCCAACGGCGACAGTCTCAAGGTCATGGCCCGCACGCGCTCGGGTCGCGGCGAGCCGGTCGTCCTCGTCGGGCGGGTGGTGGTGCGACAGCCGCACGGCGACTACCTCGGTGCGGTCGTCCACCGCACCACTCGCACGCAGCCATCCGAGCTGGTCGCCGAAAGGGTCGCGAACGGGCTGCTCGCCGTCGGCGGTCACCTGCTCGCCGCCGGCGGCCAGCAAAGCCACATCGAGCCTCCGGCCACCAAGCGCGGCGCCAGTCGGCTCGGAGAGCGGGTCGGTGGCATACAGCAGCCGGGACCCGTCCGGCGCGGTCAGCAGGTAGCCCAGACCACCGCCCCCGGGCCGACCACCGTACTCGGTTCCCACCACCTCGACGTCGTACACACCGGCCGCGGAGCCGACCTCCAGCCGGTCACCGGCGGCGGCCTCGACGAGGCGCACCCGCGGCGACCCCGGCTCGGTCGGTGTGCGCCAGCGGTCGAGCGTGCTCGCGCTGCCCACGACCATCGGTGCGGGCCGGTCGCCGGCACGAGACACGCAACCCGCGCGCAGCGCCCCCGGGTCGTTGCCGTCGCCGTGGGCCTGCAGCACCGCACCGACCTGTGCCAGCGACCGCCCCGCCCGCAGCGCCGCGCCGGCGGTCTCGGCGCCAAGGTCCAACAGCACCGCGTCGTCGACCAGCACGCTGGTCGGCCGGCGCACGAGGCCGCGACGCAGCGCGCCGGTGCAGCGAGCGCAGTCGCAGAAGGCGTCCGGCCAGCCGGCGGCCGGGCCCGTCCCCAGCAGCAGCACCCGCACGCCGGCAACCGTACGAGGCCACCGGATCTTGCGGGGCGCGGCCCACGCCGGGGTCGACGCCACGCCGGGGTCGACGCCGCACCGGCCCCTCGGTCGGCGAGTAACCTGCAGGCCGTGCAGTTCCTCACCGGCCAGCGCCCCGCGCACGACCTGACGTACAGCGACGTCTTCATGGTGCCCTCGCGCAGCAGCGTGGCCTCACGCTTCGACGTCGACCTGACCACGCCCGACGGCGTCGGCACCACGCTGCCGGTGGTGGTGGCGAACATGACGGCGGTGTCGGGGCGCCGGATGGCCGAGACGGTGGCCCGCCGGGGCGCGGTCGCGGTGCTGCCGCAAGACATCCCGCTGGATGTCGTCGGGCGGGCCATCGACGCGATCAAGAGCGGACACCCGGTCTACGACACGCCGATCACCGTGTCCCCGGGCACCACCGTCGGCGAGGCGCTGAACCTGATGCCCAAACGGGCGCACCGGGCCGTCGTGGTCGTGGACGGGCGGACACCGGTGGGGGTGATGACCGAGCACGACGGACGCGGGGTGGACCGATTCGCCCAGGTGCACGAGGTGATGGCCACCGACCCGCTGACCCTGCCGGCCGGCACCGAGCCCCGCGCCGCCTTCGAGACGCTGACCGACCGGCATCTGATGCTCGCCCCCGTGACCGACGGGGACCGGCTGTGCGGCGTGCTCACTCGCACCGGTGCGCTGCGGGCCACCTTGTACGAGCCGGCGCTCGACCCCGAGGGGCGGTTGATGGTGGCGGCCGCCATCGGCATCAGCGGCGACGTGGCCGGCAAGGCCAAGACGCTGCTGCACCAGGGGGCCGACGTGCTGGTCATCGACACCGCGCACGGACACCAGGACAGGATGCTGGAAGCGCTGACCGCCGTCGCGGCCGCCCGCGACGCCTATGCGGCCGCGACCCGGCGACGGGTGCCCGTGGTCGCGGGCAACGTCGTCACCGCCGATGCAACCCGCGAGCTGGTGGCCGCCGGTGCCGACGTGGTGAAGGTCGGCGTCGGTCCCGGTGCCATGTGCACCACCCGGATGATGACCGGGGTGGGGCGGCCACAGTTCTCGGCGGTGCTCGAATGCGCCGAGGCAGCCCGGGGCGCTGGCGCGCACGTCTGGGCCGACGGCGGGGTGCGGCACCCGCGTGACCTGGCGCTGGCGCTGGCCGCCGGCGCCGCCAGCGCGATGGTGGGCTCCTGGTTCGCCGCGACCCATGAGAGCCCGGGCGACCTGGCCGTCGCCGCGGACGGGCGACCGTACAAGGAGTCGTTCGGCATGGCCTCGTCTCGGGCATTGAACAACCGCACACGAGACGTTGCCGGCTTCGACCGGGCGCGGATGGCCCTGTTCGAGGAGGGCATCTCGTCCGCACGCATGTACCTCGACCCGGCCCGCCCCGGTGTCGAGGACCTGCTGGACGCGATCACGGCGGGCATCCGCTCAGCGGCGACGTACGCAGGGGCACGCACGGTCCCCGAGCTGCACGAGCGAGCGGTGATCGGGGTGCAGAGCGTTGCCGGCTACGACGAGGGTCGACCGCTGCACTCCGGCTGGTGACCGGCATGGATGCCGGCCTGCTGGTGCTGGTGGTCGACGACGAACAGCCGGTGCGCGACGAGTTGGCCTTCCTGCTCGCCGGCGACCCGCGCGTCAGCCGGGTCTACACCGCGGCGTCGGGGGAAGAAGCCGTCCAGGCACTGGAGGCGTGGGCTGTCGACGCGATGTTCCTGGACATCGCGATGCCGGGGCTGGACGGGCTCGAGCTCGCGAGGTTGCTGGCCGATCGACCGACCCCACCCCGGGTCGTGTTCGTCACCGCCCACGACGAGCATGCGGTCGACGCCTTCGATCTGGACGCCGTCGACTACCTGCTCAAGCCGGTGCGCGCGGAGCGGCTCACCGCGGCGGTCCGCCGGCTGGCCGCCGGCCGCGACGGCACCGGCGCTGGATCGTCTGCTGGGTCTTCTCCTGGGTCGTCCGCTGGGTCGTCCGCTGGGTCGTCCGTTGGGCCCGACGACGAGGTCATCCCCGTCGAGCGCGGCGGGGTGACGCGCTTCGTGGCACGCTCGGAGGTCGCTTGGGTCGAGGCGCACGGTGACTACGCCCGGCTGCACACCGGCACGGCCACGCACCTGGTGCGGGTGCCGCTCGCGACGCTGGCCGAGCGGTGGGGCGATGCCGGTTTCGTGCGCATCCACCGCAGCCTGCTCGTCGACATCGGCCGGGTGGTGGAGGTGCGCAGCGACGCCGGCCGCGTCAGCGTCGTGGTGCCGGGCGACGGGCCGGGTGGGCAGGTCGAGCTGCAGGTCGCCCGCCGAAGCGCACGCGAGCTGCGCGACCGGCTCGTCCGCGGCACCGGGTCGACCGACAGCAGCTGATGCATACCGGGCACCCAGACCCCGCCGCTGCATCACCCCTCGTCAACACCCGCCGTCGCCGTCGGTCACGCGAACGGCGATGACGGGCGTGGCTGGCGCACCCCGTCCAGCCACATGTCCACCCGCTCGTCGTAGAAGCAGACCAGCCCGGTCACCTTCTGGCTCTCGGGCAGCGGCGCACGGTAGGTCCAGGCGACGCCGTCGTGCAGCGTGTCACCGGCCTGCACCGACCACCAGCTCGCCGACCCCTTGTACGGGCAGTGGCTGACCGTGTCGGAGTCGCGCAGCAGGTCGGTGCGCACATCGGTGTAGGGCAGGTAGTAGCGCGGGATAAGCCCGGTCTCGAACAGGATCCGCGGCTGACCGGAGTCGGCGACGGTGACGCCGTCCAGCTCGATGCGCACGTGCCGCGAGCTGGCGAGAATGTCGACGCGCTTGTACGGGTCGCGCGGGTGGACGAAGATTGGCTCGTCCTCCTCCAGCCACTGGTCGACAGCGGCCCAGTCGATGCGCACCAGATCGCGCAGGGTCGGGTCGGGCGAGTCGGGGTACGTCGACGCCGCGCCGGACAGGGTCCGCTCACCGAGCACCAGGTCGTGCAGCCGCCGCTGACCACGCAACCCGTCGTCCGAGCTGGCGTCGACCGTACCGACGTCGACCAACTCACCGAGCACGTCGCCGCGGGGAAGGTAGTAGGTGGGGTAGTACGGCTTCTCCCACACCAGCACCGGCCGGCGGGTGTCCGCGGCGACGACACCCCCGACGAGGGCTCGCACTCGCTTGGGTGACGGTTCGGTGCGCAGGGTATCGGTGGTCTGGGGCGGACTCATGGCTGCTCTCCTCCGGCAGGACGGTGATGCGCGGTCTCCCGGCAACACAACAGCATCATTGTCGGCCGCGTTCCTGCCCGGGTGGGAGACGATCGTGCATCGGTGGGGTCCCGGCCCCCGCGATGCATGATTGTCGGTGGGCAAACGGCCCGGCGCGGGTAGCGTGCGTAGGGTGGAGGACCGACCCGATCGACCGCAACGGGTTCGGATCACCAGCCCGCGGACGTCCGCGTCGGCCGCCCGGCCCAGGGGCGGCGCCCAGGAGATCGATGCGCAGACTGGTCTGGGCGAGGTCTACATGCGCTCGTTGCTGCGCACCCAGCTGCGGCTGGCGCTGACCGCGCTGGCGCTGGTCGTGGGCCCGCTGGCCGCACTGCCGGTGGTGTTCGTGCTGGCCCCCCGCGTCGGCGAGGTCTCGGTGCTGGGGCTGCCCCTGCCCTGGCTGCTGCTGGGCGTCGTGGTGCACCCGGTGCTGGTGCTCGTGGGGTGGACCTACGCGCGCCGCGCCGGACAGGCCGAGCAGCAGTTCACCGACCTGGTCATGCGCTCGTGAGCGGGGCGACCGGCTGGGTGTCGGTGGCCATGGTGTCGGTGGTGACGCTGGCCATCGGCGCCTTCGGCCTGCGCATCAGCCGCACCACGTCGGACTTCTACGTCGCCTCCCGCTCGGTCGGCCCGCTGTGGAACGCGTCGGCGATCGGCGGCGAGTACCTGTCGGCCGCCTCGTTCCTGGGCATCGCCGGGCTGGTGCTCGCCTTCGGCGCCGACATGCTGTGGTTCCCGGTCGGCTTCGCCGTCGGCTACCTCGTGCTGCTGGTGCTGGTGGCCGCCCCGCTGCGCCGCTCGGGTGCCTACACGATCCCGGACTTCGCCGAGGCACGGCTCGAGTCCCACGGCGTACGCCGGCTCGCCAGCGCGCTCGTGGTCGTCGTCGGCTGGCTCTACCTGCTGCCCCAACTGCAGGGGGCCGGCCTGACCCTGCGGACCGTGACCGGGGCACCGGCCTGGACCGGCGCGGTGCTGGTGGCCGCCGTCGTGGTACTCAACGTCGTGGCCGGCGGCATGCGCAGCATCACCTTCGTCCAGGCCTTCCAGTACTGGCTCAAGCTCACGGCCCTGCTGGTGCCGCTGGTCGTGCTGCTGGTGGTGTGGCGCCGAGACGGCTCCCCGTCGCCGGCGTCGGGAGCCGACGGGGTCGGGGCGGCCGACTGGCTGCTGCCGCTGGCCGGCGGGTCGGCGACCGACCTCTACCAGACGTACTCGCTGATGGTGGCGACCTTCCTTGGGACGATGGGGCTGCCGCACGTGCTGGTGCGCTTCTACACAAACCCCGACGGCCCGGCTGCCCGCCGCACCACCGTGATCGTGCTGGGGCTGCTGGCGGTCTTCTACCTGCTGCCGCCGGTGTACGGCAGCCTCGGCCGGCTGTACGCGCCGGACCTGGTGGCCTCCGGGCGCGCCGACGCGGTGGTGCTGGAGCTGCCCGGCCGGATGCTCGACGGCCTCGGCGGCGACTTGTTAGGTGCGCTGCTGACCGCCGGTGCGTTCGCGGCCTTCCTGTCCACCTCGTCCGGTCTGACCGTGTCGGTCGCGGGGGCACTCAGCCAGGACGTGCTGGTGCGGCTGCCGCTGGGCCGAGGGCGACGGCTCGGCGGGGTGGCTGCGTTCCGGATCGCGGCCATGCTGGCGCTGACCGTGCCGCTCGCGGTCGCGCTGTCCACCCAGCGGTTGTCGGTGGCCAGCTCGGTCGGCCTCGCGTTCGCGGTCGCGGCGTCCACGTTCTGCCCGCTGCTGGTGCTCGGCATCTGGTGGCGGCGGCTCACTGACGCGGGCGCCGTGGCCGGGCTGCTCGCCGGCGGTGTCGCCTCCGGCGGTGCGGTTGTGCTGGTGATCGCCGACCCCGACGCAACCGGCTGGCTGGGTGCGCTGCTGGCCCAGCCCGCCGCCTGGACGGTGCCCACCGCGTTCGTAGCGATGGTCGTCGGGTCGCTGCTCACCCCATGGCGGATTGCGCCGGGCGTGGACCGCACGATGGTGTCGCTGCACGCCCCGGAGGCGCTCGACCTGGACCGCGGCAGCTGGCAGCCACGCTGACCCGCGAGCCGCCCTCGATCGGGAGCCGTCCCGATCACGGCCGTGCCGATCACGCGGCGCCCGATCACGCGGCGCCCGATCACGGCCGTCCCGATCACGCGCCGACGGTCACGCCGACGGTGATCGAGTGCGTCGTTGCTGGTCACCGAGTCCGTCCACGGTGACCGCGAACGCCGCACTCGACCGGCCCCGGCCCGACGAAGACGTCTGCGCGGCAACAGCAGCGGCAACAGCAGCGGCTCGGCTAGGCCGCCGGTGGGGCGGGGGCGCCCGTCGGCTCGTCGGCCGCTGCTCGGCGTGCCCGAGCAGACCCCAGGCTGGTCATCGCCAGCACCGTGATGGCCAGCATGATCGTGGCGAACGCCGTGGCCAGCACCACCCGCTGAGCACCGGCGCGGCGCAGCACGACCCCACCGAGCTCCAGCGACCGACACCCCCCAGCGTGCAGGCCCCAGCACGCGGCGGCCCAACGCAGGGCCGACCGTACCTGCCCGAGCCTATCCTGCCCCTCGAGCGAGGGGAGGGGTCGCATGGGCGGGCCGGGTGACGGCCGCACGCCTGGCCAGCGCCCCGGGGCCACACACGTTCTCGGCTCGGCGGCGGTGGTGGCGGCACTGACCGCGTTGGCCAACCTCGGCTGGCTCGGGTGGGACCAGCAGAAGTACCGGGTACCCGGTACGAACCGGATCGAGGGGCCGTACCAGAGCTGGCAGGTGATCGGGCTGGCGCTGACGCTGGTGATCGTTGCCGCCGTGGCCGCCTGGCGGGGCCCGGCCCGGGGGACGGTCGTGACAACCCTGACCGTCACCGCGGTGCTCACGGTCGTCTGGTCGATCGACGCCGCCACCGACAAGACCCCGGACGCAAACCTGTGGCTGGTCGGGTCGGTATTCCTGGCCGTCGGCACCCTCGTCGGCATTGCCGTGGTCTGTACCGTCGTCTTGCTCGTCAGGTTGGTCGCCAAACGCTGAGCCCGCATGCTGACCCGCCCGTACCCTTCCCCAGTCCACCCGTCCCCTGCATGAGCGCCGATCGGCCGTCGTGGAGCAGGGTCGCCCGTTCGGTGACCGAGTGCGTCGTCAGTGGTCACCAGAACCGTCCGCGGTGACCGCGAACACCGCACTCGACGGCGGCGCCTCGCGGCACCGCGCCTCCCGTCCCCTGGTGGGGACCTCAGCCGGCGCGGACGGCGAACATGCCCGCCCACGGCCGGGCTCCCCGCAGCAGCCGCCCGATGTCGGCCGCCGACATCGGCCGGGCCAACGCGAACCCCTGCGCGTAGTGGCAGTTGCTGGCCCGCAGGTATGCCAGCTGGGTCGGCGTCTCCACCCCCTCGGCGACGACGTCCAACCCGAGGCCGGTCGCCATCGCGATGGTGGCGTCGATGATCGGTGCGTGGGCGCCGACCCGGTCGATCTCGCCGACGAACGCACGGTCGATCTTGAGCTGGGTGACCGGGGCGGAGCTCAGCATGGCCAGCGACGAGTACCCCGTGCCGAAGTCGTCGACTGCGATCTCGACCCCCCGCTCGCGCAGCGCGTCCAGCGTCGCCCTCGCCGTGGCGTCGTCGGGCCGCAGCGCACTCTCGGTGATCTCGACGGTGATCCGCGAGGCGGTGAGACCACCGGAGCCGTTCATACAGCCATCCAGGTCGGCCAGCAGCCCGGGCTGCTCCAGCTGGCGGGAGGACACGTTGACCGCCAGCCGCAGGTCGGTGTTGCCGACGGCAGCGTCCCAGGCCGCCAACTGGCCGCAGGCCTGCTGCAGCACCCAGCGCCCGAGCAGGCGGATCAGCCCCTTCTCCTCGGCGAGCGTGACGAAGTCCTCGACCGGCACGACACCACGCTCCGGGTCGGTCCACCGCACCAGCGCCTCGACCGCCGCCATCCGTCCCGACGCGACATCCACGATCGGCTGGTACACGATGTCCAGGCGTTCATTTTCGAGCGCGGAGCGCAGGTCGCTCTCCAGCGCCAGCCGCTCGCGGACCTGCAGCCGCTTGGCCGCCTCGAAAAGCGCGTACTGGTTCTTGCCTGCCTCCTTGGCCAGGTACATGGCGAAGTCGGCGGCCTTGAGCAGCTCCTCGGGGGTCTGCTCCTGCTCGCTGCGCAGCGCGATCCCGATGCTGACGGTGGACTGCATGCTCATGCCGTCGACCGTGCACTCCTGCGACAGCACCGCCAGCAGGCGCTCGGCGATGCCGGCGGCTGCACTCCGCGAGGTGTCCGGCAGGACCACCACGAACTCGTCCCCGCCTAGCCGGCAGACGGTGTCACCGGCACGCAGCAGCTGGGCGATGCGGGCCCCCGAGGTGACCAGCAGCGCGTCACCCGCCTGGTGTCCGAGGCTGTCGTTGACGTTCTTGAAGTCGTCCAGGTCCAACAGCAGCACGGCCAGCTCACCGCTTTCGCGCCCGAGCGCGGCCGCAGCCGTCGAACGGAACCTCCACCGGTTGCCCAGGCCGGTCAGCAGGTCATGGTCGGCACGACGGGCGGCTTCGTCCCTGGCCTGTGCAAGACCGAGGCAGGCGGCCGACTGCGCGGCAAGCACCTCCAGACACTCGACCACCAACGTCGCATGCGCCACCGGTTGGGTGCCGGCGACCAGCAGCACTCCGTCGCTGCTTCCCCCGACGACGAGGGACAGCACGGACATCGCGCGGATCCCTGACCTGCGCAGGAACCGGTACTCCTCCGGAACCAGGTCACCCCCGGGAAAGTGCGAGGAGGTCCCACTGCTGATCCAGGAGGCCATCAGCTCCCAGTCCGCGCGGTCCCACCCGTCCAGCACCGTCGACAGCGGCCCGTGAGTTGCGACCGTCAACCCGCCGCGCGGCACCTTGTGCGCCAGCGCCGCGGACGGCATCCCGGCGATCTCCGTCGCGGCCAGCAGCGTCCGCCGCTCGATGTCGGACACAGTCGACGCCTCGGTGAGCTCCACCGCCATCCGTGCCAGCCGGTGTGAGAGCGACGGCTGCGGCAGACCACCGAGCTCGTCGATGCGCTGCCCGAGCTGCTCGGCGGCCGCGGTGACGATCTCGTTGGTGTCGGCCGGCAGCTGCGTGAACGACTCGACGTTCACCACGCCCATGACGCGGCCGTCGCTGCGCACCGGATAGCAGCCCTCGGCGGCGAGACCCGGGATGGCGGCGATGAAGTCGGGGCGGGTACGGGTGTCGTGGATGAGCTCGGCACGGCCCGTGGCGATCACCCCGCCCATGACGCCGTGCCCGGGAGGGAACCCGTCCACGACCTGGAAGTAGCCGCGGGCGGCGTGGCAACGCATCCGGTCGCCGACCAGCAGGTACACGCTCGGCAACTCGAACCCGGCATCGAAGAGGTCGTCGACGAGGCCGTGACAGGCGGCACTGACGGAACCGGCCTCCGCACACCGACCGAACAGGACGCGGCGAGCAGCGTGCGCGCGCATGCCAACCCCCTCGTCCGGCCGGTCCCCGCGTCCCTGGGAACAGGTAACGGGGCGCCTACGTGCGCCCAGTCTGCGTGGGCGCCAGATGAGAGGCCATCGTACGAACGGACACGGCAAGCCGCTCGGCGAAGGCTGCCGGATGCCACCAGCTCAGGTCGACAACCCGGCGCGGACGAGCAGGTAGGCGGTGAGCGGGGCGTACAGGTGCGGGGCCACGTTGTCGTCCAGGGGCACGCAGGCGACGATGCAGCCCTCCGCCTCGCCGACGAACAGCGCGGGATCGTTGCAGTCGGCGAACCCGACCGCGTCGATGCCCGCCTGGCCGGCGCCGCCGGCCCAGCCGTGATCGGCCACCACCAGATCCGGCGGCGGCTCCCCCGCTGCTGACAATGCCCGGAGCGCTGCCTGCACGGGCAGCGGTGAGTGGGTGTGCACCGGACGCCCGTGCGACCCGAGCAGGACACCCAACCCGTCCAGGTATCCGAGCGTGCCCGTGCGCTGCTCGTAGTCGGACGCGGCCGGGTGCCGCCAGCCGTCCGCGGGGGTCAGCACGGTGCACCCGGCAGCCGCCAGCGCCTGCAACACCGCCGTGTGGGTCGGGCCGAGCCCGACCGGGTGGCCGGTGGCCACGAGCACCCGCTCGCGCCGCTCGGCGGCAACCTGCAGCCGGGCACCCATCGCGTCCAGTCCCGCGATCGTCAAGTCCGGGTCGATCGTGTCCGTGCCGACTCGATGATCGGGGTCCGCGACGACGCCGCAGCGCTCGACCATCAACGCCAGCACGTCGGCGCTGCTCCATCGCCGCGACGGAACCAGGCCGAGCAGGTGGTACGGCTCGCGTCGGGCCATCGCCGCGTAGTGGTCGAGGTTGTTCTCGCGGGTCGTGGCAACCGATCCCGCGAGGCGCGCGGCGACGAGATGGTCGCGCAGAGGGCTGACAGCACCGGCGGCTTCGGATACGGCCGATGGGGTGGTCATCACCACCCAGGCTAGTGCCACCGTCCCCATCCTGCCGGGATCAACTAGCCGTCCGCTCTTGCGGCCAGCGCCGCTCCCCGGTTGGCTGCCACTGAGCACCGACAACCGACGAAGGAGCCGGACGTGAGCGACAAGACCACCGAACAGGCCGGCGGCGACGCGGCACCGACCGATGTGTTGCAGGAGGACCCGCGCTTCGAGCCACCTGCGGACCTGGCGGCTGCCGCCAATGTCACCGCCGAGACCTATACCCGAGCCGAAGACGACCGGCTCGGCTTCTGGGCCGAGCAGGCCGAACGGCTTAGTTGGGGCAAGCAGTGGGACCAGGTGCTCGACTGGGACAACCCACCGTTCGCCAAATGGTTCGTTGGCGGCACGTTGAACGCGGCGTACAACTGCGTCGACCGGCACGTCGAGGCCGGTTTCGGCGACCGGGTCGCCATCCACTGGGTCGGTGAGCCCGCCGACGACACCCGCACGATCACCTACGCCGACCTCAAGGACGAGGTGTGCAAGGCGGCCAACGCGCTGCTCGACCTCGGCGTCGCCACCGGTGACCGGGTGGCCATCTACCTGCCGATGATCCCCGAGACCGTGATCGCGATGCTCGCCTGCGCCCGCATCGGCGCCCCGCACACGGTGGTCTTCGGCGGCTTCTCCGCCGACGCTCTCGTGGACCGGGTCGACGATCTGGGCTGTGAGGTCATCATCACCGCCGATGGCGGCTACCGGCGGGGGGCACCCTCGGCGCTCAAGCCCGCCGTCGACGAGACGGTGTCGCGCTGCAAGGGAGTGCGTACGGTGCTGGTGGTGCGTCGCACCGGCCAGGAGGTCGAGTGGGACGACGAGCACGACCGGTGGTGGCACGACGTCGTCGACGGGCAGTCGGCCGAGCACGAGCCGGAGCAGTTCGACGCCGAGCACCCGCTGTACGTCATGTACACCTCGGGCTCCACCGGCAAGCCCAAGGGCATCTTGCACTCCACCGGCGGCTACCTCGCCCAGGCGGCCTGGACGCACTGGGCGGTGTTCGACCTCAAGGCCGAAAGCGACATCTACTGGTGCTCGGCCGACATCGGCTGGGTCACCGGGCACAGCTACATCGTCTATGGGCCGCTGGCCAATGGCGCGACCTCGGTGATGTACGAAGGGACACCCGACACCCCGCACAAGGGCCGCTGGTGGGAGATCGTGCAGGACTACGGCGTTACGCTGCTGTACACCGCGCCGACCGCCATCCGGACGTTCATGAAGTGGGGGGACGACGTCCCCGCGGACTTCGACCTGTCCTCGCTACGCATCCTGGGGTCGGTCGGCGAGCCGATCAACCCCGAGGCCTACAAGTGGTACCGCCACCACATTGGCGGCGACCGGACTCCCGTCGTGGACACCTGGTGGCAGACCGAGACCGGGGCGATGATGATCAGCCCGCTGCCCGGCGTGACCACGGGCAAGCCGGGGTCGGCGATGAGGGCGTTGCCGGGTATCAGCGCCGAGGTGGTCGACGACGCCGGTGACCCGGTGCCCGACGGGACGCAGGGCTACCTGGTGCTCACCGAGCCGTGGCCGGCGATGCTGCGGACCCTGTGGGGCGAGGACGAGCGCTATGTGGACACCTACTGGTCGCGCTTCACCGGGCGCTACTTCGCCGGGGACGGTGCCAAGAAGGACGACGACGGCGACATCTGGCTGCTCGGCCGGGTCGACGACGTCATGAACGTCTCCGGCCACCGGCTGTCCACGACCGAGATCGAGTCGGCGCTGGTCTCGCACCCCAAGGTCGCCGAGGCGGCCGTGGTCGGCGCGACCGACGACACCACCGGGCAGGCGATCGTCGCGTTCGTGATCCTCGTCGAGGAGGCCGGTGACGGCGGCGACGGCGTGGTCGAGGAGCTGCGTACGCACGTCCGCAAGCAGATCGGAGCGATCGCGCGACCGCGGTCGATCATGGTCGTCGCCGAGCTGCCCAAGACGCGCTCGGGCAAGATCATGCGCCGGCTGCTGCGCGACGTCGCCGAGGACCGCGACATGGGTGACGTCACCACCTTGACCGACTCGTCGGTGATGGACCAAATCAAGACCGGGATGGACCAGACCAGCACCGACGACGCCTGAGCCCCGGCCGTACGGCCAACCGGGACGAGCACCGCGGGAACGGAGAGCCTATGCGCCGCCGCCGCGCACACCCGACGCACCCTCAGCTGTCACCGTCACGTTGCGTTCTGACGCACTGAGACGGTGACAACTCGGGCGCGGCGAAGGCCCGCTGGCGACCGAGCAGACCATTGACGGGTACGGCATCATTAACTCCCCGACGCCGTCTCCTTCGGCTGGATGAGCATGGGAGCAACGTGAGCGCACCCAACGATGCCGCTCGTCGCGCGTTCCACCGGCTGTCGCTGTCGGAGAGGACCACGATCGCCGACGTGCTCCGGCGGGAGACGATCGGCGGGCTGCTCCTCCTCGTGGCTAGCGCCATCGCGTTGGTGTGGGCCAACTCCCCGATCGGGGACACCTACGAGCAGCTGCGGACGACCAACCTGGCGATCCCCGGCCTGGTGGAGCTGGACGTCGAGCACTGGGCCAGCGAGGGGCTGCTCGCGGTGTTCTTCCTGGTCGCCGGTCTCGAGCTCAAGCGCGAGTTCGTCGTCGGTGACCTCTCGGACAAGTCCGAAGCCGTGCTGCCGGTGGTTGCAGCGGTCTGCGGCATGATCGGCCCAGCGCTGGTCTACGTCGTGATCAACGTCGTCGCCGCCGACGGGCGCCCCGGCGGGTGGGCCGTGCCGGTGGCGACCGACATCGCCTTCGCGTTGGCGGTGCTGGCCATCGTCGGATCGCGGCTGCCGACCGCGCTGCGGGCGTTCCTGCTCTCGCTCGCCGTGGTCGACGACCTGCTGGCGATCGTCATCATCGCCATCTTCTTCACCGCCGAGATCCACCTCTACTCGCTGCTCGTCGCCGGCGCGCTCCTGGCGGTGTTCGCGCTGCTGCAGCTGCGCCGGGTGACGGCCTGGTGGCTCTACATCCCCGTCGGGCTTGCGGTGTGGTTCTTCGTCCACGAGGCCGGGGTGCACGCCACGGTCGCCGGCGTCGCGATCGGCATGGTGACCAGGGTCAGACACGACGACAACGAGCAGGAGTCGCCGGCCGAGCGGCTGGAGCACCGGCTGCGCCCACTGTCGGCATCGATCTGCATCCCGATCTTCGCGTTGATGGCCGCCGGTGTGGCGCTCGACGGCGACGCCGTCCGCAGCCTGCTCACCTCTCCCGTCGCGATCGGCGTGGCCGCCGGACTCATCCTGGGTAAGACCGTCGGCATCACCGGCGGGGCGTGGCTCGCGGTCAAGTTCACCCGCGCCGAGCTCAGCCCCCGGCTGGCCTGGAGCGACGTCACGGGCCTGGGTCTGCTGGCGGGTATCGGGTTCACCGTGTCGTTGCTGCTGGCCGAGCTGTCGTTCAGCAGCGAGCCCGAACAGGTCGCCACGGCGAAGGCCGCGGTGCTGGCCGCATCGGTGCTTGCCGCCGTGCTCGCCACGCTGGTCCTGCGGCGCCGTCAGGCCGTGCACGTGGCGATCTACGAGGCGGAGCGCCGAGACGAGGACGACGACGGCATCCCCGACGTCTACCAGTCCGAAGAGGCTCGACGGCGCGCCGACCAGATCGACGGCGACCAGCAGGGCAGCTGACGTCCGCACCCCCTAAGGTTGGTCCGGCCACCACCGAGACAGCGAAGGGACATCGATGTCGCACCCGCCCCAGGCGTCTGCCACCTCCACGCAGAACACCGACCCCGGTGGCGGTGTGCACCGTGCCGAGTTGCCGCCCGGCGATGAGCCCACCATCGGCCGGCTGGTCGCAGACACCAGCACGCACCTGTCGTCGTTGGTGCGTGCGGAGATCGCGCTGGCCAAGTCCGAGCTGCGCTTCAGCGCCAAGGCGGCCGGCGTCGGGGCGGCACTGCTCGGCGTCGCCGCGTTCCTGCTCGCGCTAGCGGTGGTGATGGTGTCGATCGCCGCGGCCTACGCGCTCGCTCTCGTCCTGCCGACCTGGCTGGCCTTCCTCATCGTGTTCGCCGTGTACGCGCTGCTGGCGGGCGTGCTGGCGCTCCTCGGGGTGAAGCGGCTGAAGAAGGTGTCGGCGCCCGAGCGGACGATCGAGACCACCAAGGACACCGTCACCAGGCTGCGCAACCGCTGAGCGCCCGGCGCAGGTCGCGGGCCACCGATTGCGAGACCGACGGATCGTCGTCTTCGGTGAGCAGCACTGGGCGAGCCGGGTGGCCCGCGGCGGCGTCGGCTGTTGCGCCGGCAGCCGTGCCGCTCACTGCTGGGCCAGCCGGTCCGCGAAGCACCGCCGCCAGCTCTCCCCCGGCTGGTATGACGCGGCCACCGGGTGGTCGGCCTGCTGGTAGTGCCGGGTCGCGTGGTGCATCGGCGAGGAGTCACAGCAGCCGACGTGCCTTCAGTCGACACACAGCCGCAGGTGCACCCACTTGGTGCCGTCCGCGAGGCACTCCTCGCAGCCCTCGGGGGTACGGGCGTCGGGGGCGGCGCCGACCCGTCCGGTCAGGTGCTCGCAGGA